>MHCP01000036.1:6959-9538 GCA_001816655.1 Candidatus Woykebacteria bacterium RBG_13_40_15 | reverse complement strand
TTTTTGTTCAACGGATTTAAGAAGGGCGGGGTTTCCTCCCGCAACATACACCCCAGCTACAACGGCTCCTGTTATTAAGCCCAAAACTATTAAGAAACTGATAATTGAAAACCCTCTATTATTATTTTTCATATTAAACCTTAGCCAACACTACAATGTAATTTTACCATAAACTTTGGCGCATTTGGCTGGTTTTTAATTGGGTAATTCTTTATTGCCTATCGAGGATATTAAAAATGGGTTTAAAATTATGGCTCCCGAGTTCTTCGGTAATTATATCTCGCTAGAGAAACAATAGATCGCTTCGCGTTCTGCGTTGCTACACTCCTACGCGAGATGCCTGCCTGCCGGCAGGCAGGTAATCTAGCGATTATATCCTGCCAAGGAAACAATACGCAGGATGTAATCCCTGCGGATTATAACTACGCTCACAAACTATACGATACTGGAAAGACTAAAACAACAGTACCAACAGATTGCGGCATTTTAGTCAGTAGTTTACAAGGCAAAGCCTAGTGTGCAATAATTTAATTAATGCCAGATGTAAATCCAGTTCCTTCCCAACAACCTACCACTACAGTAGCCACGAAGAATCCGATCAATTGGAAAAACATCATCATGGGCGTAGTAATTGGTGCAGTACTCTTTGGCGGCGGCGGTTACCTAGTCTACAATGCTTACCAGCCCAAATCATCAGAACCAACAGTTACGACCACCAAGAAAGCCACACCTTCCGCCAAACCCGCCACCCCCTCCGCCCAAAAAGACGAAACCGCTGAAGTTGCGAGTTTAACAAATTCCTATACAGACACCTTCTTCAATATTACTTTTAAGTTCCCAACAAATTGGGAGAAGAAAAGTAAGTCTGGGATAGAAGCCTGTGAACCCAGTGTCGGGCCAAAAAATGTATCAGATTCTGGATTTAGTATTTGCGAATTCGGTCAAAGCTCACCAGAACAGCTAGCGAGCTTACCACCTAAAAACATAGTTTCCTACAAGAAAGATTTTACTAGCGCAGGTAAACGTGTAATTAGGCAAGTTGTTACCGAAAACAATAAAGCAACTCTGTACGCATACATGGGAAATGTAACACATGATGGTCAGAATGGAACTTTAACAGTAACTGCTTGGCCTGAGGGTAGTGGTTTAACTATTGAAAAATTTGTTGATCTTTTCGACAAAATTCTCTCAACCTTCAAATTCCTCTAACTGTCTCTAAGTGCTGGTTAGAAAGAATTCTTCCTAAATAATCTCACTGGGATAAAAGTTAGCCCCGTTCTAGTTGCTCCTACCTTGGTTTTGTGTTACAATTTTAGCAGTTCTAGCAATAAGTCAAGGAGTTTAGTTTAAGTACAGAGTAAAGAGCGTGTAAGCCTTTGCTCTTTTTTGTTGCAAAGCTTCAGGTTTGGGGGAATCTGAAAGATAAAATGGGTTACTCACTGTAATTTAAAACGGGGACTTTTAGAACTTGCTCTGGTTTTTCGTTACTTTGGACAAGTTTGTCAATTTTTTTAGAAACTTCTGCAGAATAATACCTCTCCCCGCACTGATTGCAGATTTCCACTGGTACGTCTTTTATTACGTGAAGCTCACCTTCCCAACGGAAGTCCACGTCAATATTTTTTATTTGGGTTGTTCCTTTACAGAAATAGCATTCTCTCATCTGCGACTTTTTACCTCCCGACTTCGTGTTTTATAATCAATCCACTTTGGCGGTTTTGGTTCATAAACTGTCACTATCAATATTCTATCATCTCTTTTACCACAAACAACATGCAAACTTCTAGTCTTTAGTTTTGCACCTAATAAAACACCTTCGCCACGCGGGTCTTTCGGATAACTCTCGATAATTTCACCTGAGAGAACTGTTTCCTCAAGCTCCTTGATTGTGATATGCTCTGCTTGCCTTTCAGCATGGGCATGCTCCGAGAGATCATACTCGCCACGCCTAATTTTACTTCTAACCTCTTCCAACTCCATTAGGATAAATTAAATCATAAAGCGATGGCCCAAACAAGCTTTTGTAGAGAAGTTATATTAAGTCGGGAATGGCTCCCCAGACGTGTTCTTACTCGGAATCTTAGTTCAATTCTTGCTAACCCAGAGATGCTTAGAAGTCTTAGAGGCCTACAGCTTGCTATTTAGCCTGTCTTGGAAAACCCCAAACGGCTAAATTTAAGGTCTTAAAAGGGCTCCTATAATAGCTTGACTACCAGAACCTTCAATTACTACTCGGTAATCTCCACCTAATATAGGCAAACTTGTCAGAGGGCACACAGCTCCTCCATCGCAATTAATTCGCTGCTTCTCAACAAATACTCCACCTTCAAACCTCTGAAGTACAATTGCATTTAGGTTCTGGGGGTTGCCCTGACCTACAGTAACAATGGTTGAGGAAAAGCCGTTAGTGTTAATCGCCTCTGACGTAAATGGTAAAGTTTTGTTATTTCCAAGAAGTAAGGCTTCAGAATCAGGTTCGGAGTTAAGTGTAGCAATAGCAGTAATATTACCACCCGAGGTGCCCGTAGCAAACCGATATGCGTCGTCAATAATTGGAATAGTCACTTCTGGGCATTGGG
>MHCP01000036.1:1884-6924 GCA_001816655.1 Candidatus Woykebacteria bacterium RBG_13_40_15 | reverse complement strand
TCCAAACCGCCGATATTAACTACTGGTGACCAGTTAATTAGAAAACCAGTGGTAGAGACCTTAAAGGTCATTGATTTGAACCCAGATGGTATTGGCATAAAATCTGTGGCGAAAGATGCAGGTCTATTTTCTGCGAAAATTATTGTGGTAGGCTCTGGTGGGTTTTCAAGTGCAGCTACCCTTTGTAAAAGATCGGCAATTTGAGCCGACTGTGTAGCATTCATAGCTTCTAAAGAATCGAGTCTTTGGTTATGCCCGGATAGAACCGCTTCCTGCTCATTAGACTTAAAGAACAGGTAACACAAAAGTGAAGTCTGGTTTGATAGATGCTTGTCAGAGCAGTTTTTATTGATATATTTTTGGGCTTTAGGAAGAAAATCAATGCTGGCTGCAAAAACAGGAATTACTAAGAGGAAGAAAATAGGTATCAATAGCAATATCCATCTACGATACCGAATCATTGCTTTAGTTATAAGTCTATTGGACTAGCTTGTCAAGTAATTTTACTTAGCACCAAACTAGACCCAAAACAAGTTATTTAGTAAGTCCGCACTGCTTTTGATAAGCTGGAATCGAACTTACAAAATTACGAAAGTTCTGTCTTGTACAAGCCTCCTTATCGTTACCTATACAAGCATTAACAACCTTGCCTGTGAAATAAAATAGGTTTTCAGCTTGAGCAACTTGAGGATCGTATTTATAATAATTGCTGTAAACAACCAATTTTCCTAAGCTATCCCCGGGGGTAGTTACCAGGAAAAAGCCTTGATTTTGCCAAGCCTCTGCTTCATTACCGATACAATCTTTTATACCCAAAAGTTCGTGCGTCTTTGGAATTAACCACTTGCAGGTAGCCTCATCAGTCATTGTGGTACATTCAGAGTTTACTCGATTATAAATATCGGTGTGTATAAACTGCTCGGCGTGTGTAATTTCGTGAGCAAGTAGATAGGAGTTTAGGATCATATCCGATTTTTTGTAAGATGGCGAGATAAGTATTTTAAAGTGGTTCTTGCCTGACTCTGGAGAAGAAAAGAAAAACAACCCATTAGCCCCACTCATTTCTGCTTCTGAATTTGCATAGGAAATATCTAAGCAGTTCTTTATTAAATTTAAATCGCTCAAATACCCCGAGAAGTATTGTATTTTACTTGCATTTTGCTGGATATAATAAATTGAAGCGACGAAATTTAAATCAATCGGATAAAATTCTGTTCTCGTACAGTATTCTTTTGAGTAGTTACCAATTTGTTTTAGGTACTGATCAGAAGAAAGCTTTTTGGCAGCCGTAGTATTACTGGTGGTTTCATTATAAATGACTGTAAAAACTACATAACCAGCCCATATCGAGCAGATAAGCCAAAAAATGAGAACAACCTTCAAGGATCGGTCAAGAATAGCGGAATGTTTGTCTCTTTTAAAGAACAGAGCGAAAGAGAATACCCCTGTTAGAAAAACGAAGATGTATAACCCAGTAAAGCCGGTTGGGGTGTGCATAACAGCTACATAAAGAGCAGTAATAACTCCCGCAACAAGACAAACTCCGAAGCCAATTGCAATTGCTGTAAGTAGAGAAACTATATTGTCTTTGAAGGTTAATTTATTTTTGTCGCTATCCATATTGATTTATCAACCGGGATGATAACCAGAATCGTATTGAAGCTCGCTGAAATTAGCTTTTCTACCTTAGAAAATTCCATTACATTAATAATAAGCGAACCAATAATAGCACAAGCTAATTAACATCTAAACTCATTAGCCCTTCGCCCTTTCTGACAAACTACACCGCCCAGTTGAGGCTCAATTAGGAAATATGGAACCAAAAATCGGGTATAATTTTAATAGGACTTATTTGTCTCCCTTCACAACTTGAAAAACCACGGCTTGATCTGCTCGTACTAAGGCCTTAGCTTCAACTTCAGCTTCTATTCCTAACCACTTCGCAGCAGTCTCTAGGTAGCGGTGTTTTGCCCCATAATCAGCTTTTTTCAAACCCTCATCTAACACATCAAGAAGTCTATTTAGATCCAAGCCTCTTTTTTCCATTAGGGTCTGCACGTGATTCTGAAGTTTTCTGAGGTTTTCGTGGGCAATAGAGGCTGCCACAACAGGGTTTTCCGTGCGGTAGACCTCAAGGGCAGCTTGAGTCCCGTTCCCATATTCGAAGTATTTTAACAGAAATTTCTTCTGTTTAATGGTTAAATCTTTGGATTCTGTACTAACCACTATTTACCCTTTGTTTAAGTATTTTTTCCCTGTAATACCTACCTAAGTTACCAGCTAAAGAATGGTTTTCTAACACCTCCCCAATGGATTCAGCCACCCCATCTTTATCCTTAGAAGAAAATAAAGAACTTTTAAAAGAAGTATTTATTTCTTTATCTTTATTATTTATATTGTGTGTTAGTTTCAGCTGACTATCTTCGTTTAGTTCCGACTGACTAAATACTTTCAGTGCCTGCTCACCGATAGTATCTTCTAATTGCTTGTAAGTGGTTAGTGGTGGGTGACCTTTTCTAAATTCAACATCCCAATCGTTAATGTTTTCGCTGATACTAAATACGTTTGGCTGCCTCCCTTTAGAGATTTTTTTAACTACAATCCTCCTACTTACCAATTTTGGAATAATTTGGCAGATATAAGATTTAGCTAGGCCAGTAAGTAACTCAAACTGTGAAAGGGCTATCCCGTCTTCTTTTTTATGCCAGCCATATGTTTTGCGGATAATAGTCCAGCAAACATCTTTATAGGTACCTGGCAGCCTTGCTTTTATTAAAGCCTCTATTAAGAAGTTAGGCGTTTTGCTCCAACTTTGGTCGTTGTTCATAAAATCTATTCGATTTATTATTTTTAACCTGTTCAATAAGTAAACTTGCCAATCTCCTAGCAAACAATTCCTCTTCAGTTAAACGAGTAGTTGGTTTCTTCTTCATTTCTAAGCAATAAAAAAGGCAGCTAGAACCAACCTCTAAAATGAGGTCAATTCCAACTGCCTTTTCAGCTAGGATCGTTTCCTTACCTAGCCATAGGTACTAATGGTTAGCTGGATGCCCTGTGGTCTTGGTGACGCATTGCCAGCAATTTGATTCCCTTAGTTCGGCCTATTGGGAAGACCCTACAGACCACCGATGTTGGGAAGTCTTTAATTAAAAAGAGCTATTTCCAGTTTTTCAGCAGACTCCAGATTAAATTTTTGGCGTCGTCACTATCTTTTTTTAATTCCTCGCTAAGTTCTACTCTTAAGTTGCGGCCTTCTCTTCCAGCAGGTTCCACCAAATCTCTTTTTATTAATGCCGAGACTGTTCCTCCAAGAGAGTGCTGCTCTAATTGTATTTGTGATCCAGTAGCACCAGAGCTTTTAACAGCAAGGCTACTATCAAATAGGTCGTTTAGATATTGTAGCTGGTTTTTTGAAGCAGTTCTAAGTTTACGTTCAAGTTTGGGATTCATAGCAAAAGTATATCACGAGAAGCACGTCTGTGTCAATAAGTGAAACGATGACTTCTTATACCTCAACTACAAGTACCATTGACTGTTACAAGTACTTGTGCTATACTAATTTCAGAGGCAACTCCAGAAGGGAGGTGAACTCACGCAACACGAGTTGCCTCAATTATAACAAATTTTGTGTGAAATTAATATGAAATCTTGTCTTATCTACTCAAGAGTGAGCACAGAGGAACAACGTGATGAAGGGCAGTCTATAGAAACTCAGATTTCCCTGTGTCAGAAATGGTCAAAGGAAAACGGATACAAAGTTGTTGGTGTTTATAAAGACGAGGGCAAGACGGCAACCAATATGAATCGAGCTGGTTTGAAGGATCTACTTGCTCGTTGCCAAGAAGATAGTTCAATCGAGGCCGTATTGGTTCAGGATACTGATAGAATAGCTAGAAATACTGAACACCACCTCACTATTAAGAGCCTTCTTAAAAAGGCTGGGATAAGGTTAATTTCAATCTCGCAACTAATGATTGATGATTCCCCGGAAGGTAACTTCATTGACGTAGTAATAGCAGGCGTTAATACCTTTCAATCGCAAATAACAGGTAGGAAAACGTCTAAGGTGCTGGATCAAAAAGTAGAAATGGGCTGGTGGGCTGGCTGGAGCCCTCTAGGTTACAGGAATACTACTAATCCGAATCCTACTAATAACCTAGATCGAAGAATTATTGAACCAGATCCAGAAAAAGCTACTTATATCACACAGGCCTTTAAGCTCTACTCCACGGGCAGCTACACAATAAAATCTTTAGGTGAAGAACTCAACCAAAAAGGCTTGAGGTCGCAAACAGGATTAAAAATCTCAACCAGTATACTCCACCGAATACTAAGTGATCCGTTTTATATCGGTAAGATGAGACGAAAGGGTGAAGTACTCCCAGCCAAACATAAACCTTTAATAGACGAGGATACATTTAGTCTTTGCCAACAAATAATGGCTGCACACAACCAAAACGCCTCAAGGAAAAGAATACACGACTTTTTACTTCGTGGGTTTGTATTTTGTGAATGTGGGCGGCGTATCTGGTCAGAGGTTCATAATAAGAAGGGTGTTAGGTATAGCCACTACTTCTGTAAAAACTGCGGTAGAGGCTCCTACACAGCCTCAGACAGCCTCGAAAGCCAGGTGGAAGATAAGTTCAAGGATTTGGATATCAGCCAAGAGTACGCTGAATATGTTATTGAAACCGCTAAAGAACTGCTGGCGGACTTTAGAAGTAATAGTGAAGAAGAAAACAGAAGTCTCCTAGTACGAAAGGCCAAGATTGAGGCAGCAATGAGAGCAGTTGAAGACAATTGGCTAGTTCACAAAACTATATCGGAAGAGACTTTTAAAAGAATCTATCCTCGTTATGAAGAAGAACTCAAGAATATACAAGATCAGCTATCTCAAATAACTACCGACCACTCCTCTACAATAAAAACAATAGAAACACTTCTAAACCTTGCTAAAAATATCGGTGATACTTACGCCTTGGCTGATGATAAGTTGAAACGATCTTACCTCGGACTTTTCTTCAAACAATTTATTTTAGG
>MHCP01000036.1:0-1876 GCA_001816655.1 Candidatus Woykebacteria bacterium RBG_13_40_15 | reverse complement strand
TTTTTCTCTTAGTCTAGCATCTTTTCTATTATTAACTGTCTCGGTATGCAAAACTCTCCAAGGACAGAAACCCTTTGTGGAAAATACATTTCTTGAATTATGCTCTTTTAATCTCCTCCCAATATTCTCAGTGAAACCTACGTAAATTCTTCCATCCTTGTCGCTTCTTAGTGCATACACTATGTACATCTTATTAACAGCTCGCTGCTCCCTGCCTACCGGCAGGCAGGTACCATTGAGCTACCGGGGAATGCAAGAGGAAATTTTACCACTAAGAACCTCAGCTTTCAAGTTAAATAACGGTTTTTGTAACAACTTCCACTCCCTTTCGTTATGTATTTTATACCGCGGCTTGCGCGGTAATTAACCTGTTCTCTGGTCTAATAAGTAAATAATTTGCCTGATCAGGTAAAATTAGATTTATGTTTTTTAGCCGCGGTAAGCAGACATCTGCCTCGCTAAACACCTTAATAGCTTCTGCCCAAAATGGTAATGCCGAGGCGTTTGGTGAAATATACGATCAATATATCGAAAGGATTTACCGGTTTGTTTATTTCAAAGTCGGGCGGAAAGAAATAGCTGAAGATTTAACTCAAAACATATTTATGAAGGCTTTGGAAAATTTAGGTAAATATCGAAATGAAGGAGGTTTTGATGCCTGGATTTTTGCGATTTCAAGAAACACCGTCATCGATTACTACCGGACAAAAAGAGCAGATATCAGCTTGGACCTGGTTAAAGAACCGCCAGCAGCCGATAATACCCAGAGTCTAGAAATCAAGGAGGAATTTGAGCAAGTATTTAAGGTGCTTCAAGACTTAAGCGAAGCTGAGCAGGAAGTAATTATACTCCACTCCATCGAACAGTATAGTTTTTCAGAAATTGCAGAAATTACTGATAGAACAGAAGAATATCTTCGGGTTTTGAAGCATCGAGCTTTAAAGAAGTTAAAGGAGGAACTAGATTATGGAAAATGAAAATTTTGCTAAAATTGAAGACCGGCTAAAGACACTTGCAAATATAACACCAAGTGCGCCTTGGCGCACTGGCTTGCGTTCTATTCTTTTAACCGCCACCGCTTCAAGAAAAAAGCCCTCGTCAAGTTTCGCTTTGGTCATGAAACTTGCTGGCGCAGGGGCTTTCATTTCGGTATTCTTAGTCAGCGGCACGGTAATTTATGCCCAAAACAGCTTACCGGGTGATCTTCTCTACCCAGTTAAAAAGGGTTACGAAAATATTAGACTAGCGTTAACTAGCGAAGAGGATAAATTCGACGAAAAGCAAAAATTGGCTGATAAACGGATCGAAGAATTAAAGAAAGTAGTTACGGAACGTAACCAAAGATCATCTGACTTTGCGATCAAAGAAGTTCGATCTTCTGTCCAAGAAATAACTGAAGGTGTTGCCGCGGCACGCAAAGAATACCAGAGCTTAAAGGAAGCTGGTAAAGATACAACTACTATCGAAAAATCTCTTTCAAGCCTCGTCCCGGTATTAGAAGGGAAACAACAGGATCTCACCCAAATTGAAAACGCACTGCCAGAACCTCAACAACCCCAAATAAAACAAATTCGAGACGCCTTGGGGGATCTACAACAGAAAATCGAGAACGATTTGAATCTACCACCCGAAAGTGAAAATATTGAAAATACCACTCAAGGCGTAATTAACCAACCCGAAGAACCCCAAACCTCAACCCAACAAGTAAATCCGTAACATTTTTTCAAAAACCCCGTCTTATTATTCGATAAGGGGGTGATAAATTAATGGTAAAAAAGATTATTTCTGCCGCTGGTGCAGTAGCTTTATTAGCTGCCTTCCCTGCCGCGGCTTTTGCCCAAACTGCAAGCGATATAGACAATATTATTCTGCCAAT
>MHCP01000035.1:2957-4679 GCA_001816655.1 Candidatus Woykebacteria bacterium RBG_13_40_15 | reverse complement strand
AATTTTTGCACCCAGAGCTCAATTTGGAATGTGGCCGGTGATGGTACCGGACCAAACGCAGGTTTCGCCGGAACTTGCAGCAAAAATCGATAAGGAAATTGCCAAGACTATTGATGCGGGTTATAAACTTGCCAAACAGATTCTTATAAAACACAGGGCGCAACTGGATAAGGTTGCAGGGGCACTTTTGGAGCGGGAAACTTTGGAGCGCAGTGATTTTGAAAAAATTGTCGGTAAATCGGCAGGGACAAAAGAGGAAACCTTAAGCGTTTCTACAAAAAAATCTTCGATAACAATTACCAAACCTTAAAATACCCAAAAATAGTACAATATCAGCGTGAAACGGATACTTCTAATTGACGGGAACAATCTTTTCCATCGTGCATATCATGCAATGCCACATTTGACAGATAAAAGCGGTGAGGTTGCGAATGCGGTTTTTGGTTTTTCCAACATGTTAATTAAAGCCCTAAACGAGGTTGGTCCTCGTTATGTTGCCTGTGCTTTCGATACTCAGGCGCCGACGTTTCGGCATATTGAGTTTGAAGAGTATAAGGCTCAAAGAGTTGCGTCGCCGCCGGATTTATATCCTCAGTTTCCGAAGGTCAAAAAAGTTCTGGATGCATTTGGGATTTCTTATTTTGAGAAGGAAGGGTATGAGGCGGATGATTTGCTTGCAACATTGGCAAGTAAACTCCAAACTCCAAATTCTAAACTCCAAACCATTATTTTATCCGGTGATCGGGACGTTTTACAGCTTGTAGATGGCAATATTAAGGTTCAAATGCCCTCCTTCACTAAAGCTTCGGAGGGTAAACCCGGTTGGGGTGTTTTAGTTGGAGCAAAGGAAATTAAGGAGAAGTATGGTTTGGAGTCTCATCAAATGGTTGATTATAAATCTTTAACAGGAGACCCTTCTGACAATGTTCCGGGAATTGCCGGTGTTGGGCCGAAAACAGCAAGTCAGCTTTTACAAAAGTATCACACACTAGAGAATCTTTTTAAGCATATAGATAGGATTGCTGAGCCTTTAAGATCAAAACTAGAAACTGATCGAGAGGTGGCACTTGCTGCTAAAAAATTGATAGAGCTGGATCGTAACGTTGATTTGAAATTTGAAATTGGAAATTTGAGATTTAATCCTGACTGGGAAAAAGTTCGAAGAGAGTATGAGGGTTTAGGTTTCAAGTCAATAGTGGCCAAGCTACCACAATCAGTTCACAGTTCACAGTCGACAGTTCACAGTAAGGAAAGAACCGTAAACCGTGAACCAAAAACTGATAACCAGAAACAGCTTAAATTGGTTTAAATGAAAGTAGCATTAGTACACGATTTTCTAATAGAGTACGGTGGTGCGGAGCGGGTGCTTGAAGCTTTACATGAGATATATCCTAAAGCACCGGTTTATACTGCTTTTTATAATCCAAAAACTTTAGGGTCTCAGGCCAAAAAGTTTAAGAATTGGAAGATTATTACCAGCTGGGGGATAAAGTTGCCTTTTTGGCAGCAGTTAATTTCACCATATAGAGTTTTTTCCAAAAGTTTTTTTGAGAATTTTGATCTTTCCCCATTTGATTTAGTAATTTCTTCGTCAAATATGTATATGGCCAAAGCGATTAATGTGTCAAATGGAGTACATATTTGTTATTGTCATACACCTCCAAGGTTTCTCTATAGTTATCCGACTGCTTTAAATTGGCGAAAAAATCCAATTTTGCGACC
>MHCP01000035.1:0-2093 GCA_001816655.1 Candidatus Woykebacteria bacterium RBG_13_40_15 | reverse complement strand
TATTTTTTAAGCTAGAATTAACCAAATGGAAACTTCGGAGATTTCGGAACTATCATGATTTTTATCAGTACGTTTGTATAAAATAGATGATTTTGTAGAAATCCGGAGTCTTTGATATAATCGCTTTGCAATGAAGAGAATTGAGATCAATAAATATATCGTTGCTGATCCACAAGTTTGTCACGGCAAACCCACATTTGTCGGAACAAGAGTCATGGTCTGGCAGGTTTTGGAGATGTTATCTGCGGGAGAAAGTTCAAAACAGATTATGGAGGCATTCTCTTCTTTAACTGAAAGACATATCAAAGCGGCACTTGACTACGCAAGTTCAATTACCCGCGAAGGTTATGTCGTTATCAACCCAAAGATCCAAGTTCCTGCTTGACGAAAATGTTCGTGTTGAACTTGCAAATTTTTTAAAATCTAAAAATTTTGATATTAAACTCGCCCCGAAATCCGTAAGTGATTCAACTTTGGCCTTAATTTCTAAAAAAGAAAAGCGTATTTTTGTTACAAACGATGAGGATTTTGTTGACTGTGACAGGGATACAATCTTTTCACTAGTTTGGTTAAGAGTTCCTCAGAATGACGCGGAGTTGCTTATCAAATCTTTTAATAAGTTATTGGAAGAATTTAGCGATTTTTCTGGCAACTTTGTAGTTTTGGAGCCGAACACTTGGGAGAGCTCTCCACTTGCCGAATAATTAGGAAAATTTCTAGACGCTATTTTTACCAGTATGTTTGTATAAAATAGCTTCGAATTCAAAAACTTGACAAGTTCATTTCTATAGGACTATAATCGCGGCGAATGGAAAGAAGGGCTGAACAAAGACCAGATCAAGCCCTGCCCAAAAAACCTCTTGAATCTTCAAGATCTACCTTAAATCGTTTTCGTCTCTTGATTTATTCTACTGTACTTGGAGTAGGAGTTATTGCAGCTGCATGTGACGGAGGCCAAGAAAATCCATTTGAATTTACCATACCAAGAGAAATTCAAACTTTCGATGATGCGCTCGCCTACGCTAAGCAGCAGATTGAGGTCCGCTCGGACGAGATCCAGATTGCATTTGGTGGTGGAGGGGATCCTGATAAGGAAGAGGTCCAGAATCGTGACGTCCGCGCCTTAGTACTTGCGGAGACCGGCGAAGAATATCTCAGAATACAAGAGAGGTGGACCGAAAACCTGCAGGTGCTCTTCAACCGCTGGGACATCTGCGAAGCCGACATTGCCTGGAACATTCCTAGTGGTACCTTCGAAGATCTTGGTTTAGATCCGAAGCAGGCAGTCCAAACACCAGGATGCGAGATTGAATAATGAAAGGGCTAATTAAAAGGGTTAAAAAGATTAAAAAAACAATTCTAACTGTTCTTTTGGTTTCTAATCTTACTTTAATTTCTACAGGTTCCGCGACTTTAAATTCCGCTACAGATTCTGCTACATTAGGCGAGCAAGCGACCCCTTCGGTTTCACCTTCACCTCAACCGACCCTTTTTGGTCAGCCGCAGCGTACATTCAAGCTTGATCCTACAGGTTCGTTTGCTGAAGATGAATTGATTGTTAAATTTAAAAAGGATTTACCAGAAGGGGCCAAGGAAGGTATTTTATCTTCGCACGGGGCGTCTATTCTAAAAGAAAGCAACTCCAAATCTACATTGATAAAAGTTGATCCTGCAAAACGCGATCAGATGCTTAAAATGCTCTCAAAAAATCCCAACGTTGAGTACGTACACGAAAACCAAGTTGGTTATGCTCAAGAAGGAGGGGGGTCAAGCGGCGGTAGTTCCTGCTACCCGAACGATTTCTATTATTGCCACACTTCATATCAATGGGGAATAAAAAATATTTTAGTTGCCGCCGGATGGAACTATAATAAGGGCAGTTCTTCTACCAAGGTTGCAGTTATAGATACCGGTGTGGACTATAACCACTATGATCTTGGTTTATCAAGTTCTGGTGGCAAGGTAATAAAGGGCGGCGATTTTGTTGGCTCTGGTAATGATTATGACCCAATGGATGAAAACGGTCATGGCACAAGCGTGGCCGGAGTAATAGGCGCTTTAACCAATAATGAACCAGCTGCAGTTAATGTCCA
>MHCP01000034.1:7021-8056 GCA_001816655.1 Candidatus Woykebacteria bacterium RBG_13_40_15 | reverse complement strand
TTGGAGGCAAACAAACCCAAGCCTGGCCACTTCGAGCCGGCACAACGGCTCTCAGTGCAAGCGGATTGGTCCATACGGACATGCAAAAAGGTTTTATTAAGGCAGAGGTAATTCCCTGGAACAAGTTGATTGAGTTAAAAAGTTGGAATGAAGCTGCGGAAAAAGGATCGATCCGCCTTGAAGGTAGAGATTATTTTGTAAATGACGGGGATGTCATTGAGTTCAAATTTCATTCTTAATTAAATGGGTCAACACGACCGGTAGGCAGGTTGGTTGGAGAAGCATCAATAGACAATTCGAGTATTAAATCATCAACTGTTTCCAATTCGGCCTCGCTCAACTCTATTTTTTCTGTAGGATTTGTTGATGGGGCTACCGATATAGGCAATATAAAGTTTATCGTTATAGCTAATACACCCGTATCCTTATCTTTATTTAAAGACACTTGTTTCACTCCCACAAGTCTAGTTGAGTCCCCCAGTAAATCCAAAAAAGTTAAGACGGATGAAAAACTCCCGCTGTAGGTCAGCCCAATCTTATACGAAGTGCTCTGGGATTGAGTGGTTGCAGAATTTTGGGTGGTTGAATTAGAAGTCGGTTTTGTAGTACCTGCAGTATTTCCAGGAGTTACCGTATTCCCTGTTTGTGGCGAGGAGTTTGGTGATGTCGATTGAGGAACTATCACTTTACTGGTACCACTTCCTACCGTAGTAATATTCATATTATCCAAGCTACCACCACTAAACGATGTAATATCGTTTAAAATCGAAGCCGCTCTTAATTGATCTATCTTGCTTGGGATTAATTCTTCTGAAAAATCCTTATAAATATCGTTTTGACTACGCTCAAAGGATTTCAAAAACGAAACATTCTGCGTAATTGTGGCTAATTTAATTGATTCTAAGGAATTTAGTTTTGATAATTCTAACCAATTTTTCACCTTAGGCAGTATCAAACTTGGTATAAATAATATTAATATCAAAATACTTAACACTACGGCAATAGCTGCCATTAATCCCTGATTATTCAAATATT
>MHCP01000034.1:0-6983 GCA_001816655.1 Candidatus Woykebacteria bacterium RBG_13_40_15 | reverse complement strand
GATAGAAAAATTAAAAGTATCTTCTTCGGTAGCACCTCCCTCGCCGGAAGAGTCAGAACTATACCCAATGTTTAGTAATTTTACATCCGAAAACTTGGTTGTTTTTGATTTTAAAATGTTAAATAATTGAAATACTGCTTTAGGATTTTTAGCGGCACCTTCAATGGCTGCTTCGCTACTATCCTGAACATCCAGTTTCTTAATTAGCACACTATCAGGCACAATTTCCTGAATCGATTTGATTGAAGATAGTACATTTTTATTAATAACAGATTGCTTTTTATATTCGCTAACACTAGATTTAATAGATTTAATTGCGGTTGCAGTTTGAGAATATTTTCTCCATTCAGCCTCTTGTTGACTCATCTTTTTGGCAATATCAGCACTCCTCATTGATTGCTGCTTTTCAAGCGCAAAGATTAACATAAAGGCTAAGAGCATAAAAATAAAAACTCCAAGGGGGATTAAAAATACTAAAAAAATACGTCTTTTAATCAGGACAGGTTTTGTTTCTGCTTCAACTAAAAGGTTTATATTTTTTTCTTTTTTACTCTTAAAGGTGTCGAGCAGGCTCATATTATTTCGATTACATCATATCAATAATGACTATTTTTAAGCAAGTCTACGTTGGACGTTTAATTTTTTACTCGATTTCTTGCCAACTATTAATTTGAAAGCTCCCCCCGGGACCAGAGCTAAATATTACACTAGCCAAACCAGTTTCGTAAGTCACGGTTGCGTTTGATTCGAGCCGCAGCATATAACCTGTCACTTCTTTTACATGAACATTTGAATTTAGCTTTATAGCCCCAGCACTAGCGTAAAGGATAGAAGTCAGGATATTACTGAAAGCTTCGACCGCTGGATCAGTATCGCCAGTCTTAGAACTTGTTGACAAAAGCATAAGGTAACTACCATTCTCGGGATTACAAGAACCAAGTGTACCTCCGTTTGATCCACAAATTGTTACATTGCTGTTTATTACAATTTGCCCATCAGCAACTACTGTACCACTACTGTTTGCACCGTAACTTGGAGAAAGTAAGACTAAACTATTCGATGCAATATTAATATTACCCGTTACCCAAATAGTACCAGTAACTATTAAAGTACCGTTTGAATTTATAGTTAAATCTCCATTTATTTTAATCGGGCCCAAAGACCGTGTGCCTCCACCAGGGATGGTAACCGGACCGGTCTCTCCCCCAGCTTCTGCCCAGCTTTTCATCGAATTTATTTGAGCATCGGTAATAGGCAAGGGCTCTGGCGTCGGGTCTGGTTCAGAAGTGTTGCACGAAATAGGGTTACCAAGCTTATCATAGATTTTAGAACTAGTTTGGCAAAATGCTACATTTTCGATCGTTGAGGCAGTAATTTTGTTTGCGTGAGCATTTCCATCAATCGCAGTTGGGCTGGATTTTTCAATAGTCATTTTATCTATCCCAGTTGCCCCACCTGTAACCGTCGAATAAGCATCTCCTTTTACAAAAGAGTTCGAAGCCCCGCTAATTGGACCGTTGGAATAAATATTACCCAAAACGTTTGAGTTTGACTTCATTATCAAACCACCCTCTCCAACCTGCACACCATAATTGAAATCTACATTCTCCGTAGAAGGCTCCGCCTGTATGTTAACCGCTACTTTTCTGATGCGGTTATAAACATTTCCTTTTGAGATAATTGTAAGATCATCCAGCGGTCCGGCAATCTCCACTAAGGTGCTGCCCTCTCCAGCAGTCAAAGAGTAGCTACTAGTGTAGTTCATTGAATTTTTCACACGAAGTATTGCATCCTCAATCCCAGCTTCCGCGACATAATAACTTTGAGTGGATTTTACAATATTATTTAGTTTTTTAATTTCGTTAAAGGTTAAAAATCCAATCGCTACAACTAATATAGTCGTTGTTGATAATAAAGCCAAAACCATTGTTATCGCTACCTGACCTTTTTGCTTTTTAATATCTTTCAATTTCGTCAACATAATTAAGATAATACTAATACGAACGCAATGTAGCCGTTGATGTTAAAGTAATCGAATTTTTTGGACCTAATATTGGATCGGCGTATTCTACTGTCAACTCAATTTTAACAGCTGGTTTAACACTTGAGGAATCTAGCAGCGAGAAGGTTAATTCTGTCACCTTGACCTTCTCCGATGTAACTATTTGATCTACCTGACCTTCTCTTTTGATAAATAATCTTGAATCATCTACATAAAGGTCAACGTACGTAGCGTTTTCATCTGCCGGTAAATCTCTAGTTGTCTCCAAGCTTAGCTGACCAGAACTTGTATCAAAAACGCTTGTAGGAGTATAAACCGCACTAGCGTGTCTAACTTCTTGGGTTATCACGTCAAGTGATCTTTTAGCATTATCCAACGCTTCACGGCTCCTACGCGAAGCCTCGCTTACGTTCACCACCTGGACAAAAAAAGAGACTGATACCACACCAATCACCACTAATAACAATGCGTATATAACAAGTTCTATTAAAGTAAATCCTTTATTATTTTTCATGACGGCTAATTTTTTATTCATACAATTTTTAATTATCTAAAAAGTTAGTGATATATGTGGTAAGTACAACACTTTTACTCCTACCTGACTCTTGCCACGTTACTGTTGCAACAACTTTTTTGGTGTTTGGGTCATTGGTCCCCGAAGCACTAATATTATCGTTTGCATCTCGACTCACATTACTTACTACAATCGTTCGAGTATAAAGATTATCGATAAGACCAGGGTTTATAGCACTCAAACTCCATTTTCCACTGCTTATGACCGGGTAGTAGGTAGTACCAGAAGCTAATACACTTACATTTGCTGCCCAGCTTTCGTCCCTCATACTTCGTACTGCTTCTATACCTTCTTCCGCAAGTGCAGTAACTTTGGTGTTTCGCGCTGCTTGAAAAGTAACACCTCGAGAAAAAATAAGAAAGGATAATATTGACAAAAATCCTACTGCTACTACAGCAAGTACAATCAATATTTCGACTAAACCCATACCTTTAATTTTAATTTGTTTTTTAATCTTCATTTTATTGTTGCGTCATAGCACCGCCAAAAAACCCTACAGTAGCTTGTCCATCAGCAATATAAGATACAATGTCTGAGCTATCAATCAAAATTTGTAATGCTTTATCATTGTGTCTTCTATCCCTGTGGATACTCAAAATCGTATTGCTGGCGTCAATAAAGTGGCTATGAATTCTGAGTGTTTGATCGCTGCCGTTAACGTTTACAGCCCCTTCCCAATCAAAAACGCCTCCGCTTAAATAATTAGAAATCGTAATATTTTCAATTGTATCCGGGTTTGGAGGATTAGAAAAAACTAATTGTAGAGTATTTTTACCTTGTATTGTCCAACCTAAATCAAAATGGAGATGTCGAGTATCGGTAATTCGCGAACCAACCGGAGTAACTACCTCTTGCAAGCTAACCTGCCCTAAAGGATTTATTAGGATCGTTTGAGTCTTCGCACTGTCTGCTAACAATCTGACCTTCAAGCTTCCATAGGTTGATGTGGTACCTCGCACACGTTCAAATACAACACTGCTACCTCCAATAATATTAATATCATAAATTTCTGTTTTAGTAAGATCGTAAACCTTATTCTCGGTGCCAGACGGGTTGTAACTAGCACCTTTGAATAAGATATATTTATCAGATTCAAAATAGACTCCGTAAGTAGTTTCGCCCTCACTCCCCAATGTTTGGTTACGAGCTAATTGAAGAGCACTAATAATACGCTGGCTGGTGGTATTTAGATCGACCTGCTTACCAAATGTTCCAAATCTTGCCAAAATAATTACAAATAAAATTGCCAGTATGGCAACTACTATTAAAAGCTCAATTAGAGTAAATGCTCTGGAAGAAAAGAGCTTTTTTCCGGTTAATGATTTCTGATCACTGTTTACTGGCAGGCTAACCCTCACAACTAATATTGTACTAAAACTAGAAAAGTTAATCTACTCAAACTGCTTTCTTTAAACGTGAGCCTGTTTCCTCATCAACAACCTCGTACCCTTTTTCTCGGATTTTTCTCCTCAACTTATCTGCACCGGCAAAATCTCCCTTGTTCCGCAACTCCTCGCGTTCGTCAACGAGTTTTCTAACTTCTTCTGGTACTTTAGCTGCTTCAGCGGCAACTTTTTCTAAATCCAATCCCAAAACCTGGTCGAATTTATAAAGACTCGCTAGTTTCGCGCTTGTTGGGCAATTGCTTTTGACTAAATGCTGCACAACACTTAAAGCAGCCGGCATATCCATATCATTATTGATTGCTTTCAGAAATTTTTGCTCGCACTCTGTGCAACCCTGCCCGCCATATCCTACGCCCGCCCGCTTCGACGCAGCTGCGTCTTGCAGCGAGTCGGGCGGGGCATTAGGCGTTGGCAGGCGGGCAACCTTTGGTTTATCACTTGTGGCAAACCCAGTCACCTCACGGTAGAGATTATTCAACGAATTTTGAGCTGCTTCAAGAGACTCCCAGGTGAAATTCAACCGTGAACGATAATGTGCTGTCAAAACTAAATATCGAAACGCTAAGGGGTTGAACCCCTTCTGGATGATATCGCTAATTGTGTAAACATTCCCTTCACGCCGCGCCATTTTTTTGCCATCAACTAGTAAGAACCCTGCGTGAATCCAGTAATTGACTACTTTTTTGCCAGTTACGGCTTCGCTTTGGGCGATTTCATCTTCATGATGAGGAAAAACATTGTCTTCCCCACCAGTGTGGATATCGAAATTATCCCCTAAATATTTCATGCTCATCGCCGAGCATTCGATGTGCCAACCGGGAAAGCCATCGCCCCAAGGACTATCCCATTTCATGCTTCGACCGCTTTCCGCTTTTTTCCAAAGTGCAAAATCAACGCTATCTTTTTTGTCTGTCTCCGAGGAAACTCTCACTGCCTCCAAAAGTTTGTTGGTCTTATCCAAAGTGTTGCCGGAGAGTTTGCCGTAGTCTTTAAACTTCTTCACGTCGAAATAAACCGTTCCAAAGCTTTCATCGTCGGCTTCGCCTCGGACTCCAGCTTTTCCACGTTTTGCGCCGCCTTCGGCGTCTAAGACTGCCCCATCAGTTTCATAAGCGTAGCCTTTATCTCTCAATCTCTCAATTAACTTAATCATCTCCTCGATATGCTCTGTTGCGCGAGGAAAAACATTGGCCGGCAAAATATTAAGCCGTTTCTCATCCTCGAAAAATTTTTCCGTGTATTCCTGTGCGATTTGCTGCGGAGTCCTGCCTTGTTTCAAAGCTTCTGCGATAACGGGATCAATCGCCTGCTCGTGTTCTTCATCCGTACGCATGTGTCCAACGTCAGTGATATTTTTTATATGCTGGACTTTGTAACCGTTGTAAAGCAAGATTCGCTTGAGGATATCTGCCGCCAAATAAGTGCGTAGGTTTCCAATATGAATATCACTGTAAACCGTCGGACCGCAAGAGTACATACCAACAAACCCCGATTTAATCGGTGCAAATTTTTCCTTCTTACGCGTTAGTGTGTTAGTTAAGAAGATATCCGCCATACATAAATTGTATCATGTATCAGGTATCAAGTATCTCGTATTTTGAATGAAATGATTTAGCTAGGCAGAAGTTGCCTAGCGCAGCACGCGGGAATACCTGAGAAATCAAGAAGCTTGAAGACTTCTCAGATATGGAGCGGGCTATAGGTTTTGTGATATAATTTCCTCGCCCAAAACAGGCAAGCACACTATAGACGGGAGGTTGGAACATGGTTAGACGTCTTCTGGCGTTTCTCTTCCAACTAATTGGGATGCCGGCGTTCATGATTGGATTGCTCGCATCCACCTACGAGATTTCGGACTGGCCACGAGCATTATCCATAATAGGCGCTGGTGGCGGTTTTTTGCTCGCGATAATCGGGGCAATTCTATCGGACAGTCGTACTCGCAACAACAACCATAGCGTTACCAGCTAACGCTGGCTAGGAAGGAGGTAGATTGATATGGACATTCACAAGCTATTCTGGTTAAGTCTCGTCCTCCTTTTCATCCCTCTTTCTCTGCTCGGAGGGCTGAGTACGGGACTTCTCCTGGGAATCCCTGCTAGCCCTGTGGCTGTAGCGTGGTTCTCGGCACAAGGATTCATCGTGATGCTAGCTGTGGTGAAGACCCGTGCTTCCGCTCACGGAGGTGAAAAGGTCTCCGTTATGGCCGAGGGTGAAAGGCAGCAGTCTCTAGAGATCGCGGCCAGTTTGGGCTTAGACGCAGGCTCTATCGAAACCCTGGTTAGCCTTCAGAGAATGCTTCTGAACTCAAGAATTGCCAGTCTGCGGTATAATGGTGAGACGATCAGAACCGAAGGCTCGATTGGGCCTTGGTCAAGGGTCCTTACGGCTACCACCACCGACTGTCAACAGACCCGACTCCTGCTGCACGAGATCTCCAGCGAACAACCTATCGCACCGGCGATAGCACTTCTAACAGAATAACCAAACCTGCCATGCAATGGGTGCGTGAGAAAACCTTCTTGCGCACCTCGCTCCCTTTTTCCTACTTACTACTTACAACTTAAAACTTATAAATATATCGAACTTAGAGCCATTTAAGTTTGCGGAAGACGAGGACCATTACCACTAAAATTACCAACATTCCGCCGATAACGATCTCGAGGCCAAAACGGCTTTCGGCAAAGGGGAGAGGAATATTCATCCCAAATATGGAAGCAATGAGTGTCAAGGGTAAGAATATGACGGTGATGACCGTGAGAACCCGAACCACGTCATTCGTCAACGTATTCACCAAAGCTGCCGTAGAATCATGCAAACCCTCCACTACCTCTTTTTGTTCCTCAAGTGTCTGCCAAATCTTCTCAATATGATCCGCAAGATCGTTGAAATAAACACCCATTTCTTCTCGGATACCAACCAGTCGGAACCGATCGCGAATTTGCGGAATAATCGCCCTTTGCGGACTAATAATTCTTCGGTAAATTAAGACGTTTCGCCG
>MHCP01000033.1:1554-6983 GCA_001816655.1 Candidatus Woykebacteria bacterium RBG_13_40_15 | reverse complement strand
ATCAGCTATTTTTCTGGCTAAATGATCGTCCCAATTAATTATTACCCATCCAGACGCAGGTACGGCAGAGGCCAGCTTGCTTTTTTCACGAATAATATTTTCAACAGAACCAAGGTGATTAGTATCTGCATGAACAGGCGTGATTCCGGTAATCACAGCAACCCGCGGTTTGGCAATGAAAAGATGCTGGTTCATTTCACCTAGGCTATCAATCCCATACTCAAGAACCAGTTTTTCATGTTCGCCAAGTTTCAATGCAGTGATCGGAATATTAAACCTGGTATCAAGGTTAAGATCAGTAGACAGTACTTTAAATTTCTCGGCTAGAACGGTAAATATAGCCGCCGTAGTATTGGTTTTGCCGTAGCTCCCAGTAATCCCTATTACCTCTACTTTTGGATGCGCAAGCAACCAAAGCTTGGCCGCGATTCGACGCAGATTGTGAAAAATATTCTTGAAAGCGTTCATTTCTTTAATAATTTTGACGGGAATTCTGTTTTGATATGCCCCTTCTCATTATAACGTTCGAACGCAAGATTTATTAAACAGTCAATTAATTCCCGGTAACAAATACCGCTAGCTTCCCAAAGTTTTGGGTACATACTTATTGAAGTAAAACCAGGAATAGTGTTCACTTCATCTATAAATATCTTGTTTGTCGCTTTTTCAAGCAAAAAATCGGCTCTTGCCATACCTGCACAATCAATTGCTTTGAAGGCTCTCAAAGCTAATTTTCTTATTTTATCTGAAATATTTTTTGGAAGAGGGGCTGGAATAATTAGCTTTGCCCGGCCCAAAATATACTTATCTTCGTAGTCATAAAATTCTTTCGATGGCACTACTTCTCCACACACACTTGCTTTTGGATCATCGTTGCCAAGAACTGAAACTTCTATCTCACGAGCATTCTCAACCCCCTGCTCCACAATAACCTTTCGGTCGTATTCGCAAGCTAGATTCAAACCCTTAGTCAGCTCCTTCCTATTATGGGCCTTAGTAATTCCGACGCTAGAACCAAGATTTGCTGGTTTGGTAAACACTGGGTATGAAAGTTTTTCTTCGATCTCAGCGATAACTTCTCTGTTAGCTTCTTTGATTTTTTTCCTAGTGAATACAGCATGTCTGGTAACTGGTAAGCCCATCGATTCGAAAATACTTTTCATGACAACCTTGTCCATCCCAACAGCTGAAGCCGTCACCCCCGCTCCTACGTATGGAATACCTGCCAGATCCAAAAGTCCTTGAACAGTTCCGTCTTCGCCGTAGGTACCGTGCAAAACCGGGAACACCACATCAAATTTCTTTGGCAAGGCTTTACCTCCTTTGACCGGAATTAGTTTTCTTGCAGTAGGATCTGGTGGAAGATAGACATATTCCGCGCCCTTTCCCTTTACGGACTTTGGCTGCGCACCCAGCAACCACTGGCCTTTTTTATTAATGAAAATCGGGGTGACGTCGTATTTTGTTTTATCAATTGCATCAATAACAGATCTAGCTGAAATAACCGAAACTTCATGTTCGCCGCTTCTACCACCAAAAATTACACCGACCCGAATTTTTTTCATAGTTCTCCTAACAATTCTGAATTCTGACAAGGAGTTCTGACAAGGAGTCTCCTTGTCATTCCCTACCATTACTTATAAATCCTAGGAACTCGGGCAGATATTGCCGAGACTACTTCGTAGGAAATTGTACCAAGTTTATCCGCGACCTCCTCAGCTAGTATCTGGTCATCCCCACCCCTACCAATTAAAACTACCTCCTCCCCTCTACGAATATCTGCACGAATATCCGTGATGTCAACTGCCGCCTGATCCATCGAAACTCGCCCTACTAACGGAACTCTTTGGCTGCGAATCAAAACTTCGCCCCAATTTTTCGGACCTCTACGAAAACCATCACCATAACCAACCGCAAGTGTAGCAACCATCGTTGGTCTTTTAGCAAAAAATCCTCGACCATAACCCACCGATTCTCCTTTGTTAATTTCGGTTATTTGCGTAATTTCAGTTTTGAAAGTAAGAGCCGGCTGCAGATCTAACCCGCAATCAAAATCCGCAACTGGCTTCAACCCATACATTGCAATACCGATTCGTACCATATCCAAGTGAGACCCCGGTAATTTAAAAGTTGCTGCCGAATTAGCCGCCGAGCAAACTGGGATTTTTATTTCTTCCTTTTCGAGTTCAGCTAAGACTCTCTGAAAAGAAACAAGCTGCTTTTTGGCAAAATCTAAGTTGGGATTATCAGCATCGGCAAAATGGGTGAAAATACCTTCGACAACCAAATTGGGCAAGTCTTGGAGTTTCTTGATAAAAAACAAAACTTCTCCTGGATTTAAACCAAGCCTGTGCATACCACTATCGACTTTAACCCAAACTTTTGCAGTTTTGTTCTCTCTTCTCGCAGCAGTAGAAAGCGCTCTGGCAACGTCAAGACTGCGAATCGTAACCGTTACATCGAAGTTTACTATATCCATATAATTTTCCGCCGGTGTAAATCCAAGGATAACAATTGAAGCTTTTATCCCCACTTCACGGAGTTGCTTCGCCTCTACGAATGAGGAAACTCCAAGCATCTTTACCCCTGCGTCAAGTGCTGTTTTTGAAACCTCCACCGCTCCGTGACCGTAGGCATTAGCTTTTACCACAGCCATAATCGCCGTTTTCCCACCGACAAAATTTTGAATTTGGGCAAGATTTTGTTTCAAAGCGCTTTTTGAAATTTCACACCAAGCAAGTCTTTCCAAAGCCATAATTACTCTACTTTTGTTATTCTAGCTCCAAGACGCTCCAACCTACCTTCAAGATCTTCGTAACCCCTTTCGATATGCTCGATTCCATATATTTCACTTTTTCCCTCTGCCATCAAGGCAGCAAAAACTAATGTCGCGCCTGCTCTGATATCGGATACTTCCAAAGTGGCGTGATGAAGAGGGTTTGGCCCATGAACTTTTACTGCATGGAGGAATTGCTTTGATCTTTCATCCCACTCAAAATTATAAACTTCCTCCGGGTTTTCAACTATTGGATTAAAAAGCTCAATATTGGCTCCCATTTTTAATAGGTTTTTCACACATTCAAACCGATTTTCAAAAATCGTCTCATGAATTATCGACTCTCCTACTGCTTGGGTCATCAAAGCTATCCATAAGCTTTGCCAGTCTGTCATAAATCCTGGGTAAGGAGATGTTTGTATGTTAGTTGCTTTTAACTTCTGATTATAAAAAACATTTAAATTTAATCCTACTTTTTTTATCCCTCCACCACAAACTATTATCTGTTCTTCGAAAGCTCTAATAAACCTAGGGTCGACATTCTCTATCTTAATATCTCCACCCGTCCCCAAAGCCATACAGCTAAAAGTAACCACCTCATTACGATCCGTCATCACCTGATGCACAGCCCCTTTAAGAGAAGTAGCCCCTTCTATTTCTATTTCCCGCGGTTTTGTTCTTTTTATTCTTGCCCCCATTTGGTCTAAAAACGAAATCAGCTCATCTACCTCTGGCTCAGCCGCTGCGTTTAACAACTTCGTTTTACCCTTTGCTAAAGTCGCCGCCAAAATAAGGGCTTCTGTTACGGTATGAGAGTTTTTAGGAAATATGTACTCACAACCAACTAATCCGTTGGGGGCTTCAGCTTGTATTTCACTTTCTTTAGCTTGAATTGTTACCCCCATTTTACCTAAACCTTCAAGAAACCAATTAATCGGCCGCATACCAATCCTGTCTCCTACCGGAGATGATACTATTCCTTTTTTAAACCTATGCAGTAGAACTGGCAAATACATAAAGCTTGCTCTTGACTTTACCCCCAGCTCCTCTGGTACCTGCGCACTAGTAATACCACCACTAATCTGCATCGTGTCATCGGAAAATTCAACTCGTGCACCAAGTGCTTCTATTATCTTTTTTACCGCTATCACGTCACGAATATACGGTATATTGGTTATGGTAGAAATCTCATCTGAAAGAAGGGAGGCAATCATAAGTTTAAACCCAGCATTTTTCGCGCCGGGAATCTTGACGCTACCGCGAAGCGGCATACCACCCTCGATGATATATTTTGCCATGTAAGAGCTAATTTTAAGCTAGCAAGGGGATAATTTCAACTGACAAGGTGTGAATCCAATTGCGGAATTTGAAGGTAGGTGCTATCTAATTAAGCACTTTTAGTAGCTAATAGATTTTAGTATTTTTTTCGCCGTTTTTAAGTCTGGCAGGTTAAAGTATTCCTCGGGAGTCAGTTTTTGGTAGCTTGAATTGTCTGGATACTGCCCATGGAATGCTGTGCCTTTATTCGAAATTGATAAGAAACCCAGTGATCCTTCCACTTCGTTCTCAAAAACTAGGCAGTTTTTACCATTATCCCCAAGTTTGGGAAAATCCTTATCATCATCAAGCAGTGTTTCTTTTCTAACAAAGTTTGAGCCTTTGTTATCTAGGAAACCTCCCGACACTCCCCATTCAACTATTCTAACTGGCTCCCCTTTATAATTATTAAACCCGGCCTCCTCAATACTATAAACATTTACATTAAGTAGGTATTGACTACCCAAATCATCGCCACACCCCCCCCTCCCAAACCACTTATACCTGTAACAAATTGAAGAAGAAATCCTTTTGGGCTCGTAATACTTACGTAGTCTTTTGTCGTTTTTCCAGGCGGCCTCGATACCTTGTTCAATGTCCAAGAGGACGGGTACTTAAAACTTACCCCATCATCAGCAGCGTAGGTCTCCCAATCAGCTGTCTCGTTTTTTTGGGCGGAAGGGGTGGCTTGGCTTGAGCTTGGTGTGGAGACTTTGACTGAACTTGCTGGAGTTGACTCTGTTTGATAACAACCAAAGTACCAAATCAAACCTGATATTACACCTGATACCACAATTACGACAACTACAGTAATTATGATTTTTTTCCAAGAAATACCTTTCTTTGGTTCTGTTTGAACTTGAGGCTGCGCGGGTTGATTTGGTTGTGTTTGTTCAGAAACTTCAAGCATTCTTACTCCTAGTCTAGGAATTTAAACGTTGAGATAATCAATTCAAACGTATCCGACTCATCTGGCCAAGAAGGTTTTCGAAGATATTCAATCATCAACACCTTACCATCTTGATTTATATAGTAGTCAATTACTTCCGAACCGTTTAAACCGTAAGAATCCTCAGCCATATCGTATACTCCAGTTACTTTAACTGCTTCCGTACCACCCGCTGTTGTGCTCTCTTTCCGAGAATCTTTTAGAGAACTCATATCTATATTGTTGGTATATGTAGTGAATAACTCGTTGATCTGTTGTACGACTACCAACCCACCAAACTCGGTGGCACACTTACCTAAAAGATCCTCTGTCGGTGCCAAAAAATCTATTCCAGCACCACATAATGAATCATCCGCTCCTTCCTTGGTTTCCCAACTTTGAGGTACC
>MHCP01000033.1:0-1264 GCA_001816655.1 Candidatus Woykebacteria bacterium RBG_13_40_15 | reverse complement strand
TTTTTGAAAGTCGAGCCGACTGTCGGACCAGAAGGTTGGTGCATCTTGCGTACCAAAATATCTTTCGCAGCTCCTTCGATTTCTTCTTTGCTCGCCTGTTTTAGCTGCAATTTTACCCTTAGAATTATCTCACCGCTTTTTTGAAATCTAGAACTCCGATAACCAAAGTCGCATTCTTCTTTAGCTATCTTTTTTACCTTCCCATCTTTATCCATCACTTCGACCCATACCACCAAACCCTCAAAAAATTTCTTTTTACCCGTATCCCCTGCATTCATATAGACGGCTCCGCCTACTGTCCCTGGAACCTTAAGTAATCTTTCTGTACCCATCAAACCTCGACCCTTCGACTGGCGAATCAAATCCATATTATTTACCCCAGAATCTGCTTCGACAAATCCATGTGGTAGGAATTTGATATTTTTCGAACTGTTGATAATAACTAATCCCCTTACGCCTTTATCAGAAACCAAAATGTTTGAGCCGTTACCTAAAACCAGATAGGACATTCCTTCTTGAATAGATACTTTCACTGCTTCCTCAACTTCTTTCGCATCTTGAGCCTGATAATACATATCTGCCGGTCCGCCAACTTTTAGATATACATGATATTTTAAAGGCTCGCTAATTTTTACTCTGTTAAACCCAAGTTTATTTATCAAATCTTTCTCGCTCATCCTTTACCTTTCAATTTTTCAAGAATTCTATCGGATAATTTATATACATCCCCTGCGCCCATTGTGATGACTACATCACCATAAGATAAATTTTTAGTTATATAAGCTGCTGCCTCTTCGTGATCAGAAATATATTTAGCCTTTTTATCCCCTATAGCATATGCAAGTGAAGCGCTTGATATTTTACCTTCGTTTTTTTCTCTAGCGGCAAAAATATCTACCAGAATTATTTGGTCTACTCCAGCATTGGACAAAGAAAGCACAAAATCATTAAAAAGTATTTTTGTTCTCGAAAAAAGATGCGGTTGAAAAATTAACCAAATTTTTCTATCCGGAAATTTTTCTCTGGCTGCCTGCAAAGTTTTAGCTATAGCAGTCGGGTGATGGGCATAATCATCGAACACCAGTACACCTTTTTCCTCGCCCTTAAATTCGAACCGGCGCGATAAACCTTTAAAGCTTTCTAAAGAGGATTTTATTTTTTTCTCATCTATTGAAAGCTCTCTCGCTACCGTCGCTGCAATAGATGCGTTTACTTTATTAAACTCCCCAATCATTTTTAGCTCGAAGTCTTCACTTTTTACAAT
>MHCP01000032.1 GCA_001816655.1 Candidatus Woykebacteria bacterium RBG_13_40_15 | reverse complement strand
CAAAACTCTATCTACCTCTTCTAAGCCTACCTTAAGCCTCTGTAGAGGCTTAGAGGAGCTACTAGAAAGCTTGGTGGGCTTAGATACTACTCTGCCTACGGCCGCCTTTGTAGCAGCAGCCTCCGTGCTAACCAATGTCTCAACCAAGCTTGCCCAACTTCCGCAGTTTGGACATTTTCCCATGTAAGAACTGGATTGATACCCACACTGTTGGCATATATAAATACTAGAAGTCTTCGCCATAGGCAATTTATTGTAACAAGTTAAAAGTAAAAAGTAAAAAGTTTAAGCGGAAAGTTTTGGTATACCTTTTTGAAAAGGGAACCAAAAAATTTGGACCTTTATGAGCAGTCTACATTAAACTTAATGTGAAAGTCCCTAAAGTACCGTTATAAATTAGAACACATTTAGATAAAATATCTCTACCTAAAAGTGCAATTATTGGTTGGTCCTTAACTTCTTGGGCTCTTATATTTACACCCAATGCTGCCGAAAATTCTATTTGGAAATTGGCTATAGCAGGGAATCGTAACAAAGCAGGAAATACGTTAACTTCGTGGGGACCATTAGAACCATTTATAGTCGTGCGGTCAATTGGATTTACTCCTAAACTTCGAATAACACCATCGTCAACGCAAGTCCTAGTTGCTCCAGTGTCAATAAGACCCCAACCGCTTTTTGGGGAAGGGATCGTTTTACCTTCTTTCGAATAAACTTGGGCTAAACTGTTAGGTACTCCTACTTCTACGGGAACAACAGGACCAAATTTCTGCAAAACTTGAGGGCTTAAAACAGGACCTTCGGGAGTATTTTGCCTAAAAACATTGTTATATATCGGCATTTATTACTCCCACAGTTAAAGCTGGTATATCTTCTGTCCCATCTTCCTCCGTAACCTTCCGAACTAAGAACGGCTCTCCCTTAAATTTCTCAACTCCATCTTTATATGCTTCTTCCGCTGAAGTATAGGAGCCCATAAATTTCGAATCCTTAATTAGGACAAACTGACCTTTATAGGTTTTTAGGTATTCTTCTTTTTTGCTAGCAAAAAAAGCCAGTTCTTTTTTTAGAACGTTTTTTGTAATGTCAGTCATAAATATCATTATAACCTTTGAAATCAAATTTTCAATAGACTACCTCCTAATTGCTCTGATTGTAGGTGATTGCTTTTTTATTTAAGAACTACTTGATCTTTTTTGAGAGTTGCCTTCACAATCTGGTCTTTTTTGAAACGGCCGGCGAGGATTCCTTCAGAAAGCGGGTCGGCAAGATGTTCTGTAATGACTCGGCGCATCTCTCTAGCACCGAACTCTTGAGAAAACCCTTTTTCAACCAAAAAATCGTACACGGGTTCCGCGACTTCCAATTCAATCTTGTGTTCTTGTTTGAGCCTGACGGCGACTTCCCTGACCAACAATTTAGCGATTTTTTTAACCGTCTCTTTAGCGAGCGGCTTGAAAACAATTGTCGAATCAATCCTATTTAAAAATTCAACTCTGAAGCGCTTTTTTAGCTCCTCGGTCAACTTTTCTGAAATGTATTTGAAACTCTCTGTCCTTTGTTTTGATCGGCCAAAACCCATTTCGCCTTCTTTTTTTATCAGATGAGACCCGACATTGCTAGTCATTATAATTATGGTGTTGCGAAAATTTATTTCCCTACCCCTACCATCAGTTAACCGGCCATTATCAAGTATCTGCAGTAAAACATTAAACACATCGCTGTGTGCTTTCTCAATTTCATCCAAAAGAACTACGCTGTAGGGGTGGTGTCGAAGCTTTTCAACAAGCTCTCCGCCTTCTTCGTAACCAACGTAACCAGGGGGCGCCCCCATGAAACGGGCAACGGTATGCGGTTCGGAAAATTCACTCATATCAAAACGTACCAAACTTTCTGGATTGCCAAACATAGTTTCCGCTAGACTCTGGGCAACCAATGTTTTACCAACCCCACTTGTTCCAAGGAAAATGAAGCTGCCAATTGGTTTGTTTGGATCGTGCAAACCAACTCGGCTGCGACGCAGCAGGGATGAGACTTGCTTGAGAACGTGGCCTTGCCCAACCACTTTTTTAGCAAGCTGCTTTTCCAAATTTAGTAGTTTTGCTGCCTCAGAAGCGGTAATTTCTTCAATTGGAATGCCAGTCATCGATGAAACGGTGAAAGCAATATCTTCTTCCTCAACCATACTGGAATCTTGGGGTTTTTGCTTAACAAGCGATTTATCGAGATTTTTTGAAAAATCAGCTTCTTTTTCTTTTAATTTTAATGCCAGTTCCCATTCTTCTTCGCGAAGTAATGCTTCTTTTCGTCGACGTATGTTTTCGATTTTTGCCTCTATTTGTAGGGCTTTACTGTTTTGTTGGGTGGCATGAACTGCTTTTCTACTGGCAGTTTCATCCACAAGATCAATAGCGCTATCAGGTAGATGGCGATCAACTAGGTAGCGAGAAGCAAGTTTCGCTGCCGCTGAAATCGCCTTTTTGTCTATATGAACTCCATGATGGTCTTCGTAGCGTCTTTTTAAGCCTTCCAAAATTGAAATAGTATTCTTTATATCTGGTTCCTCAATATAAATAGGCTGAAAGCGCCTTTCAAGCGCCGGATTTTCTTCAATAAACTCGGTATATTCATCCGCTGTTGTAGAGCCGATACAACTCACTTCCCCTTTGCTCAAAGCTGGTTTCAGGATATTTGCCGCATCCAAGGTACCCCCGGCACTCCCCGCACCAATAATTGTTTGGATTTCATCAATAAAAATAATAATGTTGTTAGCTTCTTTTATTTCTTCCAGCAACCCAAGTAATCTTTCTTCAAAGTCACCTCGGAATCTAGTCCCAGCTACCAGCGAATTTATATCAAGGCTTACAATTCTGGTGTTAAAAAATTTCTGGGGCACTTTATGCTGAACAATTTTTTGAGCTAACCCTTCAACAATTGCCGTCTTACCAACCCCTGCTTCCCCAATCAAAACAGGGTTGTTTTTTGTTCTTCTAGCCAAAACTTGAATAACCCTAGCAATCTCGTTTTCTCTACCAATAATCGGATCAAGCTCTCTGGCTCTTGCCAAGGCCGTTAAGTCTTTTCCGTACGTATTTAAAAGCTGGGTAGGTAACGGAGTAACGGTGGTTTGTAAAGTTCTTGATGAATAATTTTCCAATTTAGATTTGATCATATCGGAACTAATCCCCCAACTTTGCAATACATGGTAAGCTAATCCAAGCGGTGTTTTAGCTAATCCATAAAGCAAATGCTCCGTACCAACATAAGCACTGCCAAGGAAATAAGCTTGCAAAGTAGCCTGAGCGATTGCCTCTTGCGCACTCTTTGAAAAACCGTTACCTTTTTCAACTGTATTGTCCTGCTCTACAGAATTAAGTGTTGATTCTTTTATTTTTTCTAGATTTACTTGAAAAGATGTGATGATTTTGTAGGCTACGCAGGATTCATTTTCCAGAATGGCCAGAAGAATATGCTCAGTATCTATAACACTACTATCAAGCTGTTTTGCTTGATGTGAAGAACTGCTAAGAACGGTTTTTGCTTTTTCAGTAAATTTCTCGACTAATTTTTTCGACATTTGAGAAAAGCTATTCCTTTTTAGCCTTTTCTTTTTTAGCCGTTTTTTCTTCTTTTATCTTCGCGGCTTCTTTTTCCTCTTTTTTATTACTCGCTGCAGCCTCTTCTGAAGCAAGCCGGAGAGCAACCCTTCTCTGCTCGGTATCGAATAAATCAATCGAGACTTTTAAGGTATCCCCGATTTTTAGATCCCTACCATAAGGTATTTTGGATGAATGGAGTAACCCCTCAATACCTTTTTCTAATTCTACGAACGCCCCGTAGCTCGTTAGGCGCGATACTTTCTTTTCGAAAGTTTCGCCAACTTTGTATTTTTTGGCTGCTTTCTGCCAAGGGTCCTCTTCCAATTGCTTAATCGAGAGGTTGATTCTACCGGTTGCAGGATCAATTGAAATAACTTTTGCTTTTATTTCCTGTCCAGTTTTGTAGTTTTCAGTAATATTTTCTACTCTCGTCCAAGAAATCTCGCTAATGTGGATCAAACCTTCTGACCCACCGGTTAGAGCGACAAGAAGGCCAAAAGGCAAAATTTTTGAAATAGTAACGGTCAGCACATCATCAATCTTGAAAGGGAGATCTATTTTTGGAGCAATCTCCCCAGCAACTTCTTTTTCCGAAAAAACTAGTCGATTAAAGTTTTTGTTAGCTTCAAGTACTTTGACTGAAATCTTTTTACCAATAGCCTCTCTTGCTGAAGTTGTAAGATGGGCTGAAGGTATAAACCCACGCAACCCATTATAATCGACTATTAGTCCACCTCTATTTGACTCGACCCCTTTTACATCCACAACATCCCCTTTATCTGAAGCTTCTTGCAAAGTCTCCCAGACTTTTTCTTTTTGACCTTTCTTTAGTGTAAGGATGGTAAGCCCCGAATCATTTTCTGTCTGAGAAACTATAGCTACAATTTTGTCGCCTTCTTTTGGTTGGGACTCTAAATCTTCCAGTTCCTTCAGTGGAATTACCCCTTCAGCTTTTGCACCGAGATCCACTAAAAGGCTGTCTAATAATCTCGTCAAAACTTTCCCTTCAATTTTTTCTCCCTTTGTTAGGAGACGCGGGGTAATGCTATTTTTTTCGAGGAGCTCTTGCATCTTCGAGCCAGAAGCGTCCTCTTCTTTTTTAAACATAAATTTAAAATCCTTTCCGTTTGGTTCTACCAATAACGCTGCTCATTATATTCGGTGGAGAAATAATTAGCAAGATCTGATCTTGCGGTAGGAGTGAACTCCGATTGAATCGGAGGAAACGACGCAGGGCGCGAAGCGCTCTATTATATCTCGAAGAGAAACAATACGCAAAGCGGATTATATATGAAGAAATAAATCAAATGCAACACAATATAAATGAAGAACCACCAGGCTTTCGCTTTGGTGGTTCTCAATTCGCCAGCTTCGGGTATTCTTTTTCAATCCTCTCCACTTCCCGCAAACAGGTCAGGCCTGCGGATTCAGTCTTGGGTGTAACATGGGGTCTTTCATCGACGTGTACTCTAATCTCCACCATAACCAAACCCGAACCTTTGTTCCCTAACAGACCCACTTTGCAGATTTCCAAATGGAACCGCGGATACCTACCTACCGACTCATCTATCGGCCTCGCCCAATCGACTGTATAAGATCCAATTTCAGGATGATGATTTTGGTTAATCATCGCATAAAGAGTATCTCTATATCCCAGACGCCTAAACGTGCTTTCAATCACCCCATCTTCGTACGGAAAAGAGATACAACCTTGGGCTTGCCAGCGGCCAACAAGTGTTGCCACCCAACCGTCTCCTTTCTAGAAAAATTTGTAGCTAACTCTAGCAGACAAATCATAAAAAGTCAAATAATTATGGGTTATAATTATCATTCTTGCCAAAAGAAAGGCCCCGGTTTTTAATCGGGGCTTTTCAAAATTACAGCTGTGAGATATTTTCCCGAAGCCTTGTGGCTTAAGTATCGTCTCCGCTGGAACGTTTCACGACCCTGTTCGGGATGGTAAGGGGTGGAGCCGCTCCGCTCTAACAGCCTTAGACAGAATTAAGAATTCAAAATTTAGAGTTAGGAATTCTTACTCCTATCTAAAACCGTTATCAACAAATACTTTTGATTGCTAATAAATCAGTAATTGGTTGTCAGATAAGTATTTTATTTTATTTTTTAAAGTTCGAAAAATAATTTTAATTCTGCACTCTTCATTATTAATTCTTAATTCGAATTGCACACTAAAAATTGGATAGAAGTTTTAGATCTGAAACGATCTTAGAGAACGGAACGCTATTTAAACAATCGATTTAAATAGTAGTGTAGTTCTCGCAGATCTTTGAAGATCCTTTGGATCTGAAAAGATCTATTAGTACGGCTTAGCTGAAAGTATTACTACTCTTACACTTGCCGCCTATCAACCTGGTAGTCTTCCAGGGATCTAAGCCCGCCTTGTCGGCGAGACAGGAATCCTAATCTTGAGGTGGTCTTCGCACTTAGATGCTTTCAGCGCTTATACCAACCCAGCATAGCTACCCAGCGTTGCAGAAGCTCTACAGCTGGTACACCAGAGGCTGGTCCGCTTCGGTCCTCTCGTACTAGAAGCAGCCCCTCTCAAGATTCCTACGAGTATGCCGGATAGAGACCGAACTGTCTCACGACGTTCTGAACCCAGCTCGCGTACCTTTTTAATGGGCGAACAGCCCAACCCTTCCCGCCTACTTCAGCAGGAGGATAAGACGAGCCGACATCGAGGTGCCAAACAGTGCCGTCGATATGAACTCTTGGGCACTATTAGCCTGTTATCCCCGGGGTAGCTTTTATCCGTTAAGCTCCGTGCCTCACACTAGGCAATCGGAGGATCATTAAGCCCTACTTTCGTACCTGCTCGGCTTGTAGGCCTCGCAGTCAAGCTCGCTTTTGCCTTTACACATTCATCCCGATTTCCATCCGGGATAAGCGAACCTTTGGGCCCCACCGTTACTCTTTAGGCGGGGACCGCCCCAGTCAAACTACCCACCAGACCTTGTCTTTCGCCCAGATTATGGGTCGAAGTAAGCGTCAAATTGCAAGAAGGGTGGTGTTTCATTGTTGTCCGAAGACTCCCACCTACACTACACATCTTACAACCTAACGCAGGGCCAAGTTGTAGTAAAGCTCCACGGGGTCTTTTTGTCCTGGCATACTTAGGCCGCGTCTTCACAGCCATCTCAATTTCACCGGGTCTATTCCCAAGACAGTTCTCAAGTCGTTCTGCCTTTCGTGCGGGTCGGAACTTACCCGACAAGGAATTTCGCTACCTTAGCACAGTTATAGTTACTGCGGACGTTTACCGTGGCTTCAGTTGGAGCCTTGCAGCCCCTTCCTTAACCTTACGGCACTGGTCAGGCGTCAGGCCCTATACGTCCCCTTACGGGTTTGCAGAGCCCTGTGTTTTTGTTAAACAGTCGCTTGAGAGTCTTTAGCTGCGTCCCGAATAAATCGGGAAGGGCATCTCGCATAACTTACGCCCAGATTTTTTGCCGAGTTCCTTGGAAATAGTTCTCCCGATCGCCTTGGTATACTCTACCAACCCACCTGTGTCGGTTTGCGGTACGGTCAAATTTAGTCCTCACGACGAGCATTTTCTTGAAAGCTGAAAGCTTTCTACCCCCAATTAACTTGCGCCTTTCGGGGCCATCGTAGCTTAGATAAACGTATCAGCGGATTTTCCTGCTGCCACTTCCTAACTACTTAGCACTGCATATGCAAAAGCAGTGGAGAAACTTCCACCTTTGTCAACCCTTCGCTGAATACAATCTTACGATCGTAGGTTCACTTACGTGAACTAGCGGGCTAAACTTGGTAGCCGAATTTTAACGGCTTATCCATCACCTACCCCCGTTACCCGGGACTTGGCTTAGGACCGACTAACCCTTCGCCGATTATCGTTGCGAAGGAAACCTTGGGTATTCGGCGCTTCGGTTTTTCACCGAAGTGTTGTTACTCATGCCGGCATTCTCACTTCTTGGCAGTCCACCCTGACTTACGTCAAAGCTTCACCCCACCAAGAACGCTCCCCTACCGCCCGATTAGATCGGGCCCATAGTTTCGGTGTTTCTAGACCAAAGATCTAGAACCAAGTTACCTTACGGTACTTGGCAAGCTTTAGCCCCGTTGAATTTTCGGCGCACCATTCCCAAATCGGATAGTGAGCTGTTACGCACTCTTTAAAGGATGGCTGCTTCTGAGCCAACCTCCTACCTGTCTAAGGAATGATACTTCCTTCCTCACTTAGCTTGATCTTAGGGACCTTAACTGATGGTCTGGGCTGTTTCCCTTTAGACTATTCGGCTTAGCCCGAACAGTCTGACTATTCTGCTAAAAAACTTGCGTATTCGGAGTTTGGTTAGCTTGGCTCACTTGCGCTTGCCAAAGCCATTCAGTAACTCTACCCCACAAGCCCATCACAGAATGCTATACTTATATATATTTCGGGGAGAACCAGCTATCTCCGGGTTCGATTGGCATATCACCTCTACCCACAGATCGTCCCATACCTTTGCAGCGGTAACGGGTTCGGGCCTCCCTCCGACCTTCGTCGGAGTTCACCCTGTCCATAGGTAGCTCACCCGGTTTCGGGTCTACGCAACACTGCTAAACGCCCAGTTAGGGCTCGCTTTCACTACGCTTTCGTCCTTTTAAGGACTTAGACTTGCAGTAGCTGCATAACTCGCCGGCTCATTCTTCAATAGGCACGCCGTCATCCGCCAGCTGGCGGACTCCGACTGCTTGTTAGCGTTTGGTTTCAGATCTATTTCACTCCCCTCACAGGGGTTCTTTTCACCTTTCCCTCACGGTACTTGTTCACTATCGGTCTCTTTTAGTATTTAGCCTTACGCCGTGTTCGGCGTAGATTCCCGCAGGATTTCACGTGCCCCGCGGTACTCAGGTACTCACCAGAAGTCTTTTTGGTTTCGCATACGAGACTTTCACTCTCTGTGGTACACCATTCCAGATCTTTCTACTACCAAAAAGTTTTGTAACTTCTTGCCATTAAAGGCAGGTAAGCCCTACAACCCCCCGATTAAATCGGGGTTTGGGCTATTCCCTTTTCGCTCGCCGCTACTTAGAGAATCGCTATTGCTTTCTTTTCCTCCCCTTACTTAGATGTTTCAGTTCAGGGAGTTCCTTCCACACCGCTTATGAATTGGGCGGTGGGTGCCTGATAAATCAGGCGGGTTGCCCCATTCGGAAATCTCCGGGTAAACGCTTGTTGCCAGCTAACCGAAGCTTATCGCAGACTACCACGTCCTTCATCAGCTAAAAGAGCCAAGGCATCCACCAAACGCCTTAAACCAGATCCTAAATCTGACAACTGGAAACAAGTCTGGTTAAGTCTTATTTACTGCTTTCTTTCGAGAAACCAGCTTGTCAGATTTTCTTCTATCCAATTTTTAAGGTGCAAAATTTCGGCCTTCGACTTCGCTCAGGACATTCGACTATTCTACATTTCCTGGCCAAAGGCCATGAGCGAACAAAGTGAGTCGAATGGTGGACCTGGGCGGACTTGAACCGCCGACCTCCTCATTGCAAATGAGGTGCTCTAACCAGCTGAGCCACAGGCCCATGATCCCACAATTAAACAACGAAACCGCTAAATTCTAACTTTTAAGTTGTGTTAAGTCTAGAGGGGAAAATTAAGTAAAGAAAGAAGATTTCTCTAGTTGATTTAATTTTTTGGATTTTCGCATATTTCTTTTACTTAAATGTCCCTCAGATGCTTTCCTTTTGCATCATCGGCCCCAATATAGCACCAAAACGCTCTTCCGTCAAGGCTTAATTGAAATGTTTTATCAATAAGGAAGGGTGTTTGCTAGCTTGATAGACAAAAGTTAGTAGGTTTGGTAGAATAGGTTCACTTTGGGGCATATAGCTCAGTTGGTTAGAGCGCGGCTCTGATAAAGCCGAGGTCCTTGGTTCGAATCCAAGTGTGCCCACCATGGTTACTAAGAAAACCACCCTTAATAACTTATGAATAAAGAGTTCCCAGAACTAACAAAAGCAATTCAATCTGCTAAAACAATAGATCTCCCTCAGCCTGGCTCCAAAACATACAAATTCAAGACCCTCCCTTTTGGCGAAAGAGGCACTAAACTTAATTCCGCCTTACTCAAAGAAGTAACTGAAGGAATAGCTAATTCGATACTTAAAAACTTTACTAAATTTGATTACATAGTTTCTCCTGAACCAGGGGGACATATTTGGGGAGGAATTACAGCTTTGAAGCTTAGTAAAACAATTAACATTCTCCGCTCACAACCATCCTATGAATCCGCAGAACTGGAAGTACGTAGGAAAACAGGTTACTACCAGCAAAATTTGTATTTCAACCACTTTCAGAGAAACGATCACGTATTGGTAATTGATGATGTAATAAGTACTGGGGGGACAATCGAAACAATATTAGACACACTAGTATCGATTGATGTTAAGCCTATTGGTGTCCAATTAATATACGCAAAGGGAGATAATTACAAAAGGTTAGCGAAAAAATATTCCCTCCCAATCAAATTTCTTATTGCTGGAACTACAGACTAGGAATACGAACATAAAAAAGAAAGGCCCGCAAAGGCCTTTTCTTTTATTTAACAACCGAAAATGTAGTAGGAATTTGAAACGTTCTTCCCGCAAAATCCGCCAGCTGGCGGAGCGGGGTGACTTGACCTGCAAACGTGAGTGTCTGCGGCCTAGAACCACTTAAATTTAGGTTCGGCTCCTCTTCGTTTTGATCCAGCAACGGATAGCAAGCTATCAATTAACCGGATACTATTAGAAAGGAGGTGATCCATCCCCACCTTCCAGTAGGGATACCTTGTTACGACTTAGCGCTCCTCGCCGAATTTAGCTTCTCCCAATTAACTTGGGATTCGGCTACCCCCGACTCGGCTCACTTGACGGGCGGTGTGTACAAGACCCGAGAACGTATTCACCGCAGTATGCTGACCTGCGATTACTAGCAAGTCCAGGTTCATGTAGTCAGGTTTCAGACTACAATCCCAACTTAGAACGCTTTTGAGGATTTGCTCACCCTCGCGAGTTTGCAACCTATTGTTAACGTCCATTGTAACGTGTGTGTAGCCCAGGACATAAGGGCTATGAGGACTTGACGTCGTCCCCTCCTTCCTCCCCCGTTTTACGGAGGCAGTCCCAGCTGAGTGATACAACAGCCGGTAGGGGTTGCGCTCGTTACCCCACTTAAGGGTACACCTCACGGCACGAGCTGACGACAGCCATGCAGCACCTGTTCTAGCTCCCTTGCGGGTTGTTTGCCTTTCGGCATCCTAACACTAGAATGTCAAACCCTGGTAAGGTTCTTCGTTTTGTCTCGAATTAAACCACACGTTCCCCTGCTTGTGCGGGTCCCCGTCAATTCCTTTGAGTTTTAGCCTTGCGGCCGTACTCCCCAGGCGGGACACTTATCGCGTTGGCTTACGACACCGAGCCGTCACCAGCCCGATATCTAGTGTCCAAAGTTTACGGCGTGGACTACCCGGGTATCTAATCCGGTTCGCTACCCACGCTTTCGTGCATCAGTGTCAGAAAAGCCCCAGGTGCCTGCCTTCGCCTTGGGTGTTCCAGATGATATCAACGCATTTCACTGCTTCACCATCTGTTCCGGCACCCCCTAGCTTACTCAAAGTCTGGCAGTATTTTTGCGATCCGAAGGTTGAGCCTTCGTCTTTAAACAAAAACTTACCAAACCACCTGCGCACTCTTTACGCCCAATAAATCCGGGTAACGCTTGCCGCCTACGTATCACCGCGGCTGCTGGCACGTAGTTAGCAGCGGCTTATTCATAAGGTACAGTCAACCCGCCGACCGGCGGGCTTATTCCCTTATAAAAGGAGTTTACAATCCGAGGACCTTCATCCTCCACGCGGCGTCGCGAGATCAGGCTTTCGCCCATTGTCTACGATTCCCAGTTGCTGCCTCCCGTAGGAGTAGGGCCCGTGTCTCAGTGCCCTTGTGGCTGGTCAACCTCTCAGTCCAGCTACCCGTCGTAGCCTTGGTAGGCCATTACCCTACCAACAAGCTGATGGGACGCGAGCCGCTCCCTTAGCGAATAGTTACATCCTTTGATCAGAGAACAGAAAGCAGAGAGCAGTAAACAGAAAAAGGCTGAAAAAATTCTTCCTCTGCTCACTGCTAACTGATATCTGCTCCCTGATAGTATGCGGTATTAGCCCCGCTTTCGCGGAGTTATTCCTCACTAAGGGGTACGTTCTCACGCGTTACTCACCCGTCCGCCACTCCCCGATCTTGCGATCGGGGTCGTTCGACTTGCATGCTTAAGGCACGCCGCCAGCGTTTACCCTGAGCCAGGATCAAACTCTCCAAATAGAAACCTTCGGTTTCTGCGCTCTGCTATACCGCAGAGCTTAGAATTTGATTGCTCAAATTACAAATTAACTCTAATGAATCAACGTTTCACCCCGATATTATGTCTACCTTCAGTAGACGTAAAACGTCGATAGAAATCGACATTTTATCGGGGTTTCCTACTACATTTTCGGTTGTTAAAGTACTAGATGTAAGATTTAAGATGGAAGACTTAAGATATTTGCTATCTTATATCCTAGACCTTACATCTTAGATCTAACTTACCAAGCAAAAAGAGTTGGAAAACCAACTCTTAGTACGCCCGAGTTCGAAAACCAAATGTGCCAAAACCTATTACTTACATTGCGGCCTCATTTTAGTAAAAAAATGGTCACTTGTCAACAAGGAATCATCGAGATTTCTATTGCAGAGTTAATGACTGGGCCTATGGCTCGACTTCAGAGAAGCTTTTTATTGAGTTTAGAAGTCCTTTGAAAATGTAATAGTAACGAGGCTCGAAATTAAAAGTCTCCCCAGGAAGTAGATTGTTCTGACTCAGGAGATTTCTACTTAAAGTAACACTCTTAAAAGCGATTACTGAGCCGTTTACTGTCAATTGATCATCAGCTAAAACCACACCAGACCCACTGTCAATAGACCTCACAATAGGGTTAGGACTACCCGGAGCTTCCAGAGCTGGGTCGCAATACATATCTCTACAGCGAACGTAAAGTAAATCGCCAATAGTAGCTCTATGGATCACAAAAATTGGGAAACGCCTAGTATTATCAAATGGGATACTCAAATCGGCTGTAAGTTCTAGTCCCTTGTTATAGATCTGAAGGCCAGGATCACCCGAACTTCCTGACTCAACCCCATCAATAATTGTTCGGAAGGCCCAACTATCAGGATCATTACACGCCCCATCACAGTAAGCAAACCCTACACCGTATTTTGTTGTACCAGAATCATCGTAGCTATAATTATAAGCGATTCTCGGATTCCGACTACTTGTAAGTTTCAACGAGACCTTATCCAAAACTTGGACGCCTGACTGGACAGGAACTTTAACTATTGTCGGGTTAGGGCAATTTACTAGGGCAGCAGAAGGAGCATCGCAAGTAAGATACCTTAATGAATTGTCACTTTTATCATTGTAAGCGATCATTTCTGTGTAACTACTGCCGTTATTTCGAATTGCCATGGAAGGGAATCTTCCGACCTTTTTTGGTTCGCTAGAAGCATTTTGGATACGATTACAATTCCAATTGCTCCCAGGAGAGCAGTTACCAGTACCAGTCCTATTTATTCTCGCTGAATAAAGATAGCTTTCACTGCCTGCGTGTTTGACATACAACACCACAGGACCAGTAAGATTGAAACCACAAGAAAAACCACAGCCCATAGGATCATATCCAATTTGGGTGTCATTCCCCATATCAGCTGGCAGCCCGCCGTTATCCTTCGTACCATTATCTATTTGAGATTCCGCGCCACCAAGACAATCGAAGTAAGAACCCACTCCTAGTAATCTAGTGATACAAGTTCTCTGCGCACTTAGGCGTTTGTTATCATCGGGGCTAGCTTGACTAAGTCCGTAAGAAAGGTACAATTTTTTATTAAAATAGGTAAGATCGGGAAACCAAGCGCTGTTAAATTCCGATATATTCCTATCAGCACATGTACTGTCGTCCTTGCAATCTATATAAAAGGTTCTACCTCCACTTCCAAACCCCTGCCCAACTACTATCCTTGGGGCATACTGAGAATTAAGATTGTTCGTCGTTATTGAAATATTAGAAACGTGATCTACTGTAGTCAAAAAAGCCTTAGTAGTAGTAGTGCAACCTACATCATTGCACCTTATATACCTCACATCATCGCCCGCCATATAAACGATTCTCGGGGGAGTAAAACGACTGACATAGGAAATCGCCGCATACATACCTATTTGCTGCCCTTTTGGTTGGACTGTAACTGATTTAGTTTCGAAATTATCTCGTATTAAAAATAGGCCCGCAATTTCTTTTACGGTAGACCCAACAGTTACTTTACCCTTTACCGCAAAAATAATTCCGGTATTGGGGGCTATTTTAATATCTTTAGTTATGGTCAAATCGCCGTCAATTAGCAAAATCAGGGGGCTTCCAGTATAAGTACCACCTGGAGGGCTTGTGCTTGTCTCAAAATTCATACTACCATTAAACGTCTTTATTCCCCCACTGCTATAGAAACAATAATTTGCCGCGCCTGTCCCAGTATCGGGGGGGACTTTGCAAGGAGTTCCCTTACCCCCATACCCATCCCAGAAATCATCAAATCCTGGGTCTTTAACTTTGAGGGGGTCAGTTTCAGGATCAATAAAGTTTGTACTAAATGTATAATTATCGACCAGCCAGTTTTTCGCTGAAAAGAAGAACGCTTTAGTTGGCTCTGGATTTATTTTATTAGCTATACCCAAAAAGTCCGTATTCGATGGGGTGGGGGGACCAGGAGGATCATATTCACGTATACTTCGGCCCATGCTTATCTCCCATTTTGCACCTACATTACCACCGGTTGTTTGAATAAAACCTGGGTTTATAACCTCTATTGTGCTGGGCTTCTTACCTCCAACTATATTATCGGTTCCATCTGGCAAGACCCAACCACCAACTGCAGTATTTTCCAAAGTGATTCCGCTTGGCATATCGGTACTTGCTTTGACTGTTAGGTGTGCTTCATATTTTGTACCTACAGCTATTGGAACTCTAGAAACTGGGTTCATTATCCACATTACCCAGGCTACTTCCGACTTATCAGCTGGGGGATCATCCGATATGAGCTTCCAAGCAGGGTTGCTAGTTTTAGGCGGTTCGGCATCTATTTTCCAATCAGAATCGCTCATCCAGTAAATGTCTGCATTTGGGCCATCGGCGTCGAAGAACTGCGCCTTCACCATCGGATCATAGCTATCATTATATGGGATATTGTCGATTATAAACCAATTATAGATTGCCCCAGAGCCATTATTTTCTAAAGAAAGCGTATAAGTTAATCCCGGATCTTCGATATCAAGGCCCACCTCCAAACGAGGGTTGTCTGGTGGCTCTTTGCCCACCACCATGCTTATGTCCACATTAATTTTAACCGGCACCCCCAGAGGATTCTGCCTTCTTACGGTTTCACCACCTGCCGCCGTACCGCTAACTCTTAGGACACAGGTGCCAGCCGGATCATAATATGCTGCTGGGGGCGTATCTGTATTTGGTATTGGATATCTATCATTCCGCCAAATATTACCGGGTCCATCGTATCCTCCTCCCGGCTCGTTACAAGAGGCCGTCTCGCCACTTGTATGGCCTTTGCTTATTTTCGTTTTTACATAGAAACGGTAAGCAAAAGGTTTTGAACTATCTACAAAAGCCCGGCTACTTGTGTAAATGATTGGTATATCCCAAGTTATATAGCTTGTATCTCCTGGCAGCGCACCAAAATGATAAACACCGCTTGGTATAGTAGCAGACCCTCCCTCACCATCTGGGCAATTAGTCGACTCCACTCCGCTAGTGGGATTTACGCACTTAGCCGTCGCTGATATTATTGGATCCGCGCTCGGCCACAAATATTCTGGGTTTTTCGGCAGGTACATTTTAACAACCACGTTTTTCGCATCGCCAGTAGACCTACCGTCATAATCCTCTGCATTCATTACCTGACCATAAAACACCAGTTCGTCTACCTCATTACCTTGAATATAATTTGTGTCTGGGCGCCCGTCGCCAGTTGTGTCAGATCCTCCGCCGTAAGCTAAGGTAAACCATGGTCTATCATCAATCGCGACTTTGCGATCTACTGCATTTATCCAACCCGAATCATCACCCCATCTCATTCTGTTGGAAATCGAAGAAGGCAGACCGCTGTCCTTTACGATAACTGACAAATTTGCTATTGGCGACGTACCCTGACTTGACACATCCCATTCCAAGGAGCTATTTGCCCATTTTACCCAGTGTACATTCGTATTATACAAGGGCGGGCTACCTACATTACCAGAAAAAGGAATTTCAGAAAGATCACAATAATTGTTGTGATTACTGTCGACACACTCTCTCCAGCTTGAATCGGTCGGTGATAACATTGTTGATGGGTAACCATCCACGCCAGGCGCGCTTCTTGGTGCGTCGCTCACGTATATTTTAAAATTATTCGGCAGAAAACCTATCCGAACCATATCACCAGACACCAAACCAGCGTTTTCGAAGTTCGTCCCTTCCGGCACCATATCTACTCCATAAAAGCCGCTAACAGGCACGTTCGAGTTTTGCCGAATATACATAAAGTAGGAAATTCTGGCTCCGAGGTTAGTAGGATCATCCCAAGTGTCCTTAGCCATTGTAATATCTTTCTCAGCAGTAAAAGTTGCTGAATGACTGGCACTCTTATCTTTAACATAGGAGCCGTCGGCTATCTGTTGGTTGCTCACAGTAAGCGAGCTATCAACTGTTCCTCCACAGGTTCCCCCTGATTGAAATTCAACAATATAGTCTATCACCGGGGCAGGGTAGACAAGATTTCCGACATTTATCGTCAGTTTCGTGCCATCCCAAGAGGCCGTAGCCCCACCAGCACCAGGGTCAGGATCATCATGAAAAGCTTTAAAAGTTGGGGTACAGGGGGAAGGAGTAAACGTAAGGGTTAGCCCGTAAATATCCCCCTGCCACGGATACCCACTATTATTATCAATGATAATCATATACCTAACAAGCGTTGATGGCGCTATTTTACCAGGCCCTGCTATCGCCACCCTGGTATATGATTTTGCCGTAACTGTCATATAGTCAATTCTATTAACGGTCGTTCCGAGATCGTTTCTAATAAATCCTGTTGTGGTGAACAAAGTACCATCGGGGGGGCCAGTGTTTATGGTAAAAACTACGGTTTTAGACCCTGCAGTCATAGCATCCACCTCAAAATCCCAAGTAACTTTGTCTCCTAGATTATTTCCGCCACCAGCATCTTTTAGACTCACGTATTTTGACCCTTTATAAGCAACGCCTCCATCGTAAGAGTACAAACCCTCCGGGTAAGCCAACTCGATATGCAGAGTCGTTGCTAAATTAGAGGCATAATTAAGTGTATACGTAACATCGTATTGACGATAGTCAGACGGAGGTTCTGTAGCACTTGAGTTGTGCGCCACGGGACTCGTAGGACTAGAATGAGTAATAAAAAGATTAACTCCCCCACCACTATCCCAGGTAACTGCCCATTTTAGGAGAGAGGCGGAAGGGTTTGCGGGCGCTGTGCGGTGCCATTTTGCCTTAATACGAATACTTTTTATTGTCGTTGGTAATGTAGATAAATCAATAAAAGTGGCTCCAGTATCAGGGTCTGGAACAACTTTATCTTCCCAGCCAGGAATCTCATCATATGTTGCACCACACCCAGAAGTATTACTGCCACAAACAACATCAAATTTTATTGGATCTGAACCGTCTGGATCATTCGTTACGGGTTGGACTTGCTTCCAAGAAACAAGATCGCCAGGTTTGATTTCAGATGAAATAATCCATGCATCAGTAGCCCCATCAATTATTTTAACTTCATAGTTACCCGGAGAAAGATAAAAAATTTCCGCATTACTTTTTGGACTAGCAACATCATTACCGAAGTTCGTACTAGGGGGTGCGCTCATTCCTAAATTGCCTTGCCAAAAACCAGAAATAGGATCATAAATAGTTACGTTGCCCTCTGCGGGTTTACTGGAGAAAAGGAAAAGGCTTGCTGTAAAAACAAAAAAAATCAAAACGAGCAAAGCCTCGATATTGAGGACAAATTTTATTTTTGACCAAAAATACCTCGCCGTTTTTTTCATGCTACTTTTCAATTTTGTATCCTTTGTCCTCCCAGGCCTTTATACCACCTTGCAAACTTTTTACTTTATCTCTGCTGTAACCATACCTAGTAATCAGCTCTTTTGCTGCTAGGGCTGCCTCTTTCCCGTCCTGGGAAACCAAAACGACATTGTTGGTTTGAGTAAATGTGGTTACACCGTGGCTAATCTCATCTTTAGAAAGGAAGCTAGAACCAGAAATGTGGCCTTTTAAATAATCTGCGTAGCTATCTATCTGGGCTATAATGATTTTTTGTTTACTGTCTAATAAAGATTTAAGTTCTTCTGGGGTAATTTCCAATACGTATGCGGGGGTGGCAATTGTTTTGCCTTTGTAGACCGCCGTTTGTGGTTTGGTGGGGTCTTGAACTTCTTGTGCTTTTCTTTGTTCATTTAGGAGATTTCTGTAGCTCGCGGCAGCTGCGACGCAGAGAACAATCAAAACAAGAGCAACACAGGCACTAACTATAGTTGCTCTCTTTTTATCTGCTTGATACCAAGCTAGGATTTTTTCACTAAGTCTGGGCAGCATTTATAGTTATATTTTATATGGAAATAAATACCTTTGTCAAAGCCTGTCTGCAAGCTATCTTTTGGCTATCTTTGAGAGAAATTTTTTCTTAATGAGGCTAGTTTCGTAATCAATGATATCTTTAGGCAAGCTCTTCCTCCACTTGAAGAAAAAATAAAGACCCCAAGCCGCAACAATGAGGATAAACGTAAAGAGAAAAAATCTGGTTCCTAAGAAACTTACCCTCAAGATTCGAAGTAGGCTGAAAAGGGCGCCAGTCACTCCAAAGATCATTAACCCAATTGAAAACGGTTTAAAAAACCGATTTTTTGGCGGATAGTAGCCAACTTTAACCCGATCGTAAAGGTAGAGGGTAGCACCAAATAGAAAAGAGAGGCTAAAGTATATAAAATAAGGCAAAACTATTTGTATTTTTAAGCTCTCAAGACTCCCAAACCAATATTCTAACTGGAGTTGGTGTATATTTTTGATGTTATTTGTTATTGAAAGTAATGTTTTGGTTATATATGAATATAACATATCTTTGTATATCAATGTATTACTTTTCGGCCCTAAGCTAGTTGTGGGCCACTAGTTCATAAAATTTGGCTACCTAAGCGTTCTGTCTATCACTGCCCCTCCCAATACATCTTCCTTCTTATAGAAAACTGCTGATTGCCCAGGAGTAATAGCTCTTTGAGAATTTTCCAGACAGATTTCAAACCTACCATTAATTTTTTTGATTGCTGCCCTTGCGTTCAGAGCACGGTAACGAAGCTTTACTTGAGCCTCAAAAGGACAATCTGGTTCCCGACCACTAACCCATTTAGTATCTTTAACGATAAATCTACGCTTAAATAAGGCTACGTGCCCTATTGGAGCAATAACTAATGTATTGGTCTTTGGTTTCTTGCTAGCAACGTAGTGCGGCACGGAAGCTGAGATACCAATACCTTCACGCTGGCCAATTGTATAAAAAGGCAATCCCCGATGCCTACCTAGCACTCTTCCTTCTGTATTGACAATTTCACCATGCGTATATTTTATATTTTGCGCTAAAAATTCTTTTACTTTCGCAGGCCCGACAAAGCAAATACCGGTACTGTCAGGCTTGTTTGCTGTCGGTAATCCAAGCTCGATAGCCTTTTTTCTTACTTGTACTTTTGTTAAATCTCCAATCGGGAACAATGTATAGGTAAGTTGCTCTTGCCCCACTCGGTAAAGAAAATAGGACTGATCTTTGTTTGAATCTAAACCAGTCAATAAATGATAGCCATTCTTGTCTTTTTTTACTCTTGCGTAATGACCAGTCGCAATATAATCAAAGCCTAGCTTCTTCGCTTTTTTTAAGAACAATCCAAATTTAATTTCTTGATTGCACATTACATCCGGGTTTGGTGTCCTGCCCTTTTCAGTCTCTGCAAAGAAGTAGCTAATTACCTTCTTTTTGTATTCGGCCTCAAAATCAAATACGTGAAGGGACACTCCTAGATAAGCCGCAACTTTCGCAGCATCGGCTTGATCTTTTTCGGTAGAACAATACGGCCCCTTACTCCAGCAATGCATGTAGGCTGCCTCTACAGCGTACCCTTGCTGTTTTAACAGCGCTGTAGCAACAGAGCTATCTACCCCACCGGAAAGGGCTACTAAAACTTTTTTATTTTCCAGTTTATTTTGCAGATCACTCATCAAAAGGAAATTCTAGCACAAAGGGGCCAAGCGAAAAAGTATTAAGAAACGGCAGGTTAAAAAGTGACTAGTCCAAACAGACTAAAAACCAGGAAAATTGCAGCAATGGTAACAAGGACACCACTTGTTATTTGTAGAAGAGTGTGGGCTTTTAGGTAAAGTCGAGCCCAAGCTACAAGCAAAATTAACA
>MHCP01000031.1 GCA_001816655.1 Candidatus Woykebacteria bacterium RBG_13_40_15 | reverse complement strand
TGGCTACTTTTTCTACTTTTTGGAAAACATCAATAAATCTCTCCTTAGCCTGACTTGATCGCGAATATCCAATCATAGATTTGCTCAGTTTCGATGTAGCAGAAACTCTTATGATAGATTCGTTCAGCTTGGCACCTTTTCCAAATTCTGCTGTGAAAACTTCGTCTTTGTTTGGGTCATATACAACTCCAAGCTTTACCCTTTTATTTTCAACCAGAGCGATGGATACTGAAAAAAACGGTATTCGTGTAGCAAAGTTTGTCGTGCCATCCAACGGATCGATTAACCAAAGATGGTTCGAGATTTTTTTTGATAAACCACTCTCCTCAGCACATATAGAATGGCTTGGAAAACTTGCTTTAATAATTGAAATAATTTTTTCTTCGGAAAATCTGTCCGCCCGCGTCTGAAAACTTCCGTCTTTTTTAAGCGTAATTGTAGAGGATTTTCCAAACTCATCTTTTAATATTTCTCCAGCTTCTTTTGCTGCGCGTATTGCTACTTCAAGTTTTTTACTCATGTAACCACTTCCGCCAATTAATTATAACTTCTCTATGTTTGTAGGCGATTTTGTCTGGGAGTCTATCTAGCGGAAAGTAACCGTATTTAGCAAAATCTTTTGCGTCAAGCTTTGGTTTGCCTCCCGCTCTACCAACATAGACAATATCTATGTGCACCCCTCTTGGATCATTACCTATTCGATAAGCGCTTATAACACTTTCGATCTGAATATTTAAACCAGCCTCCTCCTTAAATTCTCGAATCGCCGCCGCTTCTGGCTCTTCGTCATAATCTACAAAGCCGCCTGGTAAAACCCAATGACCTTTAAACGGCTCCTGAGCTCTTTTCAGCATCAAAACATTTCCATCTTTTTCGATCAATGTACTTACCACCGGTTTAGGATTGTTCCAAAATACAAATCCGCATTTTTTGCAATTTAGTAGCTGCTTATTATCGATCGTGGATCTGATTAGTTTTTCTCTACAAGTAGGGCAGTATTTGTATTCTTTTTCAAAAATACTTGTCATAGGTAATTCAAAGTCTCCCCTACCTCTTTTGCTGCTTTTATTGCCACTTCCAGTTCTTTAGTCATATCTCAATTTGCTAGTTTCAATTCAGAAAAATTATTTATTACTAGGTCTGCTTTGTTAAGTTCTTCCTTTGAATGTGTAGTTAAAATACCTATCACCTTCATACCAGCTCTCTTCGCCGCCTCAACACCAGGCGGAGAATCCTCAAACACCATACACTTTTCCGCCGCAACTTGTAATTTTTTAGCTGTAATTAAATAAATCTCCGGATCTGGTTTTCCGTGTTTAACCTCCTCATCGCCAACAATCACATCAAACGCTCCTAACAAGTCCAGCTTTTTTAGCGCGAGATCTCTATTCTTCTCCGGGGCTGTAGTGGCTATTGCTAGCTTTATCCGGCTAGTCTTTAGCATACCTATCAAGTCGGAAAGGCCATCAACTTCTTTTATAAGTGGCGAATATAAGTCTCGGTACATTTGTTCTTTTTCTTCGGTATATTTGTTTATCTCTTCCTGCGATAAATTTTTGTTGAATAAACCTTTGAATATTTGATCGTTTTTCTTACCAGAATATTTATTCTTAAACTCCTCCTCCGTCAGCGACAATCCGTATCTTTTGCAAAACTCTAACCAAGTCTTTTTATGATAAGGCATGTTATTAATCATTGTGCCATCCATATCAAAAATAACTGCCTCGATGTTATTTAAATAAAATAGTTCAATCATTCTTTTCTTCTCTATGAATGGTCTTTTGTAGCTGCTTATGTAAAATTGGCGGGGCAGTACAAAATGGATAATGGTCGTTAAATCTTTTTAAGTAGTTTGAGTAATCAATAGGGCTTCCATAAAAATCTGTAAAAACTCCACCTGCCTCCTCTATTATAATTTGCAAACCAACAACATCCCATATATTAGTATTTCGATGGTGATAGGCGCCAAATTTTCCTTTCGCAACCATCATACCGTCAAAAACAGACCCACTACTTCTTAGATTCCTTATATTAAGAACAATTTCTCCTAATAATTTGGCTTCTTTCCTTGTTAGTTCTGGGTTTTCCTGATGACCATCAATTCCATACCCCACTAGGCAATTTATCAACTTATCTTCTCGACTGACTTGAATCGTTTCACCATTACAAAAAGCACCCCTCCCCTTTTCTGCTAAATAGATCTCCGAAAAGAAAGGCAAAGCGACACCACCAGCAAATGGTTGGTCTTTATAAAGTAATCCTAGAATAATTCCAAACAAAGGTACACCTTTTGCAAAGTTGCTGGTACCGTCGATTGGATCAATCACCCAAGTATACTCGGAGTTATTATCAATAACACCAGCCTCCTCGTCAATTACGTTATGCTTTGGATACTTTTCCCGAACTCTAGACACAATAAACTTTCCTATTGCCAAATCGGCTTCCGTTAAAACTTGGTTGCTGTCCTCTGGTTTTACTGTGCTGGTCACTTTTCCATAATATTTATTAGCGATCTTTGAAGCTTCTTCTAATGTGCTGGAAATAAACTTTAGATAATCCATACAAATTTTTGTTCTTACCAATAACTTCTAATTTTGAGGCCTCTTACTTTTTTACCGAGAATTTTGTCTTGAATAGCATACATATCTTCTTCGATCTTCTCGGCCAGACTGTCCACTCCCCTCTTAACTTTTTCCAAATCCCCATTTACCTTACCAAAAGCTTGTAGGTAGTACTTAAACTGCGGTTGTGTACCAGAAGGCCTGGTAAGAAGTTTGATTCTCTCATCCTCAGAAAGAATAAAAGTAATTTCGTCCCCCGTAACTCCTGCTATGTAGTTTTCTGGTTTTCTAAAATTTTCATCCAATCGATCAATTATTTTAAGCACTTTTAACCCGGCTATTTCCTTCGGCGGATTTGCCCTCAACCTCTTGTAAAACTTAACAATATCTTCAAAACCTTCTTTACCCGCAACTTCAACTTGATAAAGAACATTGCGGTAATAACCATACCGCCCGTAAATCTCACTTAAGTAGTCCGTTATCGTTTTATTTTGATCTTTAAGCCAGGAAATCATTTCAGCGGCGGTAAGCGCGCCAATTGCACCGTCTTTGTCACGGATAAAATCTCCACGACAATACCCGCAGGTATCTTCAAAAGAAAAGACAAAATTCTTTGAGTTTTCCATGTGTTCCACAACTTGGCCAATCCATTTATAACCAACAAGAAGATCGTCAACATACTTGATACTAAAACTCCTGGCTATGTCTGTGGCAAGTGTTGTGGAGGCGAAAGTTTTAATATAAAGTAAGTCCTTTGTTAACCTTCCCCTCTCTTCCGTAAGAGACAAAATAAAATAAAGCATGGCTGAAGCGATTTCATTCGCAGTTATATATTGCAATTCGTTTGAGTTTTTATCGATTTTAAAAGCCGCGGCAAACCGACAAGCATCCGGATCAGTACAAATAGCTATATCAGCGCCAATTTTTTCACCAAGCTTTGTTGTCGGTTCAAGCACCTGTTCAAACTCTGGATTTATATAATCTCTATAGGCGCCTGGAAAATTTTCATCCGGCCGAGCTTGCTCTGCAAGTACTGTCACATCAAACCCTTCTTGTTTCAGAATCGGTAGGGCATTGGTATTACCAACGCTGTGAAGTGGGCTGAACGCGATCTTTGCTGATCTCGTCTTCACCAGGGATAAACCCCGAATTTTTTTAAAATACGGCTCATCAACTTCTTTATCGATTATCTCCACCATCCCTTTCGCCTTTGCCTCACGGAGACCCATCATTTTTATTTCTTTGACATTTAGCACCAGATCCATAAATTTCTCATCTAGGGGAGGTACAACTTGCCCGCCATCTTTCCAAAAGAATTTAAAACCGTTGTCTGTCCTTGGGTTGTGGGATGCCGTAAGTTGAACGCCAGCAATTGCTTTTAAGTGGCGGACTGCAAAAGAAACCTCTGGGGTGGAACGAATCCCATCAAAAAGAAAAGATTTTATGCTATTAGCGGCTAAAACCTCACAAGTGAGAGTGGCAAATTCCTCTGAATGTTTTCTTACTTCTCGGCTGACAACCACACCTTTCTTCTTTGCTTCTGGTCCAAAATCGCGGATAAAATTGCAAAGCCCTTGGGCAGCCTCACCAATCGTTCGAAGATTTATTCTGTTCGGCCCAGCTCCAATCTTGCCTCGAATACCACCGGTACCAATTCTAATATGGGTGTAAAATGAGTCCTCAACCTCTTTCCAATTTTCTTCTTCGATTAAATTCTCAATTTCTGCTTTATAGAACTGAAACTCTTTTTTGCTTAACCATTTTTGAAGATTTTTAAAAGATTCTGTCGATAGATTCTTTGACGCTTTTTTCGAATATTGTTCCATAATCTTCTTTAAAAACTTCTTAGATTATACTTGAATAAAAACGAGGCGGCAAGGAATGGAGTTTATGTCTACACTGCCACTAATGCTGGCTTTTTAACCAACCTTAGTACCAGCTCATACCCACCAAAAAACACTGTTGTGTAAAAAAGATTGCCCAAAAGCGTATTTCTGAAAAATGGAACAGCCATTGTGTAGGCTTCAACTAATCCGGCTAAGTTTCTCGGGTACCAACCACCAACCCAGACCGCGAAGTTTGTTATCAGGAAAAACAAAATAGATGCACCGACCGCTGCAAAAACCACATTCGCCGGACTTTTCCTCTTTTTCAGCCAAAGCCCAATTGCTCCTGTCAGAATAAACGAGCCATAGACCGAAAACATAACAATCGGTGAGTAAAAACCAATGAAAATATCACTTGCCAGCATTGCCGCAAGCGGAACCAGGGCAGCATAGCGACGATTTAAATAGGCTCCACCAAAGAGAGCCATCGCGGCAATTGGCGTAAAGTTTGGTACGTGAGGAACAAGCCTCGCAATTACGGCCAATCCAATAATAAATATTGGATTAATTATCAGCCCAAAATATTTTTTTACTGATGTTTTGTCCATACTATATTACTAGATAGTATTATAGTGAAAGTTGTTCTGACTAACAGTAATAAGTTGTCAAAACAAAATTTAAAATTTACTGATTCGCCACTCTATTTTATCGCCATTCTTTACTTTGTATGAACCTGCACCGACTTGCGAGGACTCGCCATTAATAACTAGTTCCCAAAACTCATTTTGTGCTTCATCGGCGCTTCTTCCATCAATACTGGTCACAAAGGCATTTTCTCCCTCGCCTTTTGTTTCCACTTTGGCAACTTTCTTTGTCAAATCGAGAGCTGTTTTCCCTTCCTCTATTTCAACGTCCCGACTAGCCAAAACCTGGCTATTTTCGTCGGGATTAATGGTAATACTTGCTTTGACTTTCTTGACTTGTTCACTCTGAGTAGTTGCAGCCGGTCCAACTTTACCATTTTGTTGGTTATTAGTGCTAACAAAATATCCAGCAGCTACCACCAAAACAGCTATGACGGCAGCAACTATCCAATTTTTTTGTAAGAATCTCATAAATTGCAAAAAACCGACCTCGCAAAGTTGGTCGGTTTATCTAATCGCTTTCACCTCCTTTGCTCGAAGGATTCAAGGGCGGGGTTCTGGGTTTACAGTAGCGGCACTCCCACGGAATTCTTGCCCTCCGTAGCTTTATGCGGAGGATGGGTCACCGTGATTCACCCGTATTTCCTTTGATTCGCCGGTTGGCGAATTAAATTTTTAAAGTATTATCAGCCTAAATTAATTATTGTTATTTGTCAACGTCCATTTAGCATTCACTATACGCGCATGAGTAACACTTCTTACAGCCTTCTTCAAATACAAAACTAGCTACTCCGCATTTAGGGCAAATATCTCGGCGAATATTTTTTGCTTCCATAACTACTTGTATGTTTTGGGTAGTCTCCTCAATTTTTACTGCAGGAGAACTGAGCTTCTCTTGGTTTGTGTTGCTATAGTCCTGAGCAACCGCTTTACCGTTTGCTTCTGGCTTAACTATCTGTTCCAATTCTTTCTTCTCAAGATAATCTTTCAATACTTTGGCGACAGCATCTGCCATTGAAGAAACCCGATTACTACCAAACCCCATTTGGCTTGCCCCTCCAATACCAACTAGTTGATCAACTACTTTACGAACAACTTCTTTTTGGGGAAACTCTGAAGGAATGCGTAATGCCAAAGATATCAGTCGTCCAATAGCCTCGGCGTCGGCTTTTATATCACTACCCGCTCTACCTACATTTATGAATACTTCAAATGGGTTTCCTTGACTATCTTCATTGATAGTGATAAAAGCATATCCCACTGGTGTTGGTACTTTCCTAGTGATACCACCTAGGTTATCTGATCTTTTACGTAAAAATACCGTTTGTTGGGGTTGGTCGGAAATAGAGGTCTCTCCGTTGGGTTTTACTTGACCATTCTCGGTAGGCATTTCTTTATCACCTTCGATATGCGAAAGTACACCATCTCTACTACCGTCTCTCATATAAGTTATGCCTTTACAACCTAGTTCAAATGCTGACGTGTAAAGTTTTTTGACATCCTCAACTGTATGGGTGCCTGGGGCATTTACGGTTTTAGATATCGATGAATCAGTGTACTCCTGAATTATCGCCTGCATTTGAACATGTTCGTCTGGTGTTAAGTCGTTTGCAGCTACAAAATAGTCTGGAAGAAGTTTGTCTGGGTTTTCTGTCTGCCATTTTTGATAAAGAGGGTGATAAATCACATGTTCACCTATTCTATCTCGCCGCAGCATAGCAAAATCGTAAACGGGCTCAATACCAGAGGAG
>MHCP01000030.1 GCA_001816655.1 Candidatus Woykebacteria bacterium RBG_13_40_15 | reverse complement strand
GGTTAAAGATTGAACGATTATTGGTAAAACTTGTTATATAATATCGGTGTTGGAATCTTATGGCGAAAATTACTTTGATAGAACCGCAAAAGAAAAATAAAGAGAGAACAAATATTTTTCTGGATGGCCAATTTTCTTTTGGACTGTCACTGGCACTTGTTTACGAGAAAAAATTAACAATTGGACAAGTTTTAACGGAACAACAAATTGCTGATCTTGTTCAAGCAGATCAAGTGGAAAAACTGACTAATAAAGCTTTGAGGTTTTTGTCATTCCGTCCAAGGAGTGAAAAAGAAATAAGAGATAGCCTCTTTTTGGCTGAAAAAAGAAAAAGAAAAGAAGAGAAATCTGAAATTGAAAGCGGCAACTATGAAAAATCTGTTGATAAAGTAGTCGATAAGCTAAAAAAACTAGATCAAATCGATGACTCGGAGTTTGCTCGTTGGTGGGTTGAGCAACGTGCCAGATTTAACCCACGAGGTAATCCAATTGTCAGAGGTGAATTATTTAAAAAGGGGATTAATAAAGAAATAATCGACGAAGTTTTAAATAAAGAAGGAGAAGAGGAACTTGCATTGAAATTTTTGGAAAAAAAGAAACAGCTTTTAAAGAGAATGGACGAGGGGGAAATTAAAACAAAAATGACACAGATCTTAGTTCGTAGAGGTTTCACTTGGGAAATTGCCAAAAAAGCCGTTGACACGTTATTAGAAGAAGGAGTAAAATAGTCTAGCAATAAATTTTAAAATATCCTGATATAACAGTAAAGTTATTGCCGTATAAATAAAGAAAATTATGTTTTTAGAAAGGACCTGCCTGCCGGCAGGCAGGACAAAAAATAAATATGGAACAAACAATACTGATCGCTCTTGTATCTGTAGCGGGTGGAGTAGTAGCTGCTCTCGCCTATCAAAACTATCTTAAACGCAAATCACCTATCGATAAAGGAACTTCAAAAGAAACTAAAAATTTAGATGTCAATGCTAGAGAAATTCTTCTTGAGGCGAAGGATGAGGCTTTTAGAATTAAAAAAGAAGCTGAAGAAGAGGTTAGAAAAATCCGTTCTGAATCACTCGCTTTGGAAAGTAAAATAGCTGCAAAAGAGGAAAACTTAGAGAGAAAACTAACGGAAATTGATAATAAAGAGCACTCCCTTGACGGAAAATCTGAGGAAATAGAAAAAACTCGCAACGAATTGGTGACAAAGCTAGAAAAGGTAGCAGGTATTACAAGAGAAGAAGCTAAAAAGTTAATTTTAGAGTCAACAGAAAGTCATTTGAAAGAGGAAGTAGCTAAAAAAATAAAAGAAGCAGAAGAGCAAATTAAGAAAGACGCTGACGAGAAAGCAAAGCAAATAATTGTTGATGCGATGACCCATGGTGCAACCGATTATGTGGCGGAATATACTACGACAACGATCAAACTACCTGATGAGGAGATGAAGGGTCGAATCATTGGAAAAGAGGGGAGAAATGTCAAATCTTTCGAATCCGCTACTGGAGTTGATGTTGATCTTGATGACCCGGGTATAATTCGTCTTTCGTCCTTTGATGGGGAAAGACGAGAAATTGCCAAAACAGTGCTGGAGCGTATGATGGCTGATGGTCGCATTCATCCGCAGAGAATCGAGGAAGTGACTGAAAGAGTACAAAAAGAATTTGAAAAAATACGTCGAGACGAAGGTGAGAAACTTGCTCGTGAGGCTGGCGTATACAATTTGCCTTTGGAGATTTTGGATACTCTTGGGAAATTTAAATGGAGATTTTCCTATGGGCAAAATCTCTGGTTGCATACACTTGAGGAGACAAAGATTGGAATCGCACTAGCAAGAGAGCTTGGAGCTGATGCAAATATTGTCCGGTTGGGTTGTCTACTCCATGATGTAGGTAAAGTTTTTACTCCAGAGCAAGAAGGAACACACGTGCAAGTAGGAGCAGATTTTCTCAAAAAATTCGATCTAGACCCAAAAGTTGTTGCCGCTGTTGAAGAACATCATATGGACAAACCATTTTCTTCAGTTGAATCAGCAGTTGTTTGGGTCGCTGATGCAATTTCTGGTAGTCGCCCAGGGGCCAGAAGAGAATCAATTGAGGAATATATTCGCAGGGTCAAAGAAATAGAAAACATTGCCTCTTCTTTTCAGGGTGTTGAGAAATCCTTTGCGATTTCAGCTGGTCGAGAAGTACGAGTGATAGTGATTCCTGAACAGATAGATGATGCGACCGCTACGAAGATGGCCCATGATATTGCGGAAAAAATTGAAAAAAGTGTTACCTATCCAGGCCAAGTGAAAGTAGTTGTTCTTCGTGAAACAAGAGCGGAGGCCATAGCAAAATAGCACGCTCGTAGCTTATGCTTTCTGATCGTTGTCAGAAGAGGAGCTACTGCGCGTGCTGCGACCACTTATGTGGACTAAAAAATGAAAATATTATTTGTTGGTGATATAGTAGCCAAGCCAGGAAGAGTGGCTGTAAAAGAAATATTGCCGGATCTTATAAAAAAAGAAAAAATTGATCTGGTTGTTGCTAATATCGAAAATTTAGCTCACGGCAAGGGGGCTACGGCAGAAACCGTTGAGGAAATGAGAGAAGCTGGAGTTGATATTATGACTAGTGGCAATCATATTTGGTTTCGCGGAGAATTTGCTGAAAGTTTAAGCAGAGATCCTACAATTCTTAGGCCTGCAAATTACCCGTCAGACACTCCGGGCTTTGGTTTTACATTTGCTGAAACTAAGAAAGGCAAAGTTTTAGTAATAAATTTGCTGGGTAGTCAATGGATGAATCAGCCAGTTGAAGAACCGTACAGAACAGTGGATGCAATTCTTCTTGATCAAGTTGAAAAAGAGAAACCCGCTGCTATCCTGGTTGATTATCATGCCGAAGCGACAAGCGAAAAGGCTGCTTTAGCTTGGTTTTTGGATGGTAGGGTGTCTGCAGTTATCGGAACTCATACACATATTCCAAGTTGCGATGCGACAGTTTTACCGAAAGGAACAGCTTTTGTCACTGACGTTGGTATGACCGGCGCAATCCATTCGGTGCTTGGTGTAAAACCAGATATAATTATCAAGAGACAAAAAGACCCTTACCCCGTCAAATTTGAATGGGTAGAGACAGGGCCAAAAGCATTTCGCTCATGTTTAATCGAAACAACAAAGGCGGGGTTAGCGAAATCAATTAAAAGGGTTGACTCAGAGCTTGGTTAACTATTGGAATTTTTTGCGATTTAGAGTAAATTTACTAGAAGGGGGTGAATTTGGCTTATGTTAAAAGCAGATGTTGTGGAGACAGTTGCAAAAGAGGCGCACTTAACTAAAAAAGCAGCAAGAGAAGCAGTTGACTCTACCCTGGAAAATATAATTGGGGCTCTCCGAAAAGGCGAAAAGGTAGTTCTCTCTGGATTTGGTACATTTGTAATCCGCGGAAGAAAAGCAAGAGCTGGTCGAAATCCAAAGACTGGACAGACGATTCAGCTGCCCTCAATGAACACGATTGGTTTTATTGCCTCAAAGGGAATTAAGAAAACGGTTCGGAAATAAACAGTAGGTTTGAATAAAACCGGTAAAAATCCACACGTTTATGAAGCGACTAAAGTATTTTATTATCACGTTTGGCTGCCAGCAAAATAAGGCAGATTCAGAGAGGTTAGCCCCATTTTTAGAAAAACAGGGATATTTCTTAGCTTCCTCAATTGATAAAGCAGATTGTCTAGTAATAAATACTTGCATGGTCCGTCAGCACGCTGAAGATAAAATCTACGGGCTCCAAAAAGTCGTCAAACTTCTTAAGGAAAAAAACCCTAATTTTAAATTAATTCTGACCGGCTGTATGGTTGGGGCTATGGTCAAAGATCTAACTAAGAAGTATTATCGAAAAATAAAAAACCGGTTGCCTTTAGTCGACCAATTCTTATCAATAGAGGAAGTAGGTTTTGATATTCCGGCTAGACGTGAAACTAAAGAACATGCTTGGGTTGTAATTTCTAACGGATGTAACAATTTCTGCTCGTATTGTGTAGTTCCATATACCAGAGGTCGGGAAATTTCAAGACCCTGGACAGATATAATGGCAGAAATTGATTGTTTAGTTAGGGCAAAAATAAAAAACGTAACACTTCTTGGACAGAACGTAAACTCCTACGGAGCAGATTTTATTAAAAATAATTTAGAAAAAAGAAAATATACTTTGCCAGATGGTAAACAAGTTATACCAGTGATGGTAAAAATGAGTATGGGACGGAAAAGGATACCTACTTTATTTCCCGTACTTTTGGAAGAAATTGCCAAAAAACATTTCGAAAAAATCTCATTTTTATCAGCGAACCCATGGGATTTTTCCGATGAATTGATAGACGTGATTGTAGCTAATCCTAATATAGATCGTTATATTCATTTACCAATTCAATCAGGCGACAACTCTGTTTTAAAAAAGATGAACCGTTTTTACACAGTTGAAGAATACAAAAAATTGGTTACTAAGATACGAAGTAAAATTCCAAATGCTAAAATTGGTACGGATATTATTGTTGGATTTCCTGGTGAGACAGAGAAACAATTCGAGAATACCGTACAACTTGCTCGAGAAATTGATTGGTCAGTTGCTTATATTTCGATGTATTCACCAAGGCCTTTTACAGCTTCCGCAAAAAATTTAAATGACGGGATATCAAGAAAAGAAAAAAGTAGACGTCTTGAAATCTTGGACGATATAATAAATAAACTTCCGAGGATTAAGAATCCTTGAGTTTTAACCTATCATATGAATCACAACAACTTTTTCAACGATTGGTCTTCGGAAGTATGTTTTCCCTTCACTTCACCCGTAGACTAAAAGGCCACTGGTTTCGTGAAGTCAAAATAAAAAGCGCCGGGTGGGTTGAAAGGGCCCCTTTATTTGATAATGCTTTTGAGCTAAAGTAGACGTATGAGGGAAGCTGCCTACAAAGAAATTGTCTCTGGTGCAAAAGATATTCTTTACGGAAACTTGAAGATTGGTTATGCAACTTGGGCGAAAGAAAATTATAAATATATCTCTCCTAGCCGCCACCATTACCCGCACCAATGGTTTTGGGATTCTTGTTTTCACGCAATAATTGCCTCTCACTTTGACCTTGATCTAGCCAAAAATGAAATTAGAAATCTTCTAAAAGGACAGAGGGCCGATGGTTTTATTCCTCACATAATTTTTTGGCGTAGGGAAATCGCTTGGCGGGAGATTTTACGGTCGTTAGAATCATATCCAACCCTTTTTCCTAGGACTTCCCAGCTAATACAACCGCCTGTAATTGCTCAAGGTGTTGAAGCAATATATCAAAAGGACCATGATAGCGCTTTTCTTCATGAAATGTTGCCAAAATTGGTCGCTTTTTACAATTGGCTTTATTTTAATAGAGACCCTGATAAAGACGGCCTAATCTCCATAATTGCCCCTTACGAATCAGGTCTTGATCAATCCCCGTCATACGACCCTGTTTTTGGTATGTATGATAGTTCCGTCGTGGTGCCAACTTTGGTGGGACGTCTAGTTACTTTCCGAAACATGGTTACAAATTATAACTTGGAAAGAATTCTTTCAGCCGATTATTTTAATGTTGAGGACGTTTTAGTAAATTCAATCTACCTTAAAAATCTCCAAGTTTTGACGAAACTTTTGCATGAGATAGATTGCGAAGAAACCGCTCGCCACTTTTACTATTTATACACCAAGGGTAAGGAATCGCTTATAAAAAAATGTTACGACAAAAAAGAAGCGTTTTTCTTTGATCTGTATGGTAAGGATGAAAAAGCAGCAAAAGTTAAAACCATAAAAGGTTTAATGCCCCTTATTTTAGATTTGCCAGAGGCTATTGCGAAAGATTTAGTTAAGAAGCACCTATCAAATAAAGATGAGTTTGACCTACCATATCCTATTCCTTCCGTGGCGGCGAATGAACCAGCGTTTATCCCAGATTACAAAACCGTGTTTAGAGAACCAGTGCTTTGGCGGGGACCAACTTGGATTAGCACAAACTGGTTTATAGTAAAGGGATTAAAAGAGCATGGGTTTAACGAGGAAGCGGAGAAAATTGTTGAGCGAAGTTTGGCTTTGGTTCAAAAAAGTGGTTTTAGAGAATACTTCAATCCATTTTCCGGCGAAGGTTACGGTGCCAAAAACTTTTCCTGGTCGACGCTCGTAGTTGATATGATAGCTTCCAAGTAGTAGATTAACGTTAATGAAAAAACTTTTGGTTATTGTTGGCCCTACGGGGACTGGTAAGACTAGCCTGGCGATAAAATTAGCAAAAAAATTCGATGGGGAATTAGTTTCTGCAGACTCTCGGCAAATTTATATTGGGATGGATGTTGGGACGGGAAAGATAAGTCAAAATTCAACCCGCCTGCCGGACGGGCAGGAAGTTAAAAGTCAAAATTTGGAAAAGAAAGAGGGAGTGTGGGTAGTCAATGATATACCGATTCATCTATACGATGTTATTAGCCCAGATATAACATTCTCTGTTGCGGAGTATCAACAATTAGCCTATGAGGTAATCAGCGAAATTCATAAAAGAGGTAAATTGCCAATTTTGGTTGGAGGGACTGGCCTTTACGTTCAGGCTGTCGTTGAGGGGTTAAAAATCCCAAAAGTTGCCCCGGATAAAAAATTACGCGATCGGTTAGAGGCTCAACCATTAAGTAAGTTATTCGCCGAATTGGAAAGGGTAGATCCGAAAACATCAGAGAAAATTGATAAACAAAACCCCCGTCGTGTTGTCAGGGCGCTGGAAGTTTTTTATCAGACGGGCTCCTCAATTTCGTCGCTAAAAGATAAATATAAAGTAAATTTTGACACTTTACAGATTGGGTTGACTGCAGACCGAGCTCTTCTTTACAAAAAAGTTGACGATCGTGTTGAATTTTGGTTCAAGCAGGGTTTTGTAAGGGAGGTAAAAAACCTTTTAAAACAAGGATTTAATGGAAACCTACCTTCAATGAGCTCTCTTGGATATCGCCAAGTAGCAATGTACATCCTGGGAAAAATTGCAGAGGAGGAAGCAAAACAGAGGATAAAATGGGAAACACATTCATATATTCGTCGTCAGTATACGTGGTTTCGAAAAAATCGCGGGATCTTTTGGTTCGATATTGTTGAGCCTAGTTTTCAGGAGCAAATTGAAAGAACAATCCAAAATTGGTTTCCACAGTAGGAAAACTTTCGATTCACGTTATTATTTTTAATAAAGCCAGCAAAGTTGCTGCTTACCTAGTTTATCTGCTAAAATGAAGGAGACAGATGAAACAATCTTTCACAATTGAAATATCACCAAAATCGGTTTTGATTGCTATTGTCACCATACTTCTTTTTGTCGTCGCCTGGAAAATTCGTAGCGTATTGATGGGATTGTTTGTTGCATACATTTTAATGAGCGGGTTTGCCCCATTAGTTGACTTTTTAATCAAAAAAGGTATAAACAGATCTGTAGCGGTTGCTATTACTTATATTTTGGCAATCGGTTTTGTTGCTCTATTACTCTTTTCTATCATCCCACCGCTGATCGGCCAGATTAAAGAATTTGTTTTGAAGACCCCGCTTTATTACGATAGCGCAATCAATATTTTTCAAAATTCAAATTTACCTGTAGTTACCAGTGAAAATATTGCTAATATTATCTCATCAAGAATAGATGGCGCGCTTAGCAATGTACTTTCTGTTGCTATGAATGTTTTTAGCGTGTTTATTTCATTTATTACTGTTGCAGTATTTACCTTCTACCTATTGCTTGAGCGACGAAGGCTAAAGGAAGAAATTTATATTATTTTCCCCAACGTTGAAAAAAAGAGGATCACAGACTTAATGGAAAAAATCGAAAAAAAATTGGGGTCTTGGCTAAGAGGGGAGTTAGCCTTGATGTTTATAGTTGGTTCGGCGACCTATATTGGGCTTTTTATACTTGGTGTACCATACGCGCTTCCCCTAGCTATAATTGCTGGCTTGTTTGAGATAGTACCAATTATTGGTCCTGTTCTTTCCAGCCTTCCTGCGATTATGGTCGCTTTTGTACACAGCCCGATTTTGGCGATAGCCGTTGTGGCTCTATATATTTTGGTTCAGCAGCTTGAAAATAATTTTATTGTTCCAAGAGTTATGGCAAATGCGGTTGGGCTCTCACCCATTATAATTATCATATCGCTTCTTATTGGTGGTAGCCTTTTTGGCCTACCCGGGGCGCTTTTAGCGGTGCCGGCCGCAGGTATTATTCAGGTAATTTTTGAGGACCATTTGGAGCACTTAAGAAAAGAAAGTTAAATACATACCTTTCCAAACCAGATCAAAAACCCAAAATATATCGCGATAGAAATAATTCCTATTACTTTTGGTCGGAATTTCCCAAAAACTGGGGATAAGGCTAAAATTGAAAGTAATGCAGCTGTACCTATCGTGAGGTACAAAATATAAGGTCTAACTGTAAACCCACCCAAGATACCAATAAGGCCTAAGGCTAAAGTTAGGTCTAGAATAGAGGCACCAAACAAGTTCCCAACAGATAATTCGGTGCGACGTCGGAGGATCGCGTTTACAGCAAAGAATAATTCGGGTAAAGATGTGCCAAAGGCAATGGCTACAAATCCTATCACAATTTCTGGGATTCCAAAAATAGCTGCAATTGTAGCGGCAGAACCAACTAAGAAATGAGCACCTCCTAAGAGCAAAATAGCTCCGGCTATGAAGTAAAAAACCTGCAAATTATTTTTTCTCGAAAAAAAGCTTTTGAGTCGCCAGAAACGAGATTCTACACCTTCAATGATCCCTTGCTCATTTTTGGAAATAAAAAATTCAAGTAATAAATAGAAAATTCCAACCAGGAATAATGCAAACCCTGAGATTGGGGTTATAGTTCCTGTTATAGAAAGAAAAAATACGGTAGCTAAAACCAGCAAAAAAATTTGGATGGTTCTTGTGTAATGAGGTTCGTCAACCCTCGCTTTTGAGAAAAATAGTAATAATCCTAGAATAAGACCTATATTGACTAAGGGTGATCCTAGCGCTGTACCAAGCCCAATTGCTGGCTCCCTTCCAATTCCGGAAAAAAATGCTATTACGATTTCAGGGCCGGTAGTAGCAATACTTACAAAAGTAGCACCAATTAAGATTTTTGGTAAAGAAAGTTTTTTTGCAAAATAGGTAGCAGCATTACCTAGCCAGTCGGCACCAACAATTACTGCTGACAGAGAAACAAGAAAGACAAAAACTTCAGCCATTAATATCTATATTACACGATTCTAAGGAAAGTTGAAATTTTTACCTAAATTTGGTATAATCCGCAAGATTACATCTTGCGTATTGTTTCTTAGCAAGATATAATTAGCAAGCTCAAAGGTAGCCGGATGATCGCCCCAAGCTTGTCGAGGGGAGGAAAGTCCAGGCAGCAGATCGGTAGGGGACTCCGCGCAAGCGGAGACTGGTAACAGCTAGTGACCTAAGGTGTCTTAACCGAAGAGGCTTTAGGGACGGATCCTGAATCGACAGGATTCGAGAGGAACAGAGACGAATCTTAGATCTCGGTGCTTGGTCTAAGGGTGAAACGGCCAATCCTACCCGCTGCAATCGCCGAATGCCTCATTGAGTTTCCGATCTGAGAGGCGAAGACGCGAGCACCCCGGTTAAATCGGGGAAGTTTGACTTTTGCGTCATACTTAGATAGATGATCATCTACCCCGATTGAATCGGGGGAAACAGAACCTGGCTTACAAGTTACCTTTGAGCCTCAAAGAGCCTCGCTAAAAGCGGGGTTTTTTGGTTCTTCTATCACAGATTTCTTGTCGATAATTAACTTGAGAAATTGAATATTTAAGAAGGTCAAAAATTTACTGAGAGAATAAGTTACTCTGAACCCAATTCATTGAAAGGGCAAAAAGAGCGATGATTACAAAAACAATTATTGTAATCAAAAAAATTTGAAATGGCTTGGAAAATTTACTTTCCTTTTTTTGCTTTTCTTCCATCGTACCCTTGCAAATTAATTATAAAAAGAATTGTTTAAAAAAACAAACAACCCATCCTCAAAATTGTCCTGGTTGATCAATTATGTTATATTCAATCTGTATGATAAAACGACTCCAATCCCCAACCTGGCGCGTATTAGCGGTAGCTGGTTTCCTGCAAGCTCTTGGTGTGATAGCTTATTGTGCACTGATAGCTTTAGTCTTCACTATTTTGGATAAGTTTCAAGTCGGAGGACCAGGGGTTATTTTATTTACTTTCTTTCTTTTGCTTTTCGTTTTTTCAGCGGCAATTACCGGCTTTCTGGTTTTTGGTTATGCAGCCTACCTAGCGCTAAATCAAAAAGTTAAAGAAGCTCTGATGGATCTGGCTTACACACTTCTTTGGACCATTTTTTTAATTTTGGTTGGGGTGTTAAAGATAACTATTTTAATATATCTTTGGCCAAGCCTCTTCAACTGAACCTTAAATAAGTAATTGATTTTCCTTTACGTATAAGTTAATCTAGTCGCATGCTTTCGGAAGCAACTTCGAATGCAACTATTGGATTGGAGTATTTAGAAAAATGAACATATTAGTTTTTTCTCCGCATCCTGACGATGATCTAATCGGTTGTGGTGGAAGTATCGCCCAACACGTAAAAGAAGGCAACAAAGTCTCTGTGGTCTATATGACTTCTGGCGAGTCTGGTAGCTTGAAATACTCAAAGGACGCTCTTGCAAAAATTAGGGAGAAAGAAGCGAGAAATGCTCTTGGGGTTTTTGGAATCAGAGATTTAGCATTCCTTAGAAATCCAGACGGTTATCTTGAATACAAAAGAGAAAATTTAATTAAGCTAATTAGTAGTAGAGTCGGTTTTTAGAGCGGCTGGCCCTTGGTTTCAAGAATGCGAAGGGAAGCCCTGGCAGGTAGGTACAATTTTGTGTTATGAAGTTTGGACGCCTCTGCAAGAAGTTTCTTACGTTGAAGATATAAGCAAATTTTTAGATTTAAAAATTAAAGCTTTAGAGCAACACAAATCTCAATTACAAGATATTAATTACGATGAGGCTATCAAAGGGTTGAATAGGTATAGAGGAATAATGACAGGAAAAGGCAGATTCTGCGAATGCTTTCAGGTTTTAAAAACAAACAAGATTTAGTAATTGAGTTTTAAGATTTGTTAAAAAGCTCACCTTAAAATCGCCTACGGGGGCGGTTTTTGGTAGAATAAGGGACGTTATGGGAATAATAACTGAGTACAATCCAGATCTTGCTTTGCGTAACATTTCAGAATTTAAAAACGGGAAAAGGAAAAAGGAAGAATGTATTCCAGAAGATTTAAAGGCAGGTAAGATTTTTTCATTTTTAAAAAGTGGTCAGAGGCATTATTGGCTTTTTGGAGATATTCCTTTGCTTGAAACAAAAGGTAACCAACGGCTCTCACGACCTAAAGCCAGCATTATAATTTTAGAAGCAACCCACTTTTTGGAAAATGATAAGGTTTATACAAAAGGAAAGTATAAAGTTACGGAAGTTTTTAAAGACAACAAAATTCATTTTGAGGGTTTAAATAAGCTTAAAGACGAAGATGTAAAGTAAAGACCCTTGAATTTTTATTACAAATCTGGATATAATTCCTCGTATGCTTGCCAAAGTGATGTCTGGTGCTACCATTGGACTCGATTCAATTCCTATCACAGTTGAAGTCGATATCGCCGCTCAAGGTCTCCCATCGTTCACAATTGTTGGTCTCCCGGACAAAGCCGTGGAAGAGAGCAAGGAGCGAGTAAGAGCTGCACTGAAAAATGCTGGCGCAGATTTTCCCACAAAAAGAATTACGGTAAACCTCGCCCCGGCCGATATTCCAAAAGAAGGACCTAGCTTTGATTTACCTATGGCTCTTGGAATTTTAATTGCTTCTGGCCAATTATCAGTTGCCCCAGCCGATTCACTTTTTATAGGTGAGCTTTCTCTTGACGGAACTTTGCGTTCGACCAATGCAGTGTTGTCTATTGCGATGCTAGTAAAAGAGAAGAAATTAAAAAACTTTTTCGTTCCAGCAATAAACGCAAAAGAAGCAGCAATTGTTGATGGGATTAAAGTTATACCAGTCGAAAGTGTCACAAGCCTTTTCCATCATTTGTCGGGAAACAAAGTAATAAAAGCGGTTCCAAAATCGGAGATTAATTTAAATCAAAGCGAAAATAATGGAGTAGACATGAAAGAGGTAAAAGGACAGGAGACAGCGAAAAGAGCACTAGAGATCGCAGCGGCGGGAGGGCACAATGTGCTACTCAAAGGACCACCAGGTGCGGGGAAGACCCTTCTGGCTCGGGCTTTTTCGGGAATATTACCAAGACTAACATTTAACGAGGCTTTGGAAGTAACAAAAATTTACTCCATTTTGGGGCAGATAAATTCAGAAGAGCCAATAGTTAAAACTAGACCTTTTAGAAGCCCCCACCACTCTGCAAGTGCGATTGGTTTGATCGGTGGAGGAACTCACCCAAAACCAGGGGAAATTTCACTATCGCACAGAGGGGTCCTATTTTTAGATGAGTTTCCTGAATTTCCGAGAATGGTTCTAGAAAGCTTGCGAGGGCCCCTGGAAGACGGTGTGGTTACAGTGTCGCGTGCCGTTGGCAGCATATCATTCCCAGCCAAATTTACTCTAATTGCTGCCGCCAATCCTTGCCCTTGCGGGTTTTTAGGAGAGCCAACAAAAGAATGTGTTTGTGTGCCAGGGGAAATCACTCGTTATAACAAAAGGCTCTCTGGCCCAATTTTAGATCGGATTGATTTACATATTGATGTTCCAGCGGTGAAAATCGAAAAATTGACTTCAGAACAAGAAGCAGAACCATCAGAACGAATTAGAAGCAGAGTCCAGAAAGCAAGAGAAAAACAAACAGAAAGACTAAAAGGAACAAAGCTAGCGAACAACAGTGAAATGAGTGCAAAAGAAATAAAAGAGTTTTGCAAACTTGATCAAGACTGTTTAAATCTTCTTCGAGCTGCGGTCAGTAAAATGCAACTCTCCGCTAGGGCATATCATCGAGTTTTGAAAGTAGCTAGAACTATAGCTGACCTGGAAAGTTCAGAAGAAATAAAACCACAGCACATTGCCGAAAGCCTACAGTACCGAGCAAAGAGTGAAAATTAGTCAATAAACCGAGAAGCCCCGCTTCCGCTGCTTGCGCAACTTCCGCGAGGCTTTCGATCTCCACTCCAGTCAATCCAGTTTCCACTTCGGGTACGAGCGTTTGACTTCATCCCGTAGTGGGTTCCACCCAGTGCCATCGAGAAGTAGGGTTCCGGCGAAGATTGCTAGGCAGAGCACTACGACGAGCGCAACCACGCTTGGGATTTCCCGATAACCGAGTAGTACCGCGAGCCCCGTGATGAGTACGTACACTATTGGCGCGAACCAGAACAGGGCGTTGTAAACCCGATTGGCGTTCAGCTTCGTGAAAGGGCGGATTCCGTTCTTCTGGTCCTCCCACCGGATGAACAGAGCAGCCGACGCGAGAGCCAACACGAAGAAGACTGGGAACAACCACCCGCTTATTGGGGTTGCTGTGCTTACCTCTTTGAAGTAGAAGGCTAGCGAGCCTACTACCACAGCCAGAAAAGGGTACCCCAGGTAGTTAGAGTGCCACTTGAAAATGGACAGCCCATAAGATGGTAAGTCCGGTGTCGTGAACCTGCGTCTGAGGACTTCGACGAACCAAAGACCGACTACGCCAACGCTACCAGGCCAGCCTGCCATGGCTCTAGTTTCCAGAGCCACCAACCTAGAAACGGGTCGTTGTGTACTGGCGACATTTCTCTTGTTTCCTCCTCGTTAGTCTAACGTTTTCCGCTAGTTTGGCGGTTATGTTGGATGTAGTATACCATTATGCTATAGGTTTTTCAAGTTGGAAGCTGGTTTGAAATTTGTTTCCATTTCCTTGATATAATAAATTGATGGTGTCAAAGCAAATTAATATTGAAGAATCAAAAATTTTTTACTATGTTTATAACCTCCATTTAAAACCAACCCTATTGGCAGTTCCTGGTTTTAGAGGCAATCACAAAGCCTTAACTGCTTTTGCTAGATGCTTTGAAAACCACCGAGTAATTCTTTTGGATCTGCCTGGTTACGGATTTTCCGAATCTTTAAACAAAACTCACAGTTTAAAGAACTATGCTTTATTTCTTAATTCCTTTGTCACTAGTTTAGGTTTAAAAGACTTTTACTTGTGGGGACACTCTTTAGGTGGATCTATAGGTATCCAATATGCTGCTATGTTTCCAAACCTAATTAACAAATTAATTTTGGTTTCTCCAGCAATTTCAGGAAAAGGATTCTTAGAAAATTTGGAAGCCGATTATTACAAACTCACAAACTTTTTACCAAGGAAATACAGGAAAATCTGGGTAGCAAATGAATTGATTAGCAAACTTGGTGGCGAACTACTTATTAGGGGTGTTAGCAATAAGAGAAAGCAAGAACTTATAAATTCAGGAATAAAAGATCTTAAAGAGGCTAAATCGAGAGTCATAGTGGAATCGGCTCTTAGCTACTTAAAAACTGACCTTATTGAGCTTTCCAAGAAGATTGCAGCAGAAACATTATTGATCGCAGGAGAATTAGATATAATCGTGCCGTTAGAAAGAATCAAAATACTAAGAAGTTCTATAAGGAGATCTGAACTTATTATTATCCCAGAACACAGTCACTTAACTCCTCTTGAAGAACCAGTTCACATAGCTACCTTAACCGAAGATTTTATCCACTAGAGTGGCAAGTTAAATTTATAAAAATAAAAAACCCTACGGCTGCGTTCAACGCAACTTCCGCAGGGCTTTCAGTTCTCCTCCGTCGCCTCCTTCCAAGAATGTTACCTTGTGGAGGATTGGATCCATAAGGTGATTAGGAAGGCAACAAGAGCTATTGTGAACACCGTTAAGAGCAGGTTCGCCGCGTTCTCAGCACGCGTGTTCTTCATACCATACGTTCCTGCGTTTGCTGATACCATCCCCCCGACAGCCGCAAAGAGTAGGCTATAAAACGCCGCAAGCCCCGCGATGACCTCTAACCCTTTTACTAATGCTTCCATTCGTCTCCTCCTCAAATGTAGACATTAAATTTTTCCGCAACTACATTATATCACAAATACTATGGGATTTCAAGTTTAGGAGATACAGTTTAGCTTTCAACAAACGAAAAACCCCCGATGAAATTCGAGGGGTTTTTCGTTGTGGTAAAAACTAATTCAAAAACTAAATTAGCCACCAATCTTGAACATCTTTGTCCCACAGTCTGGACATGTTCCGCGCAAAGCTTTCTTACCATTCTTCATGGTAACGCTTTCTGGGTTTGCAACCTCTTTCTTGGCGCGGCATTTTACGCAATACATTGAAGCCATATATAGTAGGTTGAATCTTTTTTCGAAATTCAACCTGTTGGTTGGTTCACCCCCTTTCGAAAAAGAAATAAAGGTTCGAGATTTTCATCTAAATTTCGATCCCGAACGTGCGTAGGATCAGCTTAGCAAAGCTTGTGCGTAATGTCAAGTTCAACCCTACTTCGACTGCTACTGCGAGGCTAGCGAGGACAACTATCTTCCTCAAATCGCCTTTTACATACGAATAACTATATCTTTGGGACTCGTCTTTTGGAGACTGTTTTTTTTCGATAATTTGCTGAATGTTAATTACGGGTTTGGTTGTGGTTATAGGAACTTCTCTTGGTTTTTCCTGTCCAACCTCTGCTGTTGGTTGCGGTATTGTTTGGTTAATAGGGCTTGGTTGCTGACCGCTAACAGACGATTGCATTTTTAGTCGCCGTAGCTGGGCTGCCAGTTTTTCCGCACGAGTCTTTTTTGGCATGTTACTAATTAATAATTCAGAATTAAGAAATAAGCAGGGCTTACGTTCTAACTGAATTCATTGAATATGCTAGCACAAAGCTAACTGGTACGCAACTCGAAACTACCACTTGACGGTTTGTTAAAAAATTTGTATCTTTTTGGGTACTAGTATTGTTCAATTTGAACCAAATCGATGCTAAAACACTTTAAACTTTTATCAAAAAAGCAAAAAATATTAGTTTTAATTTTGCTGCTCGTCTATATTTTTGTTTGGGGTGCACTAGGATTTGTTCTCGGTAAAAAAAGCGTTTCGATAGCTTCAATTGGAAATTATGAAAACAGAAACGCGCCTGTCATAGCCAATATCCCAAATCCAATAAATGGCTTGCTTTACACAAAAGACGAAGCAAAAGCTTGGAGTAATAACTTGCCTTTAGCAGTTGTTATTGAGAATCACACTGAAGCTCGTCCACAAACAGGTTTAAGCCGTGCCGACCTTGTTTACGAGACTTTGGCTGAAGGGGGAATTACCAGACTACTAGCTATTTATTTAGCGAACGATTCCAATTTAGGACCAGTCAGAAGCAATCGACCGTATTTTCTTGATTGGGTAAGTGAATATAGCGCTGGATACGCCCATATTGGTGGAAGCCCTTTGGCTCAGCAACTTGTGAAAGATTACGGTATTAAGGATCTAGATCAATTCTTTATCGGTAGCCCTACGTATGAAAGAATAAGCAGTCGTGCTGCACCTCATAATGTCTATACAAATACAAAAAAACTGCGTGAGGTTGCAACGGATCGTGGTTTTAGGGGACCCGTGAAAATTGATTCTTGGATTTTTTCTGACTTTGAAGCAACGCCCAAAGAGCGACCAAAAACATTTACCTTAAGCTTAGGATTTCTCGGTGCATATGGCTATGATGTAAGCTGGGTCTACCAGCCCGCAACAAACACCTATTTACGAAGTAATGGTGGTGAAAAACATCTTGACGCTGGGAACAGTGAGCGGCTTTCAGCAAAAAATATCATTGTCCAATACGTTCAGATTAGTCCCGAACCCTCAGGGCACAGTAGGATTTTGATACAAAATGAGGGCAGTGGGGATGTCATAGTTTTCAAGGATGGGAAAGCAATTGCTGGAAAGTGGAAAAAGGCCAATAGAGCTTCTCGTACCCGTTTTTACGATAATAAAGGAAAAGAAATAAGTTTGAATAGAGGCCAGATTTGGGTGGGGGCGGTACCTACCGGCTCCCCCGTCTCATATAAGTAGAATTATTTATAACTGCCCAAGCTTTAAGGAGGTAAATTTGAGTGACTTAAATTTTGCTGCCAGCCAACTGCGCCCTTTGCTTATCTCTAAAACTAGAGCAAAGCTGCTCTCTTTATTTTTGAATAATCCCGGTAAGATTTATTACGTTAGGGAATTGGTGCGATCTGTCGGCGAACAAATAAATGCTGTGAGAGCGGAACTATCGCGATTGGAAAAGGCTGGGATGTTGACGAGTGAAAACAGAGCCAATAGAAAGTTTTACGGTTTTAGAAAAGATTACGTCTTTCAATCAGAATTAACCAGGTTAATTTCTAAAGTCTCTGGCCTTGGCGGCGATATAATTCGAGAGAGAAATAAACTTGGGAAAATTAAATTTGCGACTCTTTCAACAGGTTTTTTGAGGCGCTTGCCAGTAAACTCCGCCGATGTAGACCTTTTAGTCGTTGGAAATGTAGTTGTACCGCAATTAGCTGCCTTAGTAAAAAAAGCGGAAGATTCTATTGGGCGTGAAATAAATTATACTGTAATGAGTGAGGACGAATTTACTTTCAGAAAAAGAAGGAAAGACCCCTTTGTGGGAAGAGTCCTGGAAAGAGTTGGAGTAGTATTAGTTGGTGATGAGGAAGAATTGATTCGGTGAATTAGCTTGCTTCCAATACCACAAATCGATATAATCTTAGACGATGAAGTCCCCTCGGGTCCTGTTATTAACTATAGTTGGGCTAACTTGCTTGGCTGTCTTAGTAGATTGGCCTAATGTGCCAATTAGATTCTCAGCAGGCCCCATAAAAGTAAATACAGTTTTGGCTGGTCCAAAAATAGACTGGAATGTGTTTGGATTTGAGTTTAAACGAGATCTCGATGTAAAACTCGGTTTGGATTTGAAAGGGGGAACAAGTCTTACCCTGAAGGCTGATGTTAGTGATATTGCCCAGAGTGATCGCGATAAAGCTCTAGAAGCAGCAAAAGAAGTAATTGACCGCCGAATAAATTTGTTTGGTGTTACAGAACCGATTATACAAACTTCAAAGGTTGGTGGAGATTACCGAATAATTGTAGAGCTGCCAGGTGTAACAAACCTTGAAAATGCTAGGCAGCTTGTTGGACAGACTGCAAAACTAGAATTTCGCGAATTTATCAACCCAGCGGACGCCACTTCTACAATTCCGACAATTAAAAATACGAAGCCAACAGGTATAAGTGGCAAAGACCTAAAAACCGCAGCCGTTGATTATCAACAGGGGGATACGGAAAATAAAGGAGGGCCTGTTGTTCGTTTTGAGTTAAAATCAGAATCAGCAAATAAATTTAGCGCTGTTACCCGCAGCCTAATCGGCAAGCCTCTTATAGTATTTTTAGATGACATTCCGGTATCCGCTCCAATTGTAAAAACCGAAATTGGTAAAGAAGGAGTTATAACTGGTTTGACTTCAGAAGAAGCAAAACGCCTATCTATTCAACTCTCAGCTGGAGCCTTGCCGGTAAAAAAGATCGATATAATTTCCGAGCGGACACTAGGACCAACATTAGGAAAAACCTCTATAGATCGCAGTTTAGTAGCTGGGATAATTGGTTTTACTGTAATTGCTCTTTTCATGGCGATTTATTACGGCTTGGTTGGTATATTGGCCGATATTGCTTTAGTACTTTATGCTTTATTTGTTTTAGCGTTATTTAAAATAATCCCAGTTACTCTGACATTAGCAGGAATTGCTGGTTTCATTCTTTCCATTGGTATGGCTGTTGATGCGAATATTTTAATCTTTGAGCGAATGAAAGAAGAGCTTCGGGCCGGTCGCAACCGTATTCAGGCAATTGAAATAGGATTTACAAGGGCTTGGAGTTCTATACGCGATTCAAATGTTTCTTCACTTATAACCAGCGGAATTTTATTTTGGTTTGGTACTGGTTCGGTGCGTGGTTTTGCAATAGCACTCGCAATTGGTATTTTGGTTTCTATGCTCACAGCAATAACAGTTACTAGAAATCTTTTAAGAGTAGTTTATCGAGGTTAAAAATGGACTTGCGTTTTTGGCAAAAAAAGGAGAGCAAACAATTTAAAGTATTAGCTGCTGGATTTCAGAAGAGAAGGAGCGCCCTTCTCGCGGAATTTAAGGAAAAGCATGAAGACGTAGTCAGTTGGGCCGCTCGTCGAAAGATAAATGTTAATGATGTTGTTTCTAAAGGGGCGAGGACTTTGGCAGCCAGTTTTGCTGCTGGTGCGGTATTGGTTTCCTCAGGAGCTGCTCAAATTTCACACGCCCCTGCAGTGAAAGAATTACATAGAGAACTTTTGGAAGGAAACCTTCCAGCATTTTTAAGTGCAAAAAAAGATACTAGTGATAGGGTAAAGAAAATTCTAAACACTACTAGAATGTCTGATGAAAATGTTCTTACGGAAAAGTTAAGTAAGGAGCTTAATATCAAAATAGTATCAGAGTTGCAGGGAATTCGGCTTAACAAAACTAGCGGGATAATAGGTTACGAATCGCATCTGACGAGGTATCCAGGAGATAATATCCTCACCCATTTTGAAACTAGTGGTGATTATAAAAGATATTCACACGCTTCAATGGCTGGTGGTCCTGGGGCTTGGGGGTACATTGTGCCGAGTAGGCAGGCGTTAACAGAAAAAGACATTGAAAGGGAAAGGTATTACTTGGTGGCCCAGACTTGGTTGTCGCCAAACTGGGGCTCGGCAGCTACAAAGGAGTGGTTTCGACATCGAAAAATGATTGTTATAAATCCCCAAAATGGCAAGGCGGTAGTTGGAGTCTTGGAGGACGCAGGACCCGAAACTGGGACAGGGAGAGCTTTTGGTGGCTCTCCTGAGGTAATGGAAGAGCTTGGGCTTCGTGGCGGGGGAATAAATGTATTAATGTATTTTGTCGATGATCCGGCTGATCAAGTGCCGCTTGGGAGGTATGGTCTATGAGTATAATTGCAACTGCCTTCTTAAAGAAAGAAAATATTATTTTTGAGCTACAAACTCTTAATATTTCAAATGAAGAAAGAGAAAAGTTATTAAAGATGGCAGATGAAATTGCTGAGGTTCGCCTGATCGATCTAATTTTAGAAAGACTGGAAAAGAAAGATAAGGAACTTTTCTTAGAGCAACTAGAAAGCGGCGCATCAGAAGTTTTTATAGAGTTTTTGAGAGAAAAAATCGAGAATATCGAAGTAGTTTTAGCTCGCGCCGCGAAAGTTTTAGAAAATGAAATAATAGAAGATATTCGTAGTTTAAAGGAAGGTAAAAATGATTGACATAGCAGGCAAAAAATTTTGGTATTTTGGCTTTTCTCTTTTAGTTATTATTCCTGGTTTGGTAGCTTTGGTTCTGTGGGGATTGAATCTAGGGGTTGATTTTACCGGCGGGACCCTCCTTGAGTTAAAATTTTCTCAATCTGTATCTAAAGAAAATCTTGAAAAAACTATTAAAACGACTGGTGTTGAAGTAGCCTCAATTGCATCAACTGAAAGCAAGACATATTTGGTTAGAACAAAGCCATTGGATGAAAATAGCCGAAAATCGATTATAGCTTCCTCTCAAAACAAATTTGGCAATGTTGAGCAGGTAAGTATTGAAACTATTGGTCCAACAATTGGATCGGAATTAATGAAGAAAGCGCTGCTCGCAATTGGTGTCGCTTCTTTAGCTATCGTGCTTTATATTGCTTTAGCTTTCCGTAAAGTGCCAGCTCCGGCATCTTCCTGGCGGTTTGGGATTTGCGCTGTTGTTGCACTCCTTCATGATGTGTTAGTAGTTGTTGGAATTTTTTCAATCTTTGGGCATTTCTTTGGGGTTGAAATCGATGCATTATTTATTACAGCGCTACTTACAATTATTGGATTTTCTGTCCACGATACGATCGTTGTTTTTGATAGAATCAGAGAGAATTTATCAAAAGGAGTTGGAAATAGTTTTGCAGATACAGTAAATCACTCCATAATCCAAACGATTGATCGTTCCATAAATACTTCCCTGACAGTTGTTTTGGTTCTTTTGGCAGTACTACTTTTTGGTGGAGCAAACATCCGTTGGTTTACTGCAGCCCTCTTGATTGGGGTAGTTTCAGGTACGTATTCTTCCGTCTTTAATGCCGCGCCCCTGCTTGTTTTGTGGCAGGAATGGGGAGAGAGACGCAAAAAATGAGCTACGAAGTTGGAAGTCGTTATCCAAAGAGCGGTGAAAAAGTATTAATAGTCCAGAAAAAAGATTATGAATCTGGTAAATTGACTGAAGGGGTTGTCAAGGATGTTCTGACGAGTAAGAAATTTCACCCAAGAGGCCATAAAGTGCGATTAACAAATGGAATCATTGGTAGGGTTCAACGCTTCGCTGATGATCCTAGGGAGGAAGAGCAAGTTAAACCAGAGATAAACCAATCTTTTGAAAATGAAAAATTTCTCCCTTCAGAAGATGATTTAGTTTAAAACCCCTTCCTTGACACCTTCTTGATACAGCTTTAGAATCTATAATTGTTCAAGAGTACCACGGGTTTCTACCCGTGGGGGAATTGAACAATTACGTACTCGCCGAAGGCGAAGCCTGAGGATACCATGGGTGTAAACCAATGGTAGTTCATAAACATATGAGTAAAGATGGCCGTATTTGGCTTTCCCATACAGGTGTTGAAGTGCTTGAGCGCTGCCCGAGATGCTTTTGGCTGCAATACCGTAGAGGAATTTATCAGCCAGAAGGAATTGTATCCCGCTTGCCAAATCGCTTCGACACAGTTTTAAAAAATTATTTTAATATTTTCCGACCACTTGGGGAGCTGCCGCCACTTGTCGTGGGAAAGTTGGGTGGGAAGTTGCAAAACCCGTTTCAGGAAAAATATTTTGTGCGGATCGATGAAAAATATGGGTTTTTTGGAAAGCTCGATGAATGCCTGGTGGATGAGAAAGGAGAGCACATCCCAGTTGACTTCAAAACTGCGAGTTCCGATCCGCGCGAGAAAGAAGTTTTGGGAGCATACCAATCCCAAATTGATGATTATGTTTATATCTTGGCTGAAAATGGAAAAAAAGTTACTGGCTACGGTTATTTAATCTACTTTTTCCCGGACCACTCAGAAGAACTGCACAAAGGGTTTCCAATGATTATCCATATCCAAAAACTTAATGGGGACCCAAAAAAAACAAATGAAAGAATAAAAAAAGCAAAATCAGTTTTAGAAAAAGAAATTCCAAATCCCGCAGAAGATTGCCCATTTTGCACCTGGTACGACAAAGTAAAAGAAGAATTGTCAGTCAAAAAGAATGCTTGATTGCATTCCAAAGCTGTTTTATAAGAGCGAGCAAGATTACGTCTTGCGTATGTTTTCTTTGAAAAGATATAATAAATCTAATGCCTGAAAAATCTTCCGTCCCGCTAATTAGCTGGAAAAAAGTAATTCTTACGGTTATTCCCATTTTACTTATTACAACTCTAATCGCTGTTGGAATTTGGTTTTACGTTCAATTCCAAACAAAGACAGAAGATAATACTGCCGCTACTACAAATAAACTAGTAGCTACACCAAGTCCTAAAAAAACATCTACATCCTCTGCGAAAAAGACAGATGAGCTAGAATCAACAAAGAATTGGACGCTTTACACTGATGCAATAGGTAAATTTTCTCTTAAATACCCAGTTGGATGGGTGAAAACTAATGAGTATGATAATTCCAACTCCCAAAAATCAAAAACAGGAGAGATTTGGCTTAGATTAGTCGAATTTCAAAAATCTTCTGGTAAGGAGTTGCTTGGGATGTTTATGGTTAATGTTGCCAACAACCCGGAAAATCTAAGCTTGACGAATTTTTACAATTCACATCAAACGTTTTTCTCCGGGTACTTACTCCAAGAAACTTCTGAGCTGACAATAGATAGCAAAGCCACTTTGAAAATAACCTACGATGGTGTTCAAAGCTACGATCAAGTGGGTTATGTTGTTGCTAGCAACCAAAAAGTTTATCTGTTTAACTACCTTGTTATTACTGACACAAAAAATACTGTTTCTTCAGCCGAATACGAACAAATTTTTTCCACAGTAACCCTCAAATAAATCTCTAGAGGAAGCCCAAAAATTTATAATTTGCAAAAGGCGCTAGCCCCAATCCCGCTTGATTTGTTTACTTTGATTTTTCAATCAATGTTTGGCCTTTTATAGTAAAATAGCGTTCAAGACCATCGTTTAGGAGGAGAAAGATGACTAGTAGTTCGGGAAAGGAAGCAGTGCGTCTAGATCCTGAAAGCCAGATGTGGCTAACCATCACTGCCCTTGGGGAGAAGGGGTCCTTAATTGTGCCCGTTTTTTTGATGGGCCGAAAAGTGACCCAATTTCCCAAGGAAGTTTACGAAGGGATTAGGGGGTTCCATCGAGTTATCAGTAGACGAACAAGATATTTCTCAGTTAATGACGGTGACTCCCGCTTAGCCGCACCTCTTCGCAACCGAGACTTGTGGGAAGCTCTTCGGGGCATGAACAGTGCTCACGGTGTAGTCTTTGCTCTTGCCAAGGGTTCCGAGCGCGACGGCCAGGCAAGTTTCGAAGCAGTGGCCTTGTACCTCAGAGACATCAGCTAAGACTTCGCATAAGAAAAGGGGGAAAGGAGTGTCACAAGGGCCTGGGTGTAAAAGCTGCAGGCCCTTCCCGATGTGTAGAGCTTGCTTGTTGTTATTTAAGAATGTAGAGTGATTCATTTCTATTGACAAAGACTCAAAACAAGTCGCAAAATAAACTGGGTAATATACCGATTTCTAAATCTATGAAGATAACTAGTACAGCTTTTGAACAAAATCAAGCTATTCCTTCCAAATATACCTGTGACGGACAGGATATCATCCCCTCGCTTTTATTTTCAGAAATTCCTAGCGGCTCGCAAAGTTTGGTATTGACAGTTGTCGATCCAGATTCACCAAGCGGCCATTTTACTCACTGGGTAGTTTGGAATATACCGGCCGACACAAAAGAAATTTCAGAAGGCATGCTGCCAGCCGGTTTAGTAGAGGGCAAAAATGATTTCGGAAAGACCGGTTACGGTGGTCCTTGCCCAAGCCAAGGAACTCATCACTACGTCTTCAACCTTTATGCTCTTGATACAAAGTTGGATTTATCAACCGGTATGAGCCGGGAAGAACTTGAAGACACAATGTCTAATCATATTATCTCCCACACCGAACTCGTTGGTTTTTATAAGAGGCAATAAATCTCCCTGTAGTAACTTTATCCCATAATGTAGACGAATACCTTTCAAATATGTTAAAATCAAACCGCCAAACGAGATATAAAAAAGCCTTGTCGTGGGAGTAGCTTGGTAAAGCGATGAAGGAGGCTTTCACCATGGTTGCAGTTGAAGGAAGAAAACAGCTGAGAGTAGTTCGCGGCGAAATGTGCCGTCTGACCATAGGTGCGGTGGGGCAAACCTCTTTCGAATCGCGTTCGGTTTGGGTACTAGACAATCCCTATTTCCCAGGAGAGATATCGTTGGACGGCTCGACCTACGCCTTTCTCTTAGGGTGGGAGAAGTCGGGGGCTGCTTCCATCAGTAGCACGCTTTGGGACGAAGAGGTCGTTCGGGCGTGTCGGGTTCTTCGGCGAGCCGGGGTTAATCACTTCCTCGCCGCTGACTGGAGGATGTACAGAGGACTAGCAATCTATGTCCAAACAACAAGAAAGCCAGTCAGACCAAGCGGCGGCCTCTACTAAGCAGGACAAGGGGAGGGAAAAACAAGTCGATACCTGCCCTCTCCTTTAATTTCTGAAGGCTAGCTATTCAAATTCCAGGCCTGTTTTGACATCTGCTGGGAGAGTATCTTCCACTCCGGCTGTTCCGAAATCTACCACGGTCCACTTTCCGCCTGAAACTTTTTTCATAACTCCGTAAGCTGGATCTGCCGAGCCTTGCGGTATCGGGGAAACATGGAATCTTATCCACTGGGTTTTCGGAGCGTCGGTGTAATAATATTTTTTATCAATAGACACATCCGTGATACCTGGCGCTGCCATTCCGAGGACGCATTCCCGAATAATTTTATTGATGTCTTCTTCGGAAGTAGCGGATGTAGTGGCAGAAGAGCTAGCGGATTTGGTTATCGTAGTAGGAGTAGTTTTTCCCTCTCCTTGTTTCTTGCCGTACTCGTATAATACAAAACCACTTCCTATCAGGCCGGCGACAACTACAATTGCTAATATTGACAAAAGAAAAGTTTTCATAATTTTCCTTTCATTTTATTGACAAAAATTTTGGCCGTAATTAGAAAGATCCTTTTTAACTTGCGCTTTGCAATCAGTCCCTTGCTCTAAAAAGGCGATTATTCGGTAGAGTGCTTCTGCCAGAGCATCGGAATTTCCATAACGCTTTGCATCGTCGGCAGCACGCTCACACTCCTCAAGTGTTGCACACTTTTTATTGCATTGGCCAAGAATCGAATTTATAGCATCTCGATCAGCCGCATCCAAAGTTCCTAGAGCCTCAAGAGCTTCAGCCGCTTGAAATTTATCGTAGCAAAAAGCATTTCTATTTCCCATAATATTCCTTAGCATTTGGTCTGATCTTTCCCTCATATCGTCCTCCCAAGAGGAGTCTCCACCAGTATCACCTCTAGCATCCTCGTCATACCATGGAAGGGTGTCAGGCCAAGTCCAATCTGAACTGGCATAAGCAGCAAAGATAGACGCACTTTTTTTTCTCGGCACCAAAAGTTGGTTAAGGAGAGAATAGTAACGTGGCAGCGGTAAGAAGGATGAACCCTTACGAGTTAAAACTTTCTCATACACCCCTTTAAAGTCTTCTATCCTTTTTTGATAGGTAGTATCGTCTTTTACGACCTTCGCGATGATTGCACCTTTATAGACTTCACGTGGATAATCTCTCTTTTCTCTGGCAAATCTTTCAATCTCGCTCTTGTATTTTGTTAGATCTCCCCCGAGAGCCCAGAGATGCATTAGGGTTTCTGTTTGGTTTATATAATCGTTACCCCCATCATACATTTTATCTACTAGTTGCCCTGCCTTTGTTTTATTTATCTTGTCGGCAAAATATGCCCCAGGGTAAAAGACAAAACCGTTCCAGACATTTTCTTTTCCGATCGGGATGGTTGGTGTAAGAAGTATCTCTTTTCTTTCTGATGAAACATAAGTTACAACTTTTCCTGGTTCCACCCCGCCTCGAAGCGGGATCTTGTTGTTTCCAGCACAAATTTCCGGATCATACCCTCTAGAGGCAATGGTGCATCTACCCCAATCAGCAGCCTTCGTTTTTCCTAGAGTTGGCATTTCGGTATTGGGTTGAATAGTGATGTAGGCGGGTCGTATAAAAGAAAACTTACCGTCTAGAAAGACACCATATCCGGCGGCTCCCTTGTCCCAATTGGCAACGGTGGATTCGGATAAAGCAGACATAGTAATTGTTGAAGGCAAGATTAAGGCGTCCGGTGGAACAGTGAGTGTGTAGAGAGTCCCATCGGCGGCTCGTACAGACATTGTATCGCCTGCGGTGGAAAAAGTTTTTGTGACAGTGTGGTTTCTATCAATTTTGGCTGCCTGGACTTGAAGTTCTCCTGAGAAACCCTGTTCTTTGGCGGCTTCCTTATTACCAAATTTCTGCCATAAGAACCAACCAATTGCAGCGGTGATTATTAAAATAATTAAAATAAGAAAAAACCAAAGTAATTTCTTGCTTTTCGGCTTTGGAGTTTGTTGCGGTTGTTGTTGCTCTTGATTACCCATTAAGGCAGTTAATTATCATTATACTTTTTTTGCCAATTATTTAGCAAATAAGTAGTTGCTGCATGTGATTTTGAACAAAGAGGCAAACCGCTGTTATAAAGCATATCAATAAAGTTTTTCTCGATTTCCCCAAACTCTTTCAAATCACAGGCCATTCCGTGAATGGTACAAGCTTTTAGTTCTGAATGGCCCCAAAACCCCATATTGTGTTGAAGCTCATGCCAAATTATAATTTTTTGTGCCAGAGCAGCAGTCAATTGAGTCATATTAAAGTAAGCACCGCCAGTGTAGGTTTCGCAACTGCCTTTGTTGTACTCCCAACGGGCAAAACCCCTTGCCTTTTTAGTTCTTTCTGTATTTGCAACGTTTAGATACTTAGATTCAGAAAGTAGTTGTATTGTTATGTCTGCTTGGCCTTGATCTATTCCCACTAGTTTTACAGAATTTGAAACGCTGTTGAATTGTTCTACATATTCATCTACGTATTTTTTTATGTTTTCTGTTGGCGCTTGAGCAAATCCAATAGTGACAACAGCTTTATTCCATCTGGTAATACAAATCTCCTGCTCCTTTACGTCAAAAATGGCTGTATTGACAAAAGAATCTATGAGTTCTTCTTTTGTAAACGTGGGTGCTTTAGGTTTGGCGCTTTTTGTGGCGACGGGTGGGATATAATCTTTTGGTTGGTCCCTTAATAGATCAAGTAAACCAAATTCAAAAACCCAAGGACCAATTAAAAGAACTAAAACAATAAAAAAGAAGAGTAACCGCTTTCCACCACCAGATTTCGTTATCTCTGGTTGGGGAGGTTGGGTTGCTGAGACTTGGGCAGGAGTTTCCATCTATCTTTAAGTTTATTATCGCGAGGCTTTTGCGTCAAATAAACTTTTCCTTGCTAGAACAAAAAACTTGATAATGTTAGAATTTAATTAAGAAGCAGGGAATCAGACGAGGAAGGAGCGGTCAATGAAGATTGATATGATCCCAATCGATACCCTCGAGTCGGTTGATCAAGCGGTGAAGCAGTCAATCGAAGCAGGCGTTGCACTGCTGCGAGCGGAGCTTGAGCGGGCCCCTGGAGAAGTGAGGATCATAGCGTCCCATGTTCGGGCGGTGGTAAGAGAGATAAGACAAGTCTGCCCGGACGCCGAGTTCAGCTACTTCTACGCACCCGAGCCGTACCCCGATGCTGAGAGGCACAACCTAAATGCGGTTGTTCCAGGGGACAACGATGAGCGGCTTCGAGTTAGCGATAGATGCCGGGTGGTTCTTGCTCACTACAAGGATCTGGGGCTATCAATCAACCTTGATTGTAGGGAGCCGATAAAAGTCCCTGCCTAATCGGATCCTTACGACTCGGGTTGAAGATTGACGTAGGGTACTGGTCCTACAGTGGCTTGCCGCTAAACGCTTCAGCAAGCCACCTTCTACCACTGGGGCGCAATTCTCCCAAGGGTTGCGCCCCCTTTCTATCTTTCTTCCTTTCTACATGTAAAAGCTAGTAAAAAGCTAGAGATTGCATTTTATTTTCGATTTTTTATCCCAAATCTGTTAAAATCTGGTTCGAGGAAAGAGAAGAAGCCGGCTAAAGCCAGGTAAACAGAATAGGAGGAGACAGGGTAACTATGACTACAGTCATTTTTACCGATGAAGGGACGATAGACCAAAGCTGGTTGATTTCGATTCCAGTTGCACGGACACAGGGTGATGCATTACGAGGAGCAGTGCGTTGTGTGGAGGTGTTCTCAATCAACGAGGTACCTCCAAAGAAACTCGACTGTGGAGATACAAGGTTCTTGCGAGACGGAGGGGTACGCAGCCTTAGTGACGGCATAATTCTCTCAGCCATGTTTAGAGACTTTCTGATCTGCCCCTGGCTATACAACGCTCTGAAGAGAAGGACCGACCAAGGGAAGCGGTGCATCGTTGCGATCAGGGAGTTCTGGACTGACCCTCGGCATATTCGGATCAAGGTTGCTTCCGTTCAGGACTGCGCGCTCTACGTGGAGGAGGAAGCAGCGTAGCGACGTCGACAACATAGATTGCTAATGATGGAAAGGACGAGATACCGCACCTGCCCTTTCCATTCCCATTTTGCTACAATTATTATAAATCATCAATAAATTTATGCTCAGATTTATAAAAAAGCATAAGATAATTTCTGTACTTCTCGGAATCTTTTCATTAATTTTGCTTTTTCTTATTTATTACACGGCTACCGCTTGGGTCGGTGTTCCAACAGAGCGTAACTATCCTACTTACATAAAAGGAGTTTGGGGTCCTGCAATGCCTTTTGTTTTGGGAAAAGACATACCAGATATAAAAAAAGACAATATAAATTTAGTTTCGGTCGGGCCGCCGGTGAATGTGCCTTCTTGGGCAGTTGGTATAACCGATTACGCCCAGCAGACAATGCTTCTCCATTTGATTAAAGCTGCAAAAAAAGAAAAAATCGCAGTTCACTTAGCTCCCGAAGGGACAAACCCATTGGGGGATGATCCGGCTAAACTATCTGATAAAACAATTGATGATTATTCCAAAGAAGTTATAAAGTGGGCGCGATTTGCTGAAAAATATGGTGTCGAGTACTTTAGCCCTTTTAATGAACCGGATTGTATTTTTGGTGGGGAGAGGGCGATAGAATGGCATAAAAAGATTTTGCCGGAGATTAGAAAAGTTTACTTTGGAAAAATCTACGGCAAATGGGGATGTTACGAATGTATAAATCGCGATTGTTCTGGTGAGCGATTTAAAAATCGAATTGCAGCGATACAGCGAGTCGAATCAAGCAAAGATTTTGATGGAGTGATGCTAGACCTCTTTCCGCCAGATCGTGCCGAGTGGCTAAAAGAGTTTAAAGAATTCGAATTTGCCGATTTTGTCAAAGAGACCTCTAGTGCAGCCGAAAAACTAAATCTTCCAATTATAGTTGGCGAATTTGCTATTTCCACCAAAAAGCCTGCTCTTTATAAAGCGATTATGCCAGGAATTGAGGTAAGCGAAGAGGAACAGGCTAGTTTTACAGGCTGGTACCTGGCTACAGTGATGCCTTATTATGACGGTGTATTTTATTCGGCTTGGTCACTGCCAGGTTATGGGATGAAGGGTAAACTAGTCGAAGAGGTGGTTAGAGAAAAAATTTTCTAAATACTAAGCTAGGCCTTTTGAATTATCCTTAAAGATTAGACTTGGGAGATAGTGAGGCCGATGCACCAGTTGATAAAAGGGAGCCTGTGTTTTTCGATCGATAAATCTTCAAGGGCGATATTTTTCTTTGCTGCAAAAACTGAAACAGTCTCGAAGCTGGCGGTAAGTTCCGGATCTAATATATGGGCATTATGAAAGGAAATGAAATCACTTACGTTTTCAGTCACTGCTTTCAGTCTACACCCTTAATTCAAATAAGCAAGGTATCAGAGAGGCAGCCACCTTATTTATTACTTGGGTAAGATGTATAATAAAAGCATGAAACCAACCTGGCCGCAGGAAGTAAGGAAACACTCTAATGCCTTTAATGGTCGAAATGCAGGTAGAAAGTCTTTCCAAAAAAACCACCACAAAGCCGGTAAGAAGAGGTAAATAAGAGATACTTTAGGTCCCCTTTGATACCATAAAACCATATTGACATAAATATATAATTAGGGTATTATAGAAATATGGAAAACAAAAACTACAAAATCTCAGTGATGGTAAACAAAGAAAACTATCTTAAATTAAGAGCCAATCTCTTGCTAGCCGGACAGAGCTTTTCTTCTTGGGCGAACGAAGCAATAGATGATTCACTGGCACGCACGAGAAAAAAGTTTGCTGAGCGACCCGAAAGAGATGCCATACCTCTTCTGAAGTGAATAGAAACAAAAATAAAAGGGAAAAAGAAATAAATCCTCCCGCCTTCAAAAACCCCAATTCTTAACTCTGATTTAATTGATGCTTGATTCATAAAGCGATAAAATTTTACCATGCTTGTTTTTATCGATGATTCAGGAGACCCAGGATTCAAAATTGATAAAGGATCAACTAAAGTCTTTGTTATTGCATTAGTTGTGTTTGACGACGATTTAGAAGCAGAGAAAACATCCCTTGCAATTAAGGAGTTGCGGAGGAAATTGAAAGTTTCTGATTTTTACGAATTTAAATTCAATAAAACTAATAAAAAATTTAAAGATTTATTTTTTGAAACAGTGAAAACATACAAATTTCGAATTAGAGCAATTGTTGCGGGCAAACAAAATATTCGAAGTTCTCACCTTCGAAATAACAAAGAAAACTTTTATAACTACATTATTATGCAGGTTTTAAAGCATAGCAGCGGTTCTATAAAAAACGCACGATTAAAATTTGACAAAAGAGGTGAAAAGGAGTTGAGAGACCAGCTTCGCACATATCTAAGCAGAGAATTGGACAATAAAAGTAAGAAGATTTTTAAAGATTTGAAATTTGTGGAATCTAGGCAAAACACACTTATTCAACTTGCTGATATGGTTGCAGGATCAATATTTTCAGTATTTTCAGGTAAGGAGAAGAGATATTTAAATGAATTAAAGAGCTCCAAAAAAATTGAAGATTTATGGGAGTTTAAATAAGCGACCCTGCTTCCTATCCAAACGTAAGCTTGGAACGCGCACCATACGGTGACAATTCGGAAACAGGGTCTTTGTAAATATATTGTAAACTTTTTGTCAACCTTTAGTCAACTCCCAACCCAGTGGTGAGCCTGTCGAACCATTTCCCTACATATTTGACGCCTGATTGCCAAAGCGATAAAATCGGGTTGTCTTGATTGACCGTTGACTTTATAACAAAAAAGTTATAAGATTCCCTCGAATTTTTGAGTATGTAAAGGGGGTTTATTAGGAGAAAAAATAAAATCAAGTTGGTTCCATTCGAAAAAATTGAAAGACGCTGGGCGAAAAATACGGCTATCCAAAAAGCTTACGAAGATTTGGAGCCGGAATATCAACTGGTAAAAAGTTTAATTGAAGTACGGATTAAAAAGAATTTATCGCAAGAAGAGCTTGCCAAAAAAGTAGGTATGAAGCAGCCGGTGATTTCTCGTATTGAATCAATGCACTCTTTGCCCTCGGTAGCGACTCTTAAGAAAATTTCCAAAGCTCTTGGCGAACCTCTTCTAAATCCGCTTTGGTTCTAGATAGGCTAACAAAAATAGGGAGGACCCTGAATTAGGATCATTCCCTAGTTTTATGGACTTATTATAGTAGGCTGCCCAATTATTGTCAACTCCCAACCCGCCTTCAGTCTTCAATCTAACATCTTCCATCTAACTAAAGAGAGAAATCAATCGGAATCGATTTTGAGGCCAAAATCTAATAAACCACCAACTCTTCCTTCGATAACTATAGTATGTAGAACTAAAGTTAGCATTATCATAAACTTAACTCGATATGAAAAGTTCTGTACTACTTAGTTTTGCTATACGTGTCAAAGCGGAAAGAAAAAAACTTGGAATATCTCAAGAGGAGTTAGCGGATCGGGCTGGCATGCATAGGACGTATATTGGAATGATAGAAAGGGCTGAGAAAAATATTACCCTCGAGAATATACAAAAAGTAGCAACAGCTCTTAATCTGAAATTAGCAGACTTATTTCAAGACTCTTAAATATGTCTTCATTTGATAAGTTTTTAAACAAATTTGAAGAGAGCTTTAGAGGCAACCAACCGATTATTTACAGCGTCCTAGCTAATGTTTTCTCCATGCGAGTTATAGGAAACAAAACACACGGAGATCTTGCAGAAATCGCACTTACGGAATACATCAATCAGTTTGTCGATGGTTTTTCTGCTCGACACACTGGGAAGGAAAAGTTTAGAGCAAAGGAATTTGAAGAAGATATCAGGATTAAAGACCTTCAATCTGAATCTGAAATCCCTGTCAGCGTAAAAACATATGGCGCTGGTCCGTTGCAACTGTCAACGAATAAAGACAGTTCGATGTTTAAGTTTCTACAAAAAGTGGTAGCTAACAAGGATATTAAAGACATAAACAAAATCAAAATTATTTTGAACGAACCATGTTTTGTGAATTTCGGTGCTGTGAATGTTCTGCCATTAATTTACAACGAAAAGCAGTTAAACTTCAAAATTGTTGTATTTGATTTGTCTCGCGCTTACCAATCAGTTAGACAAATCAAGTTTTATCCACCAAGGAAACTAGGACTTAAACAGACATTTCCAATATATAAATTCTATAATGAGAAAGGTCAGTATATTTTTGAGGTAAGATACGGTGGAGTAAGCGCTAATGCACTACAAAGAGGTTTGTGGACACATACTGAAAATGCAAAACCTTACTTTCGGGAGCTACTGAGCGGTTCCTATAAAATTAATGAGTCTCTTATTAACTTAATTTCAAAAATTCTTGTTTCTCCAAAAGACAAGCACGAAGAAATTCTAAAATTATTTCCACAATCAAAAGAAAAATCAGTAATATAACTTACAATAGATACTTTCTTTTGCTAAAATCAGATAGAAGGATAATAATATGCAAACTGAAGGTATTAAGTACACAGGATCAAAAAGGGAGATAATTCCCATTCTACTCAAGCTAGTAGCTTCCTTAAATGTTAGTACGATATTCGACGGCTTTTCTGGTACCACAAGAGTTTCTCAAGCATTCAAAAAGGCTGGGTATACTGTTTATGCAAACGATATTGCTGTATGGTCAAAAATTTTTGGGCAATGCTATCTTTTAAATAGGAAACCAGCATCTTACTATCTACCCCTGATTGATAATTTGAATAAAATTCCAGGTAAGTTGGGATGGTTTTCGAAACATTATGGTGGAGAACCTAACGGTGGTAGTGCTGTAGATATAGATGGTAGAAAGAAGATGTGGCAGTTGCATAATACTATGAAGCTTGATGCTATCCGTGAGCAAATTGATAAGGTTTCAAAAGATGAAATTGAAAAGTCAGTACTTCTCACAAGCCTAATTTTAGCAATGGATAAGGTAGATAGTTCTGTAGGGCACCACGTTTCTTATTTAAAACAATGGGCCCCCCGCGCTTACCATGTAATGAAAATGGAGGCTCCGAGGTTAATAATAGATGAAATGGATCATCGGGTTTTCTGCGATGATATTTTTAACCTCCTAGATAAAGTAGAGGTTGATCTAGCCTACTATGATCCACCATATGGTTCTTCTAATGAACTTATGCCCCCATCACGTGTTCGATATGCCTCTTACTATCATATTTGGAAATCGGTCTGTCTTAATGACAAACCAAAGGTGGTAGGTGCGGCTAATCGACGTGAGGACGTAAGTGATATAGTTGCGGGGTCAATTTTTGAGGAGTTTCGAAAGGACAAAAATGGCCGATATGTTGTTATTAACGCACTTAAAGAACTAATAAAAAAGACTAATGCAAAATATGTTGTTTTGTCTTATAGCAACAATGGAAGAGCCACCTTTGATGCTATAATGGAAATTTTACGAGAGCTTAATTTACCGTGTTCTATTTTGGAGATGGATTACAAGAAAAATGTTATGTCAACAATGACTTGGACGAATGAATGGTTAGGGGAAAACGAACACAACATTCAGAATAAAGAATTCCTTTTCTTGATACAGAAGAAAAAAGTTCATAAATCATTAATAGATTTTAATATCCAAAAAGTTAATTTACGAGAAACAGTATGGGTAGATCAACAAAAACTACCTTTTTCCTAAATTAAGGGTAACTTTGAGGCTAAAAAAGGTTATTCTATCTTCCAAATTAGTCGCTTGAGTAGTATAATATATACAATGGATTTTTAAACAGGCCTTTCTTTTTGTAGTCTTTTGACCTCAGGGAGAGAGGGAAAAATCTTGAAATAATTAAATAATATTAAACTATCCCGTAAGGGGGTGATTATTGTGGAAAGTAAACAGCATAAACAGATTGCAATCAAAATAGCCCAAATTAAAGAAACCGATTACACTTCTGACAAAGGAGTGGATGTTCGGACTAAAACTCAGGCGATTGAGGTGGAAGTTGATCCAAATGCTTTTGGTCATGCAAAACAACAACTAGCTGCGTCAACAAAAACACCTTATATTGCAGTACCAAATAAACTGGTTAAGCAAGCCGTGGATGCCACTGAAGGAACCCGTTTCGGTGTAATGAATGAAAATGCAAAAATTGTAAAGCGTGGAAGAGGAAGATAAATAAAACACGGAGACAGTACAATCTAAAGGGACTGAACATAGGAAATTAATTTTATGGACTGATAATTGAGAATTCTCCCAATCTTTCCTTGACACAGGTTCACTTCGATTTCACTCAGTGTAAACTTCAAGCTCACTGTTTGAAACCCCATCCAATCAGCCCTAAAATCCCCTCCTTAAGCATTCTCAAATTCTTACTTTCCTTCGGCTTCGCTTAGGACGAATGAGAAAATTAGAATAGCGATGATTTATTTTATGGTATAATTTTTTCGCTAGATAATAAGTTGACAATATGACAAATTTATCATAATATTTATATGAATGTAATTGTTGACAAGCGGGTTAACCAATTTGTCGAAACTTTAGCAGATACAGATCAAGGTAGGATTGTTGGATATTTTGATTTATTTAATCAATATCAATTTACCTTACCGGGAAAATATTTAAAGAAGCTGGATAAGAATTTGTGGGAACTACGACCTGGAAATATTAGGCTGATTTTAGGTAAAGTGAAATCTAGGATTATAGTCGTAAATGCTTTCAAAAAGAAAAGTCAAAAGACACCCAAGAACGAAATAGAAACAGCAAAAAAGCGTTTAGGAGAATACAAAATATGAAAAAAAGACCAAATTTTACAACATACGAACAATTTAAAAAAAAGCTCCTTGCAAAACCTGGGGTTAGGAAAGAATATGATGATTTACAGCCAGAGTTCGAGATTGTAAAGGCAATAGTCGAAGCGCGCATAAAAAAGAAGATTTCGCAAGAGGAGCTTGCAAAAAGAATGAAGACAGGACAAGCTGTTATATCACGTTTGGAAACAGCAACTGCTAGCCCATCACTCTCTCAAATTAGAAAATTGGCAGATGCTTTGGATCTTAAAGTCCATCTCCATTTTAGCTCAAGATAAAGATAACACCCTTTCTTAGCGCGATTTCGTCCAGCTCAATATTTGAAATCCCATCAAATCAGCCATAAAATCCAACAGTCCGATAGCACTTGCTTTATTTTTCTAGCTATGTTAAACTATCTCCTTGAATTAGAATTTGAGCTATACAAACACTTATTTTCTTTTATTTTCTGCATTAGAAGCAGAGTGAATGAGTCTTTGAAATTAGCTCACCGCCCGCCTAGACTAGCATTGGGCTTGTCGGGCAGGCCTAGGATTTCAAAGTTTTTGCTCTGACTGCAAACACTATTTCTTCTTAGTCTTTCTCATTCAAAAATCATGCATAGATCGCGAAATAGTGCAAGCTTCGGCCGCGCGAGCGGTTTTGGCGGACGAAAATTTAAAAGAAATGGAAATGGGGGCAGTTACAGCTATCCAAAAAGTATCTCTAACCAGAGTCGGTATTCTGGTGGTCCTAAAAGTGAGCTAGAGGGGAACACAAGTATTTTTATTAAGAAAGCGGTAGGAAACTCTTCAGTAGATAATTATCAAACAAGGTACAAATTTGAGGATTTCAATCTTGTTCCCGCTTTGAAAGCAAATATTGCAAAAAAAGACTATGAGAACCCAACTCCCGTTCAAGATCAAGCTATTAAACCGATTCTTGAAGGCCGCGACCTGATCGGACTAGCCCAGACTGGTACTGGTAAAACAGCAGCCTTTTTAGTTCCCTTAGTAGACAAAATCGCTAGAGACAGGGGACAGCGAGCTCTGATCGTCACCCCTACTAGGGAACTGGCAGGCCAGATCAATGAGGAATTGCATATCCTAGCAGAGGGATTGGGTATTTATTCAAGTCTTGTTATTGGAGGCGCAAATATACACCGGCAAATTGCAGACCTCAGCCGCCGGCCCAGCGTGGTTATAGGTACTCCTGGAAGACTAAAGGACTTAGTTGATCACAAACACCTCTATCTTGGTGATTTTCGGACGATTGTCTTGGATGAGGTAGATCTGATGGTGGACATTGGTTTTATAAACGACGTTAAATACTTTATTTCCTTACTTCCGAGGCCTCGTCAGTCACTATTTTTTTCGGCTACTATTCCACCCAAAGTACGCGAGGTGCTGACCGCCTTTGTTACCAATCCGGTAACAGTCTCGGTCAAAAAACAAAATACTCCTGAAAATATCGAACAGGATGTCATTAAAGTTGTGGATCGCAGTAAAAAAGTGGATCAATTGCATGACCTTTTAAATAAAGAAGGTTTCGATAAAGTGATGATTTTCGGCCGTACCAAGCACGGGATTGATAAATTGGATAGCCAATTGACGATGCGTGGTTTCAGGGTTGGTTCTATCCATGGAAACAAAAGGCAATCCCAAAGGCAAAAAATATTAAAAAGCTTCAAGAGTGATGAAATAAGCATATTACTGGCTACCGATGTAGCTAGTCGGGGACTTGATATAGATAATGTCTCTCACGTAATCAACTACGATCTTCCAGAGACTTATGACGACTACGTCCATCGTATCGGGCGTACTGGGCGATTAAATAAAAGGGGAACAGCACTAACTTTTGTTGAGTAAACAAAGTGTCCTTGTCTTTTGGTGTTAGCGAGCATATAATTACACTCTATGGCTCACAGTCAAGGTAAACAAAGAAGAGAAAAAAAGAAACCTAAGAAAGATAAAAAGAAATAATGGCAGATGGTATAAAATGCCCACAGTGCGGCAGTAGAGACGTGTTCAAAGTTCATGCTCCTTCAGGAATTGATTCGGAACCCGCTAAACCCGAGACCCCTCAAGTGTATAAGTGCATTATTTGTGGGCGCCATTTTAATCAAAGCCCTCCGTCCGAGCCTTCTCCAAAAGAATAATAGGAGAACATTGGAAAAGGCGATTTTTACTACAATAAATGAATGAAAATCACTGTTAAGGCAAAACCGCATTCTAATCAAGAAAAAATCGAGGAGAACTATTTTATTGTTTCCGTTAAAGAACTACCTGTAAAAGGCGCCGCAAATAAAGCGATTATCTTAGCACTAGCAGAATATTTTGAAGTTCCAAAAAGCTCTATCAAACTTCTTTCCGGCTTTTCTAGCAAAAACAAAACCTTTGAAATAACCTAAAGCTTTCTTAGGAGATCTTCGACGCAGCACGCGAGAGTATCTAAATAATTGGCTGGTTAGCGAAATTATTTAGTTACGAAGCTGGCTATTGTTTTTCCGGCAAGATATAATAAAAGCTATGCTTCTTGTTATTTCTAAAAAAGCTGCACCGGAAGAACTCAAAAAAATGGCGGAGGATTTTGACGGTTATATAAAAGTGGTGGTTGATATTGAAAAAGAGATCTTGGCTGGTGGTGGTGAAAGGCATTTCGACGGAGAGCAAAAACTTTTAGGAAAGGGATCAAAACAAACAGATCTTTGGGGTGGCGGTGTTGATTTAGAAACACGCGAAATCGATTACAATTCAATTATTAATCTCCGCCCAAACCAAGACAACCCTAGTCGTGACATATTATCGAAAGAGGTCAGAAGCAAATTTGATAAAATAGTAAAAGATTTACTTCTCTAAATATGGATAATAAAGCCAAAATACTTGATATCGCAATGAATCTAAACCGAATAGGCAACTGGGCGGTTGATGATTATGATGGTAAAAAGACGAGAATTATTACCTTTTTAAATCAAACAACTGGTTACATATCGTCTATTGACCAAAGTTCCTTTAACCAGCCTTTTAAAAAGACTTTTGATAGATTTTTACTAGAGTATTCAAAACTTGAAAAAAACGCCAAAGCAGGTCCAGCAAACACGCTTTTTTGGGCAGAACAAGCAATGACCTGGGGAAATATCCTCACGCACCGTTCCATCACAATTTAGGTATACCCTCAAATTCTTCCTTCCCTTCGATTACACTCAGGGCAAACTAGCTCATGACGAGTAAGAACATTGGAAGAACATTTCTTGCTTGAATAAAAATTGAATAGGTAATATAATTCTTCCGAAATGGAAAATATAAAGAAAACAGATTGTTGTGAGCCTTTTGATCCTGCACCTTGGGACGAAAAGGAAATTAACTGGAGTAATAAACTTTTCGTCAAAGACCACGTTACTAGTTTCCTTCATATCCCAATAAACATGGGGCAGAAAGTAGTTAAGAATATGGCGCTCATTGAAAAGGCCGATGCAAAATCCCCATATCAACTAATGCTTACAGATGAAAAGTCTCTTTGGGGGTCTGATATCTACATTGACGTGTCAAAGGATGTTTCCGACGCTCAAATGGCAACTATATCTGGTAATTTTTTGACAAAGGTTTTCGAAGGACCATATCAAAATACCGGAAAGTGGATAAAAGAAATGGAAAGTTTTGTAAGCTCAAAAGGCAAAAAAATTAACAAACTTTACTTTTCCTACACGACTTGTCCAAATTGCGCTAAAGCCTACGGAAAAAACTACGTCGTCCTCTTCGCCAAAACCGATTAAATCATTTATTCTCAATTCTTATTTCGACTTTGCTCAGTAAAAGTGAGGGCATTGGAATAGCGTTTTCTTGACATTTAAGTAAGGAGGGGGCTTGCTCAAGGCCCCGGTTTCCGCTTCTTCCGTAGCGAGAGCGAGGATGGTCGATAGCGATCCCGCAGCCCACGGCTGCAGCGGCAAATGCCGTGAATAGGGTATCAGAGCCTCCAATTGTGGCCTCTCATGGACTGAATCATCAGAAGCTCTGTCGTATTCATGCCGGTTCGTTTGCTGGTCATAGACTCTTCCCCCTTTCTCGTAACTTTCGCCTGCCTTCCCCTAAGAGAAACCTGGCGAGTTTCCAAGCCCCTTTGATTAGGGCTATTGGTAAGGTAATCGCAAGCCAGCCTCGACGTTGCTTAGCCTTAGAGCGGCCTTTTGATTCAGCCCTTCGTTCCATCAACACTTCGACGCCTGTCACCGTGAAGGCGTAGAAGAAAATGAATCCGACGCCGAAGATGATAGCCTCAGTCAGGTTTTCGGGTTTCCTGATCTTCATTTTTTCGCCCTCACTTTCTTCTTTTCGAGGCAAGTATACCATAAATAAACTAAGGAGCATTTTATTTTCTTGACACCACTAGTGTTCTCCCTTACACTTTTGTTGCTTGTATGAATGACATTATTGAAGTGGAAGGACTTACAAAAAAATTTCCTCCAGATATTTACGCCCTAGAAAACCTCTCTCTAAAAATAAAAAAGGGAATTACCTTTGGATTTCTTGGCCCAAATGGTTCGGGGAAAACAACCTTGATTCGAATTTTGGTTGGAGTGTTAAAACCAGATTCCGGAAAGATCCGTGTAATAAGCGACTCACTATCCTGGGCAGAGCGTTCAGAAAAAATAGGTTACATGACTCAAAGTTCAGCTTTGTACCAGGAATTGACAGTAGCAGAGAATCTTGACTTCTTTGCAACAATCTACGGGGTTTCTTCCAAAGAAAAAAAGAAACGGATTGGAGAATTGCTATCTTTAGTGAAACTTGAAGGGAAAGAAAGGTCCGCTGTTAATACATTGAGTGGGGGTATGAAACAACGCCTCTCGTTAGCGACGAGCTTAGTCCATAAGCCAGAACTGGTTTTTCTAGATGAGCCGACTGTTGGTGTCGATCCCTCTTTGCGAGTTGAATTTTGGGATTATTTCAAGAAGTTAAATAGAGAAGGAACAAGTATTGTTTTATCTACTCATGTGATGGATGAAGCAGCAAGATGCAGCGAACTTGCACTTTTGCGGGACGGTAAGCTTCTTGCTCAAGGAAAAATAGAAGGCATACTATCGCAAGCAAAAACAAAAAATATTGAGGAAGCATTTTTGAAATTGGAAGGCGGAGAATGAATATCCAAAGAACTCTAGCTGTAGCAAAAAGAATAGTTCAGCAATTTATCCACGACAGGCGGACGCTTGGTTTGATGGTGGTGGTTCCGCTTCTTCTGCTCTCTATCTTAGGAGCGCTGTTTAAGACTGCAAGAGTGTTTGAGGTTGGGTTTGTAAATCAAGATAATGGGGTGAACACCCCACTTGGCAATCAGAAACTTTCACAAAAAATAGAAGACTCATTGAAAAATACTGACAACTTTGTTTGGCAAATCAAAAATCTCAACGATGCGGAAGCCGAATTGAAAGAAAACTTGCTAGATGCGTATGTTTTGCTGGATAAAAATTTCAGCTCCGACCTTTTAAATAAAAAAACCCCAGCAATAACTATCCAATTAGAAGGATCGGATCCAAATAGCTCTCAACAAGTATTGGGGTTAATCAATCAAAAACTGGCCGCTCTTTTTGAGAGTCAAAAGGGAGCGGAAATAAAAGTCTACTACCTTTATGGCGGTGAAAAATTTAACTCACTTGATTATTTTGCCCCTGTTTTTATTGCCTTTTTCGCGTTCTTTTTTGTTTTTCTTTTAACTTCGGTCTCATTTTTGCGGGAAAGGAATCAGGGGACTTTTGAGAGAATCTTTGCTTCCCCAGTCAATAATGCTGAGCTAGTTTTGGGGTATTTCTTGGGATTTTCCCTCTTTGCTCTTATTCAATCCGTAATTGTTTTGCTTTTCACGATTTATATTTTAAATGTTCATTTCCTGGGAAGTATTTGGTTTGTGTTTTTGATTGAACTGCTTTTGGTTGTGGGGTCAGTAAATCTAGGTATTTTTCTCTCCTCTTTTGCTAAAAATGAGCTACAGGTCGTTCAATTTATCCCTTTAATGATCGTTCCTCAAGGACTTTTGTCTGGCCTAATCTTCCCAATAAAATCTATGCCGACCATTTTACAGTGGCTCTCTTGGGCGATGCCGCTTACTTACGCCAATAACGCCCTTCGGGATATTATGATAAGAGGGAAGGATCTCTCAAGTGTTAGTTTTGATATTTATATTTTGTTAATCTTTGCTATTGCGATGATAATTCTAGCTGCTATTTCAATAAGGAAGGGGATTTAAAGCTATGAAAAAGAACGAGCGGGAAATCGAGGTAAAAATAAAGTTAGATGATGTCAGTCAGGCCAAAAAGAAAATTGCAGCTCTTGGCGTTTTATGGAGCAAACCACAAACTTTAATCGATAAATATTTTCGTCCCAAAGGCAAGGAAAGGGAAACCCAGAGGCCTGGCTCTTTTGTTGTCAGAATCCGCAGAGCCAATGAAAATTCGCTGACAATAAAGGGTTTGACGAATAGAAGGGGAGTTTGGGAGGAATATGAAACGAAAATCGGCGATGCAGAAGCAATGGAAAAAATTTTAGATAAGCTTGGCTACAACTGTGTTCTCACTTTTCACAAAAAAAGAACTTCAGCCCGCTATAGGGATTTTGGTCTAGAAATTGACGAGGTGGAAGAACTTGGCAACTACCTAGAAGTCGAAGCAATCGGAACTGATGGTGAGAAGCTGCAAGAGGAAATAAAAGAGCTATTTAAACGACTCGAGCTGCCTGAGAGTAACATTGAAAGACGTGGCTACCCGGAAATAGTAATGGAGTCTCAAGGCGTAAAGTTCGTTGGCCAGAAGTAGAGCTTAGAAGAACTTGTAGATTTTTGCTTTAGCTTTCAGATCGTTGTACCAAGTAGTGAATTTATCGCTTAATTTTTGGTTTTTTACCTGTTGCTGTGCTTGATCGCGAGTTATATCTGGGTTGGTCGCTTTGTTATCTGCGATATATTTTGTTATTTCGCTATCTGCTATCTTTATTTGATCTGCCAATATCTTTTCAACCAAAATTTGAATCTCAAGTTGATCGCGAAGTTGTTCCATGGTCGTGTTATTTTGAGTTAGAGCTACGTCAAGGTTTTCTTTTCCTCCAAGACCTTTTTCAATTTCTGCCACTTTTTTATCAATGTCTTCTTTCGTGGCCTTGATTCTCTTTTTTGAAGCCTCTTGTTTGATTAAAATTTCTTGAACTAACGAGTCGAAAACAGCTGTTCCATCAGCTTTTACTAATTTATTATAAAACTGTGGAGTAGTAACAATCTGGCCATTGACATTCCCAGCTACAATCAGTCCCTTGTTGAACCAAAGGATGGTGCCTAAAACAACGATAATTAGGACTAACACAAAGCCGCCTTTGTAAAAGTTTGGTCTTTTACCGTAGCTTTTTGCTATATTCTTTCTCCAACTACCAAAGTTAAGAAAACCAGAGGTTAGAGATTTTTTATCGTTTAGGGAAGTTTCTTGAGTTTCCGAAATTTTCTTTGCTGTTGCCATATAGTATAGGGAGGCTGCCTACAATTATATACTATTAAATAAAGTTGGCAAGTACCTTTTTGCTCATTAAAGGCTTAAACGCTGCTAGACAGGAAAGAATAGAATTAAATAAACAGGCTGATTGCTGGTTTAACGCTCCCAAGATCCAAAGACATTAATAAAAACAGCGGTTTTTTGAATTGAGAGTAGCAAAAATGTTACGGAGCGAAAGAGCCGATATAATTGATGAGGTGGTTTACTGATCCAAAGTTTAGTTCAACGCTTTTTAATTTAACCACTTTGTTAAAAGCCCCGAGGGATTTTTGAGCATCTTCTGTTATTCCAACGGTAAATGTTTCAATCTGCCCTGAAACTTCGTTCTTGTAACCAAGTTTAAAATACATGTCACCGTCTGAACTGTAAGTAAAATCGGCTTCATTATATTTTAAACCGCTGACAAAGTAGTTCCTATCTTTCAAAGTAGCAGCCAGATCCGAAAATGTTTTATCAGCTGGATACTTGTCAAGATCAGTTTGATATAAATTAACTCCGTAAGCAAAGACGGCGGCCTTGTTTTGATTGTTTTGGGCTAGCCACTTTTCCTTGGAAAGCATATTTGAATAAAGTTTGTTCTCGTTATAGAAATCCAAGGTCTTAGCATAGTCGGCGTAAGTGTCTTTGATTTTGGTTGTAGTAGGCTTTGCTTTCCCTGATATCTCTTCTAGCGGATTTTGCAGAGAGTTTAGAGAAAGCTGAAAGCTATTTCCTATCTGTTCTAGTTTTGCGGCTTGGGACATATCACCTTGGGAGAGACCCTTGATTGCTAAGAAGTATTGGCCAAAAACGGTTTTAAAAGCGGCAAAGGCTTTGTAGGAGTCTGGATATTTTGTAGAAAGTGTATCTTGGCTCTCGAACTTATAACTTTCTTTTGAATATTTCTCTAGGGATGCTACTTTAGAGAAATTTTGAGTGAAAGCGGCTGTAACTTCCTGCTCTGTTTTCGCAGTTTGCAGGGGTAGCATGTAATCAAGTAATGAACCGGTGTCACTAATAATTTGCAAAACGTTGGAAAATACTGGTTTTACCTCGACCGAAAAATCATAGTCAGCTTTCCGAGCGTCTTTGTGCGCTTTTAGCGAAGTAGTAATGTCTGAGACAAATTTTTTCTGGTCCCCTGAGAGCCAGAGAGGCAGTTTAGAGGCACTATCAAGCTTTGAGACGTTGGACTCTAGGTCATCCAAACCCTTTTTGTAGGCAGAGAGCGAGTTATTATATTCTGTTTTGGTTTGGTTTAGATAGTTGTCGGTTTTTTCCTTCGAAAAATTGGTTGGCTCTAAAGATTTTGATGCTTCAAAAAGATTAAGGTTGATTTTATTGGCAGCAGCTATTTCTTCTTTGAACCCAGAAAAAAGCTCGTTATTTCCGGTTTCTAGTTGTTTGGATAAAGAGTTAAAGGCGTAGATCGAAAAAAGCTTGTAGCCTCCTACACCTACTAGCAATAAAAAGATTAATACTAGTACAAGAATGAAGATTTTATTTTTAATTAAAGGCATTATATTAACAATAGCTCTTTGCATCTTGCCTGTCAAGGGAAGTTACGTGGTCTTTTCAAAAAATTATTGTGTTAAAATCGACCTACTATGGAAAAAAGCTGGACTGTTTTGGGTAATGGAAGAGACTTGCGAAAAGTTTTGACCAAGAATAGGGGAGTGAGGGACGAAGAAAAGTTTTTCCGACCCCATTTGAACAAGTTAACACCACCAAGTAAATTTTTTCCTCGGCTTGATAAAGCCGTAGATCGGATAAAGAGGGCAATAGAGAATAGGGAATTAGTTTACATCTATGGGGATTTTGATGTGGATGGCCTGACCGCTACGGCGATCCTTTGGGAAACAATAAATTTTCTTGGTGGGAAGGTTTTGCCCTATATCCCCCACCGGGGTAAAGAGGGGTATGGACTGAACAGCAGTGCAATCGAAACAATTGCCAGAGAAGGCGCAGGGCTAATCATTACCGTTGATTGTGGGGTCGGGGGACTCGCGGAAGCAAAATTAGCCAAGAAGCTCGGAGTAGAGTTAATAGTCACCGACCACCATGAAGAAGGAAAAGTACTTCCTGAGTGCCTCGCCTTACTCCACACAAAAAAACTTTCAGGCTCGGGCATTGCCTTTATACTAGCTAGAGAGCTACTTGAAGCTTTCAACAAAGATATCGAAGAACAACTTTTCAAAAATTTGGAGCTTGCAGCAATTGGGACCATTGCCGACCTTTCGCCTTTAGTTAACGATAATAGAATAATTGTTGCTAATGGCCTGCACAATTTGATAAATACTGAAAGAGCCGGTTTACAGGCAATTTATGAAGAAGCTGGAATAAATAAGAAAATTACTCCGTATGAAGTAGGTTTTATTATTGCTCCAAGGCTCAACGCGACAGGTCGGATGGACCACGCGATTGATTCACTCCGTATCTTGCTTACTAGGAAAAAAGAAAGAGCGGCCCAGTTAGCAAAGAAACTTACGCTCGTAAACAGACAACGGCAAGATGCTTTATCGGTATCCTTGGAATACGCAAAGGAAAATTTAAAGGATCCTGGTGATGGTATTATTTTTGCTAGTCATGATAGTTATCCCGCTGGAGTTATTGGTTTGGTTGCTGGAAAACTTAGCGAAGAATTTTACCGCCCAGCAATTGTAATAAGTGAGTTGGGAGAGATTTGCAAAGGAAGTGCTAGGAGTATAAGTGGATTTGATATAGTAAAAGCTATAGGATCTTCAGAAAAATATCTACTAAATATGGGTGGCCACGAGCTGGCTGCTGGTTTTTCTATTAGTAAAGAAAAGATCCCCTATTTTAAAGAAGCCATTATTGAATATGCAGAAAAAAATTTGAAAAAGAAAAGCCTTTCCCCTACCCTCGAAATTGATACTCGCTTAGGTCAATCAGACCTAAATCACGAAACATTGGATTTAGTTCGTGAATTTGAGCCTTTTGGGTCAGGCAACCGCGAGCCTCTTTTTCTAACTGAAGGGCTGAAAGTTGCAAGTGTTCGAAATGTTGGGCGCGATGGAAAACACATAAAAGCTTATTTGTATGGAAAAGAAGGGACTGTATTTGACAGCGTTGGATTCAATCTAGCAGAAAAAGAAATGGAAAAAGGAAATACCATCGATGTGGTCTACTCACTCAATGAAGACTCTTGGAAGGGCAACAATAAGTTGCAATTAAAAATAAAAGACTTTAGAAATTCTTGAGCGGGGCCTGGTTACATCGGTGCAACTGGTTCCCCGCTCTTTGAAGTTACTGCCGGCACGGTGGTGGCGTTAGGCGCTCGGTATTCAGAATCGCCCCCTTTATGAGGAGTTGATCGCCTGGTCGAATGAGACTACTGCCGGTCATTGGATCGCGGTCATTCGTGAACATAACCCATCCGTAGTAGTCGTCGTCTCCGAGGAACTCTGCTGAGATGTCAGCGATTGTATCCCCGGGCTCTACCATATAGCACCCCACTATCGAGTTTGGTGCCGGTGTTGGGATTGTTAGCGACGCTATTTGGAGATCTTCTAGCGACCCCCAAATGGAGTTCTCTTGGTCCGACCGCCGTTGCTCGACGAATACCAGGACCACGACAACTACCACTAGCGTGCACGAAACCCAGACTGCTGCCCCCTTCAACTTCCGCATGAGACTCCTTTCTACCCACGCCACAAACCTATAGTATAACATATTTAAAGTAAAAAAGCAATCCCTTAAGGCTGGACAAACCTATAAACTTCGCGTAAAATAAAGCCAAATGGCAAGACTCTCTATCAGCGAAGCAAGCAAAAAGCAAGGTGAAAAAGTTGAGATTGCTGGTTGGATCAATACACGAAGAAATCATGGAAAAATTATCTTTTTTGATGTTCGGGACGCATCCGGTTTGGTTCAAGTTGTCGTTACTCCAAAAGAGGAAGAATCCTACAAGGTAGCGGAAAAACTTGGAAGTGAAGATGTGATTTCTGTTGTCGGAACTGTAAACAAGAGACCGGCAGAAAATATTAATAAAGAAATTGAGACTGGTGAAATTGAAATAGTTGCAGAAGAAATTAATCTCATTGGGAAAGCTGTCGCGTTACCAATTCCTATCGAGGGAGACGGCTACGACGTTGAAGAAAGCATTCGATTTAAATACCGCTATATTGATTTAAGACGACCTCGTCTGCAAAAAAATTTGAAGCTTCGGCATCAAATTGTAAAAGTGGCAAGGGCATTTTTAGACAGTGAGGGTTTCACAGAAATTGAAACCCCCTATTTGTCAAAAACAACACCAGAAGGAGCACGAGACTTTTTAGTCCCCTCCAGATTGCAAAAGGGAAAATTTTACGCTCTTGCCCAATCCCCCCAACAATATAAACAACTTTTAATGATTGCCGGCATTGAAAAATATTATCAATTTGCTCGCTGTTTTAGAGATGAAGATTTGCGAGCCGATCGTCAATTTGAGCACACGCAAATAGATATTGAAATGGCTTTTGTTAAACGCGAAGACGTAATGAGTGCAGTTGAAAGACTAATTACTTTTGTTGTCGGAAAAATAGGGAAAAAAATTGAGAAAAAACCTTTCCCAGTTCTTACTTATAAAGAGGTAATGGAAAAATACAAAACAGACAGGCCAAATTTGAATAAAAATAAGGCTGATCTTTCGTTTGCTTGGGTTGTAGACTTTCCGCTGTTGGAAAAAACCGATGAGGGAGGTTATACATTTGCTCATAACCCATTTGCTGCACCAAAACCAGAATTTGTCGACTCCCTCATGAAAGAAAAAGAGTTAGCTAACTTGCAATCTTTGCAGTACGATCTTGTTTGCAACGGAGCCGAAGTTGCCGGTGGAAGTATCCGTATTCATGAACCAGAAGTCCAGCGTCAGGCCTTGAGGGTAATGGGTTACTCCGATAAACGAATCGATGATGAATTTGGTCATCTTTTAGCTGCGTATAAATATGGTGCTCCTGTGCACGGGGGTATTGCAGTTGGTTTTGATAGGTTAGTTTCGGTAATAGCTGGAGAAGAAAATATCCGCGAGGTAATTGCTTTTCCGGTCACTTCCGGTGGGCAAACTTCTGTCATGGATGCGCCAAGTGAAGCCAACCCAGAACAACTAAAAGACCTTGGCCTAAAAATAATAGAAAAAGAAGAGAAAAAATAACCATGGTTAAAACTAGAATCGCCCCCTCCCCTACTGGAGATCCCCACATTGGAACAGCCTATACTGCCCTTTTTAATTATGCTGTTGCCAAGAAAAATAAAGGCAAATTTGTTCTTCGTATTGAAGACACAGACCGCGCACGGTTAGTTCCGGGTGCGACTGAAAAGATACTTGATTCCCTTACGTGGCTGGGGCTTGCTTGGGATGAGGGACCGATTCATCAGTCAGACCGACTGAGTCTTTACCAAAAAAAAGCCAAAGAATTGGTCGGCAAAGGATTGGCTTACTACTGCAGTTGTTCATCAGAGCGGTTGGAAAAAGTAAGAGCCGAACAACAGGCAAAAAAAGAAGTTCCAAGATACGATCGAAAATGCCGCCAGAAACCTCCGAGCAAAGAAGAAATCGAAAAAGGAAATTGTGTAATAAGATTGAAAGTCCCAGAAAGCGGAGAAACTTCTTTTGAAGACCTGGTTCGCGGAGAAATTACTTTTCAAAACAAAGATATTGATGACAGCGTACTTTTAAAATCTGACGGCTGGCCCACTTACCACTTGGCAGTTGTTGTTGACGATTCCGACATGGAAATTAGCCATGTCATCAGAGCAGAAGAGTGGCTTTCATCAACACCAAAGCATATTTTACTTTATAACGCATTCAAATTAAAACCCCCAATTTTTGCTCATCTACCACTGCTAAGGAATCCTGATAAAAGCAAAATCTCAAAAAGAAAAAACCCAGTTTCTTTGATTTGGTACAAGGAACAAGGTTATTTGCCGCAGGCTTTGCTAAATTACTTATCTTTGATGGGTTGGTCTATGCCAGATGAAAGAGAAAAATTCACATTAAAGGAATTTATTGACAACTTTGATTTCGCACGAGTAGATCCGAGTGGTCCAGTCTTTGATCTTCAGAAGTTGGATTGGCTTAATGGGCAGTGGATTCGTTCGTTACCAGAAAAAGAGTTAGCCGACAGATTGAAAGATTATACAAAGAGGGATTTAAAGCAAATCGAAATAGTTCTGCCGCTCGTTCGCGAAAGATTAAAGAAACTTTCTGAATTTGAAGCTCAAACAAAGCTCTTTTTCGAAGAACCGTCCGTTGACACCAAATTATTATTGGACTTGGGACATAATGAAAAAGAGACAAAGGAAGCCCTGGGGGAGGCGGCCAAACTTTATAAAGGTTTGGGTTGGGGAACACCGAGATTGGAAGGGGAAACAAGGAAATTATCAGAAAAATTAGGCTGGATTGCCTCGGATTTATTCATGTGTTTGCGAATAGCCATTACGGGAAGCAAAGTGAGCCCACCACTTTTTGAGACATTAACTGTTTTAGGAAAAGAAGAAACGGTTAAAAGACTTAAAAAAATATCGAGTTTATTTTCAAAATAATTAAAATTGTTTAACAATCTTCCCTCACCCGTGCTAAAATTAAGTTAATGATTGCTAATCCGACTGAGAGTTGGCTAAACTCTTTTCTGTCTGTTGGAAAAGTTGTTGCAGCTGAACAAAATAAAAGGTTCGAGCGAGTGTCCGAGGTCTTTACGTGGCTCGCTTTAGCTCTAGCCCTTTTTTCAGTACAAGTTCCTTTTGGCCAAACAATGGATAAAAAAATTGTTTATCCATTTGTTGTAGGTGGGGCAGTTTTTTGCATCGTTTGGTTCAGGCTTTTTCCCCGCCGATTTTCCGGGCTACCCAAGAATTTTATTTTCAGTCTTTTGGCTAATTTTTCTGTTGCACTTTTAATCCATACAAGTGGAAGTGGTGAGATTAGTCGATATTTGGTTGTACTTTATTATGTTATAACGGTCGGCGCTGTTGTTAGTATGCCTACTGTTGCTGCTCTTATGATTGCTTCGGCCGCGCTTATTTTAATTTTAGCTGAATGGGTTTCAAGTGGAGCACCCAGTGCTGCTTTGAGCTCTACGATTCTTTATTCGTTGGGCTTATTAATAGTCGTTTTTTATACCCGTTCACTAGCGGGGGAGGCGGCTCTATCAAGACAAAAAGAAGAGGAGGAAAACTTAGAGAAGGAGAGAACCCTTAGTAAACTAAAAGACGAATACGTTTTTATTATTTCACATAAGTTAAAACAGCCCGCCGCTGCAATTAAGGGCTGTATCGATACAATAAGTAAAGATTATTATCAAGAGTTAGATTCGGAGGCTAGGGAAACACTCGAATTTATCAAGACAAATAATGAGAGACTAGAGAAACTTTTAGACGATCTTTTAGATATTTCACAAATCGAAAAAGGAACTATGCAAATAAATCTTTCAGATGTTTCTTTAAGCCCTGTTATTAGTGAAGTACTTTCAAACTTATTCCTTGATGCACAGTCGAAAAAAATTTCGCTTCTGGAAAGAGGCGATTTAGACACGGCGGTTAATGCTGACGCTAATCGTCTTAAAGAAGTTTTAATGAACTTGGTTGGTAATGCGATTAAATATACGCCCGAAGGGGGTAGAGTTGTGGTGGAAGTTAGAAAAGGAGAAGGGAAAGCTGAAATCTCTGTTTCAGATACCGGTATTGGAATTAGCATTGAAGATCAAAAAAATCTTTTTGGTAAATTCTTTAGAGCCGAAAATGAAAAAACAAAAGCAATTAAAGGGAACGGTCTAGGACTTTTCATTACGAAACAATTAGTTGAAAAGATGGGAGGCGAAATTGGTGTGAGAAGTGAATTTGGTAAGGGAAGCACCTTCTTCTTTACACTACCGAGGTATCGTTGGTAATAATGGAAAAACGAAGAATAATTTTCTCTAGATTAGAGAGACTTGAAGAGATTCTTGTCGGGCTATTTTTTATAACCGGTATCGCTGTTGCATTGTCGCCCCTGGATTTACAATTGAATAAAGGGCTTTTTATCGCTTCGTTAATTTTCGTTTTGGCTTTCGTTTTTCTCTGGCATAAATTAAAAATTCCTATTCCATATGAACGCAAGAAAACAGCCGAGCTTCTGGTTTACCTTTTAATTATTACACTGGTTGTTCACAATAGTGGGGGTGTGTCTAGTTATTTTAGTTTTCTTTACATTCTTCCTGCTTTTTCAGCTGCCGTAACTATTAATAGGCTTCAGTCTATAGCTATTTGGGTTTTGTGCTGCATGTGTATTTTTGGAGAGTTGATCCTTTTTCCGCCGACCAGTACAAATGTTTTCATTACAAGTGATTTTGCTTCTTCACTACTTACCTATTTTGGTGTGAGTTTAGTTTTTGCCCACGGGCTTTTCTTATCAAGAGAAATCAAAGTAGCACAGGTTGCTGCTACGAGTGCAACAGTCGAAAAAGAAAAGGCAGTTAATAAATTGAAGGATGAGTTCCTTTTTGTAATTGCCCACGAACTACGGGGCCCAATAACGGCAATTAGAGGATATATAGAACTATTCCTTACAAGTGGGAAAGAACTGAATGCGAAAGCGAAAGAGTTTGCCGATGCAGCCTTTAGACAGAGCTCGAAATTAAACAACCTAATTGGAGAACTGCTTGACGTATCGCGTTTAGAAACTGGAAAGTTGAGGCTTTCGAATGAGGTATTTGAGCTAAATGGCTTTCTAAAAGAAGTGCTAAAAGAAGTTGAAGCCGAAGCCAAAGAAAAAAATATTTCATTTAACTTCATCCCTTCGCCTCTTAACATCTTTGTCGAGACAGATAAAGAAAGGATTAGAGAAGTGGTACTTATTTTAGTAGAAAATTCCTTGAATTTTACAGCTCCGTTTGGTCAAGTGAAGGTCGCTGTTGGGGCAAAAGAAGGTAAAGCATATGTTTCGGTAGCCGATAATGGGGTTGGAATTGCTAAGCAAGAGCTATCGTATATATTCGAGAGATTTTATTCTTCAGATGGAAGTAAAATCCAAAAAGCCGGGGGAGCAGGGCTAGGACTTTTCCTAGCAAAAAGTCTAGTAGACAAAATGAGTGGTGAGATTTCTGTCGAAAGTCAGGTTGGGAGGGGTAGTAGATTTACCTTTACCTTGCCAATAGTTCCTCATGAGTAATCCTCAAGGTTTGTAATTTAGCCTTCCGTTTGTTAAAATTCTTCTACATTTATACTGAGCTTGTCGAAGTATTGCGGGGTCGTCTAGTGGTAGTCGTCTCAACAGCGACCCGCCGGAGAGGCGGGATTATTGCCGGATCGTCTAACGGTAGGACAGCAGACCCTGGATCTGCATATCTAGGTTCGAATCCTAGTCCGGCAGCCAGATTGCGCACCTCTAGCGACCCACATTCCTTAAATAGACCATGTTTTCCTCCAAAATCACTAGTTTTTTCTTGAAACACTCATACCGAAAACTCATGCCTATCATAGTATCCATAATGTACTATTGACAGGTAGTATCTTTTTTGATACAGTCCTAATGGAAGCTATTTTTAAATAAAAAGATAGTTATAGTGAAAAAGATACTATGTCAGAAAAAACTATTAAGAATTCTAATAATGATCCCTTAGAATACCTTTTTGTAGACGGCACAGAGGTTAATAGGGAATTGTTAGCAAATCTTCTTAAGGATTATATCGGAATTGATAATAAGACTCTTGGGCCGGTTTTCAAGGAGGCTTTTTCCAACCTTGACGCAAGATTGAAGCTCTTGGTTTACCTTCTCTACAGAAAAGCACTTTTAGAGACGGGGAAAATCTCTTCGGAAAATGAGCCTGAAAAGCCTAAGGAGATTAGCAAGAAAACAGGAGTTAACTACAACTCTACTAGATCTTATTTGTCGCAACTTAGATCTAAGGGAGTTGTTGATATGGGAAAAGGTGGGAGTTATTTTATTCCTGGTTACTCGCTATCGAAGATTGCTGACGAGCTGAAAAGAGGTTTGAAAAAAGATGAGTAAAGATATCCAAGAGCAATTAGAAGATCTCAAAAGAAGGATAACAATCCTAGAGCAGGCCATTAGCAAGACGAGGTTTGATACTCTGCCTGAGCACCGTCAGAGCAAGAAATTGAGTATTAAAGAATTTCTAATTTCAAAAAAAACCACTAACAATGTCCAAAAGACACTCGCGATCGGCTGTTTTTTAGAAAAAAATGAAGGCTTTATATCTTTTAACGTTGATGACCTGAGGAGTGAGTATGAGAAAGCCAAGGAGAAAAAACCCCTTAACATAAATGACAAAGTCAATATCAATGTCAAAAACGGGCATATGGCCGAAGCTTCAGAAAAAAAAGACAATAAAAAAGCTTGGTATATAACAAATTCGGGTGAAAGACTCCTTGAAAACAACTTCGATGAATCCTGAGAATGCCCTTGGCCAACTACCAGTAAGACTGCGCAAAGAACTTTTACAAGCTCTTAACAAAATAATGGTAAATTTTCGGGAAGGTAGATGGGAGCCATCCGAGCTTAATGGTGGCAAGTTTTGTGAAGTAGTATACTCCATTTTGAACGGCCACATAACTGGTTCATTTCCACAGAAATCTTCCAAACCCCCTAACATGGTTGACGCTTGCAACTCTCTTTCCAGAGTTCCGGCAGCATTTCCGCGGTCGGTGCGAATTCAAATTCCAAGAATGTTGATAGCGTTGTACGAGGTCCGCAATAATCGTGGGGTAGGGCACGTGGGCGGAGAAGTCGATCCAAATCACATGGATGCTACTGTAGTACTGTATTGTTCCAAATGGATTATGGCTGAGTTGGTCAGAATTTTCCACAACGTTGACACCCAAGAAGCGACTGCCGTTGTCGAGGTGCTGACTGAAAGAGAAACTCCAACAATTTGGAAAGTCAATAATAAAAAAAGAGTATTAAATACTCAATTGACCATGAGAGAAAAAACGTTGCTACTCCTCTACTCGGAAAATAATCGGGTAACAGAAAAGGTTTTAGTATCCTGGACAGAACACACAAATTCAGGTGTTTACAGACGCGATGTCTTAATACCAGGACACAGAAATCGACTATGGGAGTACGATAAAGTGGACAAAAGCGTAACACTATCTCCTCTTGGGATAGCATATATTGAGAGCCGTTTGTTATAAATGGAGCCTATGGGATCGAACGGTTCTAGACCGTCGTGCTCAGCCAATTTTAAATTGACAAGGCAACAAACCATAAAATAAAATTAAAGTATGGTAAAGACAGCTCGCCTTGGTTTTCTTGTTTCCACTCTACTCATTTCGATTGTTGCTCTTAATCTTACTTCTCTTTGGGCCAAAACTAGTTCTGAAAAAGCAGCCAAAGAGATCGCTAGTAACAGCTCTGGCGCTGTTTTGGCCGGATGTAACCCTTGTTTTGAATTTTATTTGAAAGATTCAAGTGATGGTAGTTACCTACAGGGAGCAACGGCAGCTCTTTTAACCCAAGAGCCTTTTAACTTTTCGAGTTTCGGCTTTACACAATATGTCAAATCAGGTGTTGTAATCTACACAACTGTAACTGATGGATCATTAAAAGAGGGATATACCTTACCACCTACCGTCGAAGTTCAAATTTCCAAATCAAGTTACATCACTAAAACGACAAGTATAACAACAAGCATCTCGCCTCCGGATACAGTCTACTTGGACCGGGTGCCTTCGCAACCATCTACGAATAATACTAGCAGTGGTATAACAATTGTTCAAATGGTGAAAATCCAAAATGTTACTCTACCGGCTGTTTTTAGAATCGGAGAAACTACTGACCTGAAAAAAATAACGAGCCCAAATAAAGTTGAAAATCTAACTCTAGATACAGGTAAAAACACTATAAAATTTAATGAAGCTGTCGATCTTTCTTCTTCAGAGGTAGTGAATAAATTTAGAAGCCTTGATCAGTATGTTAAGGCTGATAAGTCAGGAGTCGTTTCGATTGATTCTGGGAAACTACCGGCACTTAACAAAAAAGCCACTATTAAGATGAAAAGCCTCCCTTTCGTTAAAACTCCTAGGGTTCTAGTCAATGGCAAAGAAGACAGGGGAGTTGTCTCTAATATAAGCTATTCTAGTGGAGTTCTTACATTTGATGTCACTCACTTTTCTACTTTTACGGCAGCGCCTACAATTACAATATCAGAGCCCAAGGATGGGTTTGAAACAAAGGAGAAAAAAATTACTCTGAAGGCACTGGTTTCCGACCCAATCGCCACGGTGTCTGCATATTTGAACGGTAGGAACCTTGGAAAATTAAAAGTCGCGACAAAATCCGGGGAGATTTCTTCAAATATTAATTTGGTAGAAGGCGTGAACAAAATTCTGTTGAACGTCGTTTCGGCAAATGGGGCTACTGCTTCAGCAACGGTTAGTGGAAGATTGATCGCTGCAGCAGCTAAATCAAATCTTCTGCTGTATACATTGCTAGCTATTCTTGCAATTGTGGCTATAGCTTCACTAGTTTACTGGCTTGTAAAGCTTAGAAACAAAAAAAGTAACTCATCAACCAATCTTTAGCTATAAATAATTGCTACCCGAAGCTTTGAGGGCTTCAGCGGGCAGAAACCGTTGAGTCGGGCTAGCTTGCGTGCTCTTCATGCGCCCACTCCTTTCCTTCTTTGACCTTTCTTCAGAGGATCTGGTAGAATCTTGAAAAATCTGGTTTAATTATGGAAATGAATCCGTATGTTGTTGAATATTTTATATTTGTTTTGTTGGCGACTTTTGGGACACTGCAACTTGCCTTCTCCAACAAAAAGTCAATCCGGTTTTTTATTGGAGCTGTTCTTATATTTATTTCCTACGTTTGGTTCTTTACAGTTAGAAATCGCAATGTCCATTCCGTAGTAGAAGGAACTCAGCTCTTTTTGATTTTTGCTTTTGCATCTCTAGTTTCAATTCTGCTCACTAAGTATTTAAAGTATTTTTACAATAAAAGATGAATCTACTCAGTTTAGATAAAAACCTTTTTTTATTTATCAACAGCTTTGTTGGCAAATTTCCGGTTTTTGACGATCTTGTTAAATTGGTAGTGAATGAGTATTTTGTCCCTGTAACGCTTGCTTTGATCCTTCTTTATCTCTGGTTTAGACCAAGTAATGTAAAAGAGAGGAGTCAAAGAATGGTTGTTTCAGCAAGTATTTCTATTGGTGTGCTAAGCTTAATAATAGCCTTGAGCAACCATTTTTTTGTTAGAGTACGGCCCTTTGGAGAGCTATCAACTAACCTACTTTTTTACAAGCCTACGGATCCCTCCTTTCCAAGTAATGCAGCTACTGTTGGTTTCGCTCTTGCAACGGCAATATTTTTTGCAAATAAGAAAATCGGTAGCGCCGCACTCTTTCTCGCCGGTTTTTACGCTTTTTCAAGGGTTTATGCGGGAGTTCACTACCCAAGCGACGTTCTAGCCGGTGCTTTATTGGGAGTAGCAGTTATATATGTTGTTAGTAAGTTCGATAGACAGCTTAAATTTCTTGGTTTTACTATACAGAAAATTCAAAGAAGACTAAATTTTGAAGATTAATTTATTAATAAAATCAGGAGATAGAGTGAATTATAAAGAAATTATTTTAAAGTTAGAATCGCTTTCGAATCAAAAAAATAGGGAAGGAATGGCTAGGTTTGGGATAAATACAAAGGCGGCTCTTGGAATTTCAATCTATACTTTGCGCGATATTGCAAAGGGGATTCCGAAAAACCATGAGTTAGCGCTGAGACTTTGGGACAGCGGAATCCACGAAGCGAGGCATTTGGCAAGCCAAGTTGATGAGCCGGAAAAAGTAACAGAAGAGCAATTTGATTCTTGGGTAGCCGATTTTAATTCCTGGGATATCTGCGACCAAGTTTGTAGTAATCTCCTTGATAAAACACCCTTTGCTTATAAAAAAGTTTTTGAGCTAGCTAAAAAAGAAGCTGAATTTGAAAAAAGAACAGCCTTTACACTGATGGCTTGTCTTTCAGTTCATAACAAAGATTTAAAAGATTCTGACTTCGAAAGATTTTTTCCTTTAATAAAAAGAGAGGCAGTCGATGAGCGAAATTATGTTAAAAAAGCAGTTAATTGGGCCCTTCGGCAAATTGGAAAAAGAAACAAGAATTTAAACAAAAAAGCAATCGAAGTTGCGAAAGAAATTTCTAAGATGGATTCGAGGTCTGCAAAATGGATTGCATCCGATGCCCTTCGCGAACTTCAAAGTGAACCAGTCCAAAAAAGGATGGGAGATTGACTGAAAACAAAATGTATTTATTGTAAACTATAAATAGATGCACCTAAGCAAAAGCCTAACCAAAAAACGATTAGTACTTTTGTTCATCGTAATTACCGTGGTTTTAATTGTATCAGGTTCAGGCTTGTACTATTTAGAGATAAATAAAAAGCCCACAAATTCCACCCAAAACTCCAGCAAAGAGCAACCCCAACAAACTAATCAATCAAAATCCCAATCCTCGCAATCGTTTGCCTACATATTAGTTGCCTACAAGGGACAAGTTTTTGGTGCCAAAGTCCCAAAGGGCTGGTCTATTACGGATAATGAAAGCGGTATCGATATTATGGATCCGGCCGATAACAACACTGGAGCAACAGGAGCGGTTGCGGTTGGTTGGTACGGTTACCAGACTCCCGATGGTTTTATTAGTTTTATGGTTCAGGCTGTTGGCGGTACGAATATGAAGGTGGAAAATGAATCAGCCGAAGAATCGGTTAAAGATCCATGTAATAACCTGACTTGGAAAATGAAAACTAAAACTTTCACGTTTCAGAAAAACGGGAAGACCCTGAAAGCAAAAGCCAGCGCCGGTGTTTTAAATGGCTATGGGCAATTTATGGGAATGATAATTGCGTTTCAGACAACACCTGATAAATGGAGTAAGTGGGCACCAACTTTGGAGAGAGTAGCTCAGTCAATCACAATTATTAATCCCTCGAAAGCTGGTGGAATTGATAAGGTACGCTTGCCGACAGCCGCTGATTTATCTAATGATTCATCTCCTCTGATGGAAGCTTGGGAGTATCGAAGCAAATCTCAAGAAAAAACCTCGCATGAATTTTCCGATGCTATTATGGGTCAGGAAAGCGACTTAGTTTCGCCATCAACCGGGCAGAGTTTTATATTACCGTTGAGTTCTTATGATCCAACTGTCGGAGGTTATCGCAACCCAAATAAACCGAGTGAAATCTTGAAAGACACTTATCAGTAATTTCTTACTTAGCCCAATTAAAAAGACAATGTAGCCTTGTAAGTATTCACTACTTTAGTTACAATTAATTCTCATGAAAATAATCCGAAACATTTTTAGGCGAAAAATCCGCGGTGCTTTGACGATATTTGGTATTGCTATTGGTATCTTCGCCTTGGTAGTAATGGGGTCTCTTGCTGAAAAACTAAACAAGTTGGTTCAAGGCGGTCTTGAGTATTATGGAACAAGAATCACGGTCCAAGATGCAAAAAGTGGGATGTCTTTTTTTGGCGGAACTCCTCTCTCAATTTCAAAAATAGACGAAATTAAAAAAATTGAAGGTGTGAAAAACGCTTACGCAAGCGTCGAAATGTTGAAAGAAGACGATATAAGTGGGGTAAGTTTTGGTGTGCCCGATTCGATTGGAGGTTATGACCCAGATCAGATGAAGGACGACCCATCGGCGGCTATGTTGACGATTGCTACTGGCAGAGATATTCAAAAAAATGATATCAGAAAGGCTGTTTTAGGTTCGGATATGCCTAAAAAATTAAATGCAAAGGTCGGGGGCACAATTAAACTGAAGGGGAAAGACTTTGAGGTTGTAGGCGTTTATGATAAAACTTTTTCAGCCCCAGACAATTCAATCTCAATAAATCTCCCGGATGCGCAAGAACTTTATTTAAATACACTGCCAGCCGCTTTCAGGTCGTCTGTAAAAAAAGAAGATATAGCTACTTCTATTTCTGTCTTGGTTAAAGATGGTTTCGATCCAAATGAGATAACAAAGCAGATCAATGAAAAGGTGAAAGATGTAAAAGCGCTAGCTCCAGATGAATTTAAAAAACAAATTGCCAGTTCAGTAGCTATTTTCAATTTAATTATTTACGCTGTTGGTCTTATCGCTTTAATCGTTGGTAGTTTCTCTATTATTAATACAATGATTATGTCGGTAACTGAGAGGATTCGCGAAATCGGTATCAAAAAAGCAATCGGTGCTTCAAATTTTAGAATTTTAAGAGAGTTTGTTCTTGAAGCAGCAGTAATGGGACTACTTGGAGGATTAATGGGCCTTCTTTTAGGCTGGGGAACTGTTCGAATTATTAATGCAATTACGGCTTCTAGTGGCCAAATTATATTTTTGACTACACCAAGACTAGCAATTGGGTCGGTGGCGTTTTCAACTTTCCTTGGTGCGTTTGCCGGTCTTTACCCTGCTTGGTACGCATCACGCTTGAATCCAATTCAAGCTTTGAGGAGTGAATAAATGGACGAAGTAATTTTGGAAGTAAAAGAACTGCATAAATATTACGATCTTAGCAAAGAAAATGTTGTACGCGCTTTGCAAGGAATAAATCTGCAAATAAAAAAGGGGGAATTCACAGCAATTATTGGTCCATCAGGTTCTGGAAAAAGCACCCTGATGCATATAATGGGGGCGCTGGATACTGCAACAAAAGGACAGGTGTGGCTTGATAGGGAAGAAATTTCCAAGGAAAAAATCTCTGGACTTTATAAAATCCGCGGAAGAAAAATTGGTTTTATTTTTCAAGGGTACAATCTTATCCCGACTCTGACGGCTTTGGAAAACGTAATGCTCGCGGTTGAATATTCAGGTAGAAAAAATAATGCCAAAAAGGAAGCAACCGAAATTTTAACTGACGTTGGTCTTGGAAAAAGACTAAATCACAAACCAAACGAACTTTCCGGTGGAGAACAGCAAAGAGTAGCGGTTGCCCGCGCCCTAGTAAATAAACCGGCAATTATTTTAGCTGATGAACCAACTGGCGAACTCGATACCCAAACTTCAATGGAAATTATCACTCTCTTAAAAGATCTAAATAAAAAGGAAAATCAGACGTTTGTGCTTGTTACTCACAATCCCGAAATTGCTAAGACTTGCCGCCGAATCATTAAACTCCGCGACGGAAAAATCGAAAGTTAGTTTATGGAAGAAAGCTATCAAGAAATTTGGAAACTTGTCGAGCCACTTCTTTTTAAAGCAAAGAGAAAAGATTTTTTGATTCACACGAAAATGGTGGAAAAGGCGATGAGGGAGATTATTGCTGGTGAGGGAGGAGACACTACCTTCTTAATCCCAGCCGCGATTTTACATGATGTTGGTTGGTCAGAAGTTTCGGAAAAGCTTCAACTTGCGAAGGATGAAGAAAGAAAGAACAAGGCCCTTCAAGAGCATATCCAAAAAGCCCCAAAAATTATTAGAGAGCTCCTTACCAAAGTAAATTACGACAAAGACAAAATAGAGAGGATAGTTGACATAGTTGTTGCTCACAAATTTACAGAACCAAAGGAGAAAGAAAAGCAAATTCTAATTGATGCCGATACTTTATCAGACACATACAAAGAATCTTTTTACAGCGATGTAAAATCTTATGGCTCAACTCCGAGAGAAATTTGGGAATTTCGCAGCAAAAATACTTTTTATACAAAGACAGCTAAAGAAATATTTGAGAGAGAATTAAATGATAGACAAAAAGAGATTAACAATAAATAATCCCCTTACTCTAATCCGTTGAAATAAATCCCCCCAACGGGAAAATCGAAAACTAAAATTTTCTACACCCATAATTCTTTTACAAGACGTGTAATCTCTTCTTTAATCATACCCTATGGTATAATTAGCGCGTTGGTTGGGTATTACTGACGGAAGGAAGGTGAGCAGATGACTACAGCACCCACAACTGGAAACAGGATTGGGAGTCTTCAATTCCTGTCCATGCTTCTGTTCTGTCTCCCAAAAGGCCTTGATCTCACGCTAAATGATGGGAAATGGGCGGAAGCGATAAGACTGCTTCGTGAGCAATTCGAGAACGAATACTCGGGTCTGTTTGAGGGCTTCAGTTTTGTCGAACGGTCCCCAGCCTTTCCTTACTGCCAGCAGGTCAGCGGGTTTCTTACCTGGATCTTGTTGGGTATCGTTGAGACGATACACCGAGCTGGTAGTAGCCGCATGCGCGTGATCGATACTGCTAGAGAGGAATCTCTAAGGTATTATGAAAGTCGAGTAGGTGAACAGGAGAGAGCTGCCATAAAGGAGATGGCTAGCTGGCTCGTCACTAACGAACGAACACGTCAGCTACTGGTAGTCCCGTCGTAGTTCCAGCGAACGTCTATGCAAGGGCGACCTTTTCCAGGCCGCCCTTAGCCTTTCTTCGGCAAACCTTATTTAAATGCTGACTTTTTTGTAGTAAATCCTTTTTGCGAATTCGGTGAGGCAGAGGTAGGCTACCAAGATTAATCCGATAATCATTAAGATATTCACAGGCGGGGCGACAAATTGGAATATTTGAGAAATTGGAGTATAGATGAAAGCTGCCCCGACAAAAAATGATAATAGGCCTGCGATAAGTAACACGCTGCTTGGACGACTATTCCAAAATGCCCTTCTTGTTCTAATAAGATAAATCACAAATATTTCAGTAAGTAGGGATTCGATAAACCACCCAGTTCTGAAAAGACTTTCATGGTTGGCCAAATGACTAATAGCGTAAAACAGAAGGAAAAAAGTTGTAACATCGAAAATCGAGCTAATAAGGCCAAATGGAACCATAAATCTACTAATCTCATGGATATCCCAATGCTTTGGTTTTTTCAGATACTCTGAGTCTACATTGTCGGTGGAAATTGCTAGAGAAGGTAGATCGCTTAAAATGTTTAGTAATATTACCTGAGCGGGTAAAAGTGGGATAAAGCGGATAAACATAGAAGCTCCAGCAAGACTAATCATATTTCCGAAGTTGGCGCTAGAAGTTGTGAAAATGTATTTCATTGAATTACCAAAAGTCCTCCGCCCATCCTTTACTGCTTCTATTAACACGTCGAGGCCTTTTCGGAGTAATATAATATCAGCCGCTTCTTTTGCGATATCAAGCGCAGTGTCAACTGAGATACCAACATCAGCAGCTTTGAGAGCTGGGGCATCGTTTGCGCCATCTCCCATAAAAGCAACTGTATGCCCAGCTTGTTTTATAGCCTGAATAATCCGAAGTTTATGCTCTGGAGTGACTTTTGCAAAAATAGTTGCTTCAGCTACTGTCTCAGCAAACTCACTATCCGTTAGTACATCGATCGACTCCCCAGTGATTATGTTTTTAACTTCAATCCCTACTTGATCGCAAATATGCTTTGTGACATATTCGTTATCACCAGTTAATATTTTTACTTGCACACCGAGATTCTCCAAGTCTTTAATTGTTTCAGGAGCTGTGTGTTTCGGTCGGTCTGAGAAAACAAGAAAACCTTCAAATGTGAGATTTTTCTCATCAGACTTTGCGAGTTTATTTTTTGCTTTAATTTTTTTCGAGGCGACTGCCAGTATTCTTAAACCACTACTACTTAGCTGAATAAATTTTTCTCGTAAAATTTTTCGATAACCTTCCAGCAAAAGCGTCCGGTTCTTTTCAATGTAAATTGATGAACAGGTTTTTAAGATTTTTTCAGTTGCCCCCTTTGAAATTACAAAATAGCCTTCTTTATTTTTAGCTAGAACGGTGTTGAGCTTTCTTTCGAAGTCAAATGGCAGAGTATCAATTTTTTTAAACGAGTTGGCTTCATCTGTTATTTCCTTTCTCATTTGGGTAAATCTGTCTAGGGCGGTTTCAAGGGGGTGAGTGATTGCTGGCTGATCTACCTCTGTGTTACTAAGTAGGCCATAAAGTAGCAGTTTTGGTTCTTGCAAACCATTGTAATTAACGTAGTCTTCCAAAAAAATCTTTCCTTCTGTAATAGTACCCGTTTTATCGGTACATAATACGTCTGCGTTACCTATATCCTCTATTGCCATCAGCTTTTTTACAATCACGTGCTTTTTGGACATCATCATGGCACCTTGAGAAAGATTGATGGTAATAATAATTGGTAAAAGCTCAGGTGTGATTCCAATTGCTAGAGCCAGCGAGAAAAGAAGTGCTTCCAGTACATTAGCTGGAATCCCGAGAAATACTGGTTTGATAAAAACCATTGCCAGAAATATGAAAACTACGAGGGACAAAATGACAATAACAAGAAAATTTCCAAATTTCCTTGTTCCGGTTTGGAATTCTGTTTCTGGCTCAGCTGCTTTAAGAGCAAGAGCTGTCTTTCCAAACTCGGTATTTCCCGCAGTGGCAAAAACAACCCCAAGCCCATTTCCAGTTTCAACATTTGTACCCATGAAGGCTATATTTTCCAATTCTTGCGGAATTTCCTGGTTTACTTTAATTAAATTGCTACTTTTCTCAGCTGGTTCTGACTCACCTGTAAGCATTGACTCGTCGATTGATAAGTTTTTTGCTTCAATAAGTCGTAAATCGGCTGGAATGACACTACCCTGAAAAACTTTAACGATGTCTCCAGGTACAAGGTCAGTTGCATCAACTCTGTGTTCTACACCTTCTCGAATAACAGTAGTTTTTAGACTAGCCTTTCTTCGAAGAAGTTCAACTGCTTTTTCCGAACGGTACTCCTGGAAAAATCCCATCAGAGAGTTAACAGCAAGCATTACGAGGATAATAACTGATCCTAGGCGATCACCCATGAAAAAACTAAGAATGCTGGCAACAATTAGAATTAAAATTAGAGGGTTTTTATATTGGCTCAAAAAGATTTTTAATGCGCCTCGCCTAGACTCTCGTTCAATGTCATTTAAGCCATGTCTCTTTAATCGTCTTATAACTTCATGGTGTAAAAGACCATTACTTGAAGTCTGTAATGCCTTGAAAACCTGATCAATAGTTAAATTCCAGGGTTTGGTTATTTCAATTGTCATACTGGCAGGAAATTACCCTTCATGAAAATTATATCTCGCCAGAGAAACAAGTGCGAGATGTAATCTCGCGATTATACCATTTAAGACGTATTTCGTGTTGCTTTACGGAGCTTTCTTGTATATAGTAAAAACAAAGGAGGAATTATGTTTAATGTTGCCATCAATAGGATTGAATTGAAACCTTCGAGACTAGCTTACGCCAGTGTCTCCAGGTTCAATTCCTCCTTATTATTGCGAGAGAAAGGAGAAATAATATGGTAAAAATCGGTATAAATGGCTTTGGTAGAATAGGACGAAGTGCTTTCAAAATTGCTTTAGATAATCACGCAGATGATGTTGAAATTGTCGCTATCAATGATTTGACTGATGCTAAAACGCTTGCCCATCTTTTAAAATACGATACTGCTTACGGAATTTATCATCGAAAAATTTCCTCGGATCAAAATGACATAATTATCGATGATAAAAAATATCACGTTTATGCTGAGAAAGACCCATCGCTTCTCCCCTGGAAAAACTTGGGTGTTGATGTGGTACTTGAATGTACAGGAAGATTCGCAGACAAAGAGAAATCTTCTGCTCATCTTAAAGCTGGAGCAAAAAGAGTGATTATTTCAGCACCAGCAAAAGACGCTCCAACATTTTTAATTGGGGTAAACCACGATAAATACGATGGAAGTGAACCTGTTATCAACAACGCTTCCTGTACTACTAATTCGATTGCTCCTCCTGTCTCTGTAATAAACGAAAAATTTGGGATAGAAAAAGCTTTTCTAAATACGATTCATAGTTACACAGCCGATCAAAATCTGCAAGATGCTCCGCACAAAGATTTACGAAGGGCGAGGGCTGCAGCGGAAAATATAGTCCCCACTTCAACAGGAGCGGCAATTGCCACCACAGAGGTGATCCCAGATCTTAAGGGAAAATTTGATGGGATTGCAATTAGAGTTCCAACTCCGGTTGCTTCTCTTTCTGATCTCACATTTTTGTTGAAAAAGGAAACAACCGCGCAGGAGATAAACAAAGTTTTGGAAGAAGCGTCAAAAAGCGGCCGCTTGAAAGGGATTTTGGCTGTGAGCAGTGATCCAATTGTCTCTTCTGATATTGTCGGTCGAACAGAAAGTTCTATTGTTGATTTGCCGCTAACTCAGGTTATAGGGGGTAATTTAGCCAAAGTTTTTGCTTGGTATGACAATGAAATAGGCTATTCCCATAGGTTAGTTGAAATGGCAATTTTGGCGGCAAAGAAAATCAAAAATTAGTTCTCTATGAAAATTTATATAGCTTCCGATCACGCAGGATTTGAGTTAAAAGAAAAAATTAAGAACCATCTTAAAGAGAATAATTACGAGGTTGAGGATTTGGGTGCTCACGTATTAAATAAAGACGACGATTACCCGGATTTTGCTTTTGTGGCAGCCGAGAAAGTAGCAGAGTCAAAAGGAAAATCAAAAGCAATTTTGTTTTGCGGATCAGCGGAGGGTATGTGTATTGCTGCTAATAAGGTTAGGTGGGTAAGAGCAATTGCAGCTTGGACTCCGACAACTGCGCAATTGAGTCGTGAGCGTAACGATGCAAATGTACTCTGTCTCTCAGGTGGAAAAACACTGGTTCCAATTCCCGGGTTATCGCTCGAGGAGGCGGAAAGAATAGTTGATGCTTGGCTTTCAACAGAGTTTTCAGCTGAAGAGAGGCACATGAGACGCCTTAAAAAAATTGAGGAATTCGAGGCTTTATGGCAGAAATAATCCCAGCGATTTTAAGTAGAACTGTCGCCGATTACCATAAAAAATTTAAAGCAATTGAACCTCTAACAGAGTGGGTTCAGATTGATATCGTCGATAATAAGTTTGCCAGAAACCAGACAATTGGATATAAAGAAGTCACCTCTTTTAGAACATTAAAAAAACTTGAGATTCAGCTAATGGTAGATTTTATTGAAGATTGGATTGATCCTTTTGTTAAAGCCCGAGCTTCTAGAATTATAGTGCCTTATGAAAGTGCTCGAGATCCTATTGGTTTAATTCATCATATGCGCCACCACGATATTCAAATCGGTTTTTCAATAAACCCGGAAACTCCAGTTTCTCGCCTGCAACATGTGATAGATAAAGTTGATACAGTGCTGCTGCTAGCTGTGTACCCGGGTTTTTCAAGACAGCATTTTGTCCATGGGACTCTTGGAAAGATTACGGAACTTCGATCCATGCGACCAGATATTATAGTCGAAATTGATGGGGGAATTGAGCCAGGAACTGCTCGGCGTTGCGCCGAGCTTGGAGCAAATATACTAGTGGCTGGTAGTTTCATTTTTGAAAACGAGAATATCAAAGGAGAAACTTACCAAGAAAAAATAAAAAACGCCCTATCTATTTTGAAAGAAGATATCGAAGGAATTGTACCTGTTGTGGAAAGTTAATATCTTCACTACTATGTTAACTGAGGAGCACTTAAAAATTTTAGAGAAAAAAGCCTGTGAAATAAGAGAAGACATTATAAAAATGCTTCTTGAAGCAGGCAGTGGTCATTCTGCTGGTTCTTTGGGGATGGCAGATGTTTTTACCGCTCTCTATTTTTCTGTTTTAGATCACAATCCCAAAAACCCAAACTTTGAAGACCGTGATAGATTAGTACTTTCCAACGGCCACATTGCTCCAGTTTTATACGCAACCTTAGCACACAGTGGTTACTTTCCTATGGAAGAGCTTTTTACTCTGCGGAGAATTGGTTCCCGTCTTCAAGGGCATCCTCATTTTGGATCTCTCCCTGGAGTAGAAAACACTTCTGGCTCTCTTGGTCAGGGATTGTCTCAAGCAATTGGAATAACTCTTGCAGGACGCCTGGATAATAAAAAATATTGGGTTTATTGCATAACTAGTGACGGCGAGCACGATGAGGGTCAGACTTGGGAAGCCGTAATGTTTGCGGGGAAAAATAAATTGCACAACTTAACAAACATCATTGATCGAAACAACATTCAAATCGATGGATTTACAGAAGACGTTATGCCACTCGAGCCATTAAAAGAAAAATATGAATCATTTGGCTGGCACGTGTTGGAGGTTGATGGGCACAATATTAGAGCAATTGTTGATGCATGTAGGCAAGCTCAGGCAATTTTAGAAAAGCCAAGTGTTATAATTGCCCATACGATTCCAGGAAAAGGGGTTGATTTTATGGAAGCCGATCCTTCTTGGCATGGAAAATTTCCAAGTCCCGAACAAGCCAAAAAAGCTTTGCATGAATTACGGACTTTGAAAGGAAAAATTGTGAGCGAACATGAGTGACTTTACAATTTTTGCGTTGGCTAAAATAAAATGATAGGCTTAGCAGGTATAGGGGTTCTGGTACTAATTATTATTGCAGTCTTTAGCGCTAGCAAAGGAGGTGAGGACATAATGAATACAGTTGTCAAAATGGGACTTGGGTTGGCGATTGCAGTAGTTTTTCCGTTGATGGTCGGCCTTGGAATAGAGGCTTTTTACCCTTCTCCACAAATGAGCGAAAACTGCGAATCAATTATGCAGAGAAACTTTGGCAAGGACGGACCGACTGAAGATCAACAAGCCGAGATGGATAAATGCAACAAGGATTTCCAGAAAGAAAATGAGACGTATAATCGCAACGTCTTTATTCCAATTACAATAATTGGTTTTGTTGCGCTTGCTGGTGGGGCATTGTTTCTTAGTGAGGCGATGGGACCAGTAGGGCCAGGGCTTGTCTTTGGTGGAATTTTCACGATCCTTTATGGTGCCGGCCGGGGAATGACCGCGGTTGATAAGAGGTGGCTCTTTTTGGAATTAGTTGTTGTACTGATTGGATTGGTTTTGGTGACTAGAAGGTACCTAAATGTGGCGGCCAAGGCGAATAAATGAGGGAAACTGTCCTAAATTCAAAAATTTTTGATTCCGACATCGAGAAAATTTCGATGCGGGATGGTTATGGGGAAGGTTTACTTGAGGCTGGGAAAAACCCGGATGTTGTTGCATTGAGCGCAGACCTTAAGCAATCAACCCGCGTAGATTCTTTCGCGGAAAAATTTCCTGAGAGGTTTTTTGAGTGTGGTATTGCCGAGCAAAACATGATTGGAATTGCAGCAGGGCTTGCTTTAAACGGGAAAATTCCTTTCGCCTCGTCTCTGGCAGTTTTTGCTCCTGGAAGAACCTGGGATCAAATTAGAGTCAGCGTTTGTTATTCAAAAGCGAATGTAAAAATAGTTGGCTCTCACGCTGGAATCAGTGTTGGTGGTGATGGAGCAACTCATCAAGCTTTGGAAGATATTGCGATAGCGAGAGTTTTGCCGAATATGGCTGTGGTTGTTCCGTGTGATTACATCGAGACTAGAAAAGCAGCTGTTTATGTTGCAGAGCACAAAGGCCCGCTTTATCTTCGCTTTGCCCGGGGAAAAACTGCAGTAATTACAACAGAGGCAACACCTTTTAAATTCGGCCAAGCGGAAATTTTCAGAGAAGGAAAAGATGTAACCATTATTGCTTGTGGCCCATTGGTTTACTACTGCCTTTTGGCTGCAAAAGAACTAGAAAAAGAGGGAATTAGCGTGCAAGTTATCAACAACCATACGGTGAAACCAATTGACAAGCTTGGAATTGCAAAAGCGGCTAAAGAAACAGGCGCAATTGTTACAGTGGAGGAACACCAAATAGATGGTGGTCTTGGTGGAGCAGTAGCCGAGGTTTTAGCTGAGAGCTATCCTGTTCCAATTGAAAGAATTGGGGTAAAAGATACATTTGGTGAGTCTGGACATCCGAGAGAGTTACTGGACAAGTATGGGATGGGTGTAAAAGATATTAAGGAGGCCGTAAGGACAGTTTTAAAAAGAAAAGGCACGTCATGAACGCTCAAAAATGGTTAGCAAAAGCTGAAGCAGAAGGTTTTGCCCTGGGGGCTTTTAATATTGATAATCTTGAAATTTTCAAGGGAGTTTTGGCAGCCGCAAAAAACAAAAAAGCACCGGTTATTATGGAATTTTCTTCTGGAGAAGAAAAGTTTGTTGGTGTAAATAACATTGTTGATCTTGTTGACAACGCGAGGGAGGAAGGTGCAACAATTCTTATAAATTTGGATCATTGCCCGGATAAGGCTGGTATTGAAAAGGCAATTAAAGCTGGCTTTGATATGGTTCATTTTGATGGTTCCAAGTTGCCTTACGAGGAAAATTTGAAAATTGCCAAAGAAGTTGTTCCAAAAGTCCACGCTAAGGGACTTACTGTCGAAGGTGAAATAGATCATATCGCTGGCTCTTCGGGGGTACATAGCGGAAAATTGTCGCAAGATGAGATAAAAAAAGCTTTAACTAACCCAGAGAAGGCAAAAGAATTTGTTGAGGAGACAGGAATAGACATTTTCGCTGCATTTTTTGGCAACTATCATGGGATTTTTGAGGGGCAGGAAAAACAGGTTGATTTCGATCTTTTGAAAAAAATAAGAGCAGCTCTTCCAGGCACTTTCCTATCAATGCACGGGGGGAGCGGAATTTCCGATGAACAGGTGAAGGAAGCAATAAAAGTTGGGGGAATTGTAAAAGTTAACATCAATACGGAACTGCGGCAAGCTTTTAGAGACACTACGGAAAAAGTTTTGAGTGAAAAACCGGAAGAATACGCGGTTTATAAAATTATGCCAACCGTTATAAGTGCGATTCAAGAGGTTGTTGAGCATAAAATAGACATATTCGGCTCAGTCGGTAAGGCTAATTACGCATAATCTTGCGTCGCTACCGCTCCTAAAACTTATGCCGACCGTTATAACATCGATCCAAGCCGTTGTAGAGCGCAAAATTGAAATTTTTGGGTCGGCTGGAAAAACTGAGTCCGCATAAGTTTGCGACCACTTCGTGGGCTAAAACTAATGCCAGATGTTATCTCCGCAATTCAGTCAGTTTTCGAACACAAGATCGACATATTCGTTTCCGCCGGTAAGGTTGTCGAATAAAACAGCCGATTCTAGCGAACGAATAATTTGAGCAACCAACCTAACAAACTAAAGGATTTATCCTGTTCGTTGATCTTATCTTGAAGGCTAGTATTTTCCTGAATCAAAGCTTCTATCGCTGACTGGATAGCCGTTTTGTCACCTTGATTTTGGATCTGGCTATGCAGTTGATAAAGCTGCATTATTCTTAGCTGGTTTTGCTCAAGCTGCTCTTTTAGGTTTTCTAGGCCAGGATAATGAGGGCCAATTAAGAATTTAATTAACCCTTTTCTAGCCTCAACTTTATTTAGCTGTTCTCTAATTTGCTCCTGAGTTTGGATTTGTGCTCGTGCCTGTACTCTTACCTGGTCACCAACACTGCCTGAAGTTTGGATTTGAAGAAGGGCTTGAAAGCGTTCCTGAACCCTTTCCATGTTTTGCTGAGCAGTTTGGTTTTTGTTTTGGTTAGCGCTAGAGGTAGCCTTTAGGGATTCCTGCTCCTGTGTTTGGGTCTGGATTTGTTGGTCATCACCCTGGTTTTGGGTTGAAGTTTGAGTTTGATTTTGGACTTGACTATCTTGCTCGCTCACAGCAAAAACAGTGGATGGGAAAGCTAGAAGTAAGAACGCTAATAAAAAGCTGGCAGATCTTTTCATAAGTTTCACCGCCTTTCGGAGTCTATATGTTCATATTATACCAAAAAAAGAAAGTCTGAATGGTAGAAATCCGCTATCCTAATGGTTAATTTTGATTGAGTGAGGACAAAGTTTTTTAGTTTCTTCTTCACAAATTGAGCACATCTATTTTAGTCCACAAAGTGGTCGCAGCATTTGAGAGTACCCAAATTTAGTCCATGAAATGGTCGCAGAACGCAAAGCGATCTACTTGAACGATTAGGGAAAGAATTTGGTTACGGAGAATGCTATACTTATTTTGAAAGGTTTATCTGTCCAATGTTTGATGTAATAACTGTAGGTTCTGCAACAAGAGACGTCTTCTTAAAATCAAAAGAGTTTAAACCTAAGCGTGACCGCTCTTCCCCAACTGGTTTTAATTTACCTCTTCCTCTTGGCAGTAAATTAAATGTTGAGGAGCTTATTTTTGAAACAGGTGGAGGAGCGACAAATACCGCAGTTACTTTCGCAAGACAAAAATTAAATACAGCTTGCATTTGCCGAGTTGGAGATGATCCCGGAGGTAAGGCTGTGGCCGAGTCATTAGAAAAAGATGGTGTCAGTACCGAATTTGTTATTAAAGATAGAGAAAACTACACTGGCTATTCGATTATTCTCGTTGTAAAAAATGGTGAGCGAACTATCCTTGTTTTCAGAGGTGCAAGTGGGGACTTTTGCGAAGAAGATTTTCCAAAGAGCCTAGATTCAAAGTGGCTTGTTATTACTAGTCTTGGTGGAAATATCAAGCTTTTGAACTCTCTGGTGAAAGAAGCAAAAGAAAAGGGAACTAAGGTTGCCTTGATTCCCGGAGGTGGGGAACTAGAAAGTGGTCTTCGGGTTCTTAGGCCAATTTTTGCTAAAGCGGATGTTGTTATAATGAATAGAGAAGAGGCTAGCGAACTCACAGGTATTTCATTCGATGATAAAGAAAAGTTGACCCACAGAACTTGTCTTTTAGCTGCCGGGATTGGAGTGGTTACAGACGGGGAAAATGGAGCTACGGCTTGTGACGGCAACTATTTTTATCACATTGGCACACATAGTAATAGCGCTGTTGATCGCACTGGGGCAGGTGATGCTTTCGCATCCGGCTTTATTGTTGGGTTAATAAAATACGAAAATATTGAAGGTGCCCTAGAACTTGCTATTGATAACTCATCGTCCGTCGTTAGTTTCTTCGGAGCAAAGAAAGGGATACTGCGTTTGGGAGAAAGACCGTTCAGGGAAAAATTACCAATTAGTAAGCAAAAGGTCAAATAGTATTCTTTGTAACAAAATAATTTTCGCTAATCGCTTAATGATTTTGGTACTCTCGAATACTGCGACCACTGAAGTGGGCTAGAGAAATGAAAAGTACAGTAGCTGAATTTTTTTCAACTCAATTAAATATTGATCCCGATATTTTCTCACGAAACATTGACGCGCTAGAGAAAATAACTGACAAAAAGCAGGTTCTGGAGCGGTTTTACGAAGAAAACCATGAAAAAGCTGGAAGAATATTAACAGGGCTCGGTCTTACCTATCCAAAAGCAGAAGAGCTCTACACAACGATTAAGGAGTGTGTACGAAAGCTGGATAAACAGATGTTTGAGGCCTTGGGCCACCCTAGTTACTTAGAGAGTAAAGGTTGTTATAATTTAATGTCTGCAGCTCTAGCCTTGCATCAAGATCGGACGGGCTTTTTTATAAAGAGGAATGTTGCTGAAAGGCTAATGCGCGAAAACCCCCCAAAGAATATTCTGGAGAATTTGGGGTATCCGTCAGTTGATAAAATGTTGGAAAATGAGGATCTTTTTGAAATCTATGCAGCTCTTCGGTTTGCAGAACCTTCTGACTGGATGAATGCCACGTATATAGCAGCCTACAGAAGACTTTCAAAGGATGATTTTGAGGAAAGACCAATTGAGATACGAGTTTTGGACAGAAGCAAATGGGAGCAGCTTGCAGAAAGGTTTCTTAAAGAAAAGTTACACTCAATGAGTCATCTGAAAGAGCTTGGGGTAATATTCGTAATTCCAAAAGACAACATTACCGAAGCAGCCACTCTTTATATGTTTGTGATGACGAATCATTACATTGACGAAATACTTACTTATTCCGGATATTTTAAGCACCAAATTGAACAGCCTCTCTTTGGTAAAAAAATGGTCTCAGCTCTCCGTTGTGATGTGCCTGATATTTCTTTATCGCATAATGATCCAAATAAATGGCTAATAATCCAGCGTTATTTGTATAAATATAGTCCGGAGGACCCTCGCCTTGGGACAGCGCATGTCAATCCAGAAGCTCTTTATCACCGCGGTGCCTCTCACACCTTTTTCAAGATTGGGAAAATGAAGCCAAATTTGGATTTTAAGATTTGGGAGCATACAAATTATCTAGCCCTGTGGTTACCAAATTCTAGTGGTGAGCAAGATTTGGTTAACTTCAATTTTATGGACAATATAATGAACGTTATGAACAATAAGAATTTTAAAGATAGGTATTATTACCATTTTAGAGAAGCGCTTTGGAACAAAATATTCATGAGTTACTTTAGCGTTGATAAGCTGGAAGGGGTAATTATTCAACATTTGCTTGAGGGTTGGTTTGACGTCCGCAAGATTTAAATGGTAGAGTCAACAAAAGGGTGAATTATGACACTAGACGATGTTGAAGAGATAAAAAAACTCGACAGCAATAATGTGGTAGAATCGATAAAATCTTTCGGAGATCAATTAAAAACAGCTTGGCAAGAGCTAAGATTAGTTGAAATTCCTCTAGAGTATCGAAATGTAAAAAATATTGTAGTTGCTGGTATGGGCGGCAGCTGCTTAGGTGCGCATTTTGTTCGCAGTGTTTTCGATCTTTCCTTACCACTTCAAATTGTAAACGATTATTTCCTGCCGACATTTGTGAAAGGAAATACCCTGTTAGTCGTTTCTAGTTACTCTGGCGATACGGAAGAAACACTGTCGGCCTTTTCCGATGGTCAGAAAAGGGAAGCAAAAATATTGGGGATATCCTCGGGAGGGAAGCTAGTTGAAGAGCTAAAGCAGAAAAGCCTACCTTTTTACCAGTTTGGTTCAAAATACAATCCATCAGGAAAACCAAGACTTGGGTTGGGCTATTCTATTGGGGCTACTTTGGGGGTCTTTGCAAAATTGGGGTTTTTGAATTTTACAGACCAAGATTTAGAAAAAGTCTTGAATTCAATTGAAAAAATGCAACTTGGCCCAGAAATACCTGTAGAAAAAAACGCCGCAAAAGCATTGGCAACTGCGCTAAACGGCAAAATCCCAGTTATTTTTGCCTCAGAATTCTTAGCAGGTAATGCCCCTATTTTTGCTAACGATCTGAATGAAAATGCTAAAGTTTTCTCAAATTATTTTCTAATACCGGAAGCGAATCACCATTTGTTAGAAGGGATTTCGTTTCCAGATAGCTTGAAAGAAGTAATTAAATTTGTTTTTTTGGAAACTGATAATTACGACCAAAAAATTCATAAACGCTACGCGGTAACAAAAGATCTTTTAACAAATAAAGGGTTTGAATATGTTACTTACAAACTTTCCGGGAAAGATCGACAGACCGGTGCATTTGAGGCAATAATTTTTTCCTCTTGGGTAAGTTTCTACCTAGCGGCCATTTATGATACAAACCCCGGGCCTATTCCAAATGTAGATTTCTTTAAAGAACAACTTTCCAGGCTTGCTTAAGTTTTTGTGGTATTATTATTCTCATGGAAAACAAAACCTTTGATATCATTATTATCGGCGGCGGACCGGCAGGTTTAACTGCAGCAATTTATGCTGCAAGAAGCGATCTGGATTTTATTGTTTTTGAAGGCAGCAAACCTGGTGGGCAAATTACAATGGCCCCAAAGGTGGAAGATTTTCCTGGGTTTCCGGGAGGTATTTCTGGCGCAGAATTGATGGTGAAAACTAAAAAACAAGCAGAGATCTTGGGAGCGAAAATAGTTTGTGAAGAAGCAATAAAAGTCGATTTGTCGGGAAGGCCCTTCAAAGTTTTTACAAAAGAAAAAGAATACAAATCAAAAAGTTTAATCGTAGCGACAGGCTCAGCCGCTAATTGGCTTGGTTTGGAAAGCGAACAGAGACTTATTGGACAAGGAGTTTCCGCTTGTTCCATTTGCGACGGCCCATTTTTTAAAGGTAAAAAAGTAGCAATAGTTGGAGGTGGGGATACTGCTACTAAGGAAGCGACTTATCTATCTAAAATTGCAAGCGAGGTTGTTTTAATCCATAGAGGTAGCGGGCTTGATGCTTTCGCCCAAAATCAAGATAGAGTCTTCGAAACCAAAAATATTAAAGTTATTTTTGATAGTGTTGTTGAAGAAATTTTAGGCGAGAGTAAAGTTGAAGGCGTGAAGATAAGAAATTTAAAATCACAGAAAGAAGAAGATTTAAGGATTGATGGTTTGTTTATTGCCATTGGACACAATCCAGCCACAGGCTTCCTAAAAGGGCAAGTAGAGTTGGATAATAAAGGTTTTATTGTTGTTAGAGATCAGACCAAAACTTCAGTTCCTGGTGTGTTTGCCGCAGGAGATGCAATGGATTCTAGATATCAACAAGCTATAACCGCTGCCGCTGCTGGCTGCAAAGCCGCCCTTGATGCAGAAAGTTGGCTTGAGGAATATTAAAGCAAGCAGTATAAGAGGTTTTTTGTTAGTTACTATAACCTAAGGTTAACTTCTGCTACAAAGGGTCTCAAACTATCTTGACAATCTCAAGATCTTGGTGTTACAGTTATTTATAGACTCAACATATTGTGCTTGGCGAGCTTTCAGTAAACTTTGTTTTGGCCTCTTTTTTGATGCGAAGCGGGTGAATTTCTAGGACAGAGTCTAATTTTTTTGAAGGTTAAAGCTATGAAGTGTCCTTATTGTGCCCATAACGAGAATCAGGTTTTGGATTCAAGGGATTCCGAGGATCTTTCTTCAGTCAGGAGACGGCGGGAATGCTTGAAATGTAATAAGCGTTTCACCACATATGAGAGAGTAGATACGGTTGATTTGGCTGTCATAAAAAAAGATGGTCGGAGAGAACAATTTAATCGCGATAAACTTCTAATGGGTCTAAAAAAAGCTTGTGAGAAAAGGCCTATCTCTATGGAAACAATTGAAGAAACAGTTAGCGAAATTGAACAAGATCTCAGAAAACGAGAGACCACAGAAATTTCCAGCCGCGTGATTGGAGAGATGGTCATGAGACGGTTGCGTGTTCTAGACAAGGTAGCTTATATCAGATTTGCTTCGGTTTATCGCCAATTTGAGGATCTAGAATCTTTTGAAAAAGAAGTTCACAACTTGCTAAATTCAGATAAACCAATTAGATCGGCTTAGAAAGATTGTATGAGGGCAAAAATTAGCCGCGGAAAATTTAGTCAAAAGTTACAAAATGAGCTTGAGGCTTTAATTATTGATCCATCCCAAACCACTCTAGACGGTATGAGGGAAAAAGTTTTTATGGATCGCTATTCCCTTAAAGATGAGAGTGGAAATCCAACCGAAAAATATCCCGAGCAGATGTGGAGACGTGTAGCAGCTGGAATTGCTCAAGTCGAAAAAACAAAGAAAAAGAGAAAAGAGTTTACAGTTAAATTCTATGATATTCTGAAAGATTTCAAATTTGTAGCCGGTGGAAGGATCCTTTCAGGAGCAGGAACACCTTATGAGGTAACTTTTTACAATTGTTTCGTGATTCCCTCTCCCCACGATTCGCGAGATGGCATACTCGATAACTTAAAAGTGATGGTTGATATTTTTAGCCGTTCAGGCGGAGCGGGTGTTAACATTTCTTCTCTTCGCCCCCGTGGTGCTAGGGTAAAGAAAGTAAATGGTACTAGCTCTGGGCCGGTAAACTGGGCCGCCCTCTATTCGACAGCTACCCATGATGTTATTCAACAAGGGGGGACTCGGCGGGGAGCTTTGATGCTGATGTTAAATGACTGGCATCCGGATGTGGTTGAATTTATAGAGGTAAAGAAGGATTTGACGAGGATAAATGGAGCTAATCTTTCAATTTGTATCTCTGACAAGTTTATGGAAGCTGTGAAAGAAGATAAAAACTGGGATTTGGTTTTTCCGGATATTGATGAGCCAGATTACGACAAGATTTGGGACGGCAACTTAGAAAACTGGATTGCTCTTGGTAAAAATGTCAAAGTCTACAAAACTGTTAGGGCGAGAGAAATTTGGGACAAGATTTGCCAAGCTGCTTGGGAATCGGCTGAACCGGGTATTTATTTTATGGAGAGGGCGAATAAGCAAAGCAATACCGGGTATTTTGAAAAACTTATTTGCACCAATCCTTGTGGTGAACAGCCGCTAGGTCCCTGGGCTGTTTGCAATTTAGGATCCATAAATTTAACTAAGTTTGTCAAAGATGGAAAGATGGATTATGAGTTTCTGGAGGACACTGTTCGTAAAGCTGTCCGCTTTATGGACAATGTGATTGATGCCACTGGGTACTACTACAAAGAAAATGAAGAAACTCAGCTTGATACACGTCGAATTGGTTTGGGAACCTTAGGCTTGGGCGATGCTCTGATTTTGATGGGGTTGCGATACGGTAGTGATGAGAGCATATCGGTTGTACATAAAATATACAAGATAATTAGAGATGCGGTCTACGATGCAAGTGCAGATTTAGCTATCGAGAAGGGGATTTTTCAAAAATTTGACAAAGAGAAATACCTTCAGCGTCCCTTCATAAAAAAATTGCCAGAAAGTATAAGGAGTAAAATTGTAAAAAACGGTATCCGTAACTCAGTTTTGTTGACCCAAGCCCCAACGGGGAGTACCAGTTTGTTTAGCGATGTTTCAAGCGGCATAGAGCCTGTTTTTGACTTTACCATGATTCGGCGTGATAGGATCGGCGAACATATAATTTACCACCCACTTTATAAAAAATGGCAGGAAGAACACCCAGGAGAGTCTCACCCAGATTATTTTGTTTCAGCAAACGAACTTACCCCAGAGGAACATGTTAAAATGCAAGCGGCAATTCAAGAATATACAGACGCTTCGATATCTAAAACCGTTAATGCCCCAAATACCCATAGTGTTGAAGATGTTAAAAAACTTTACAATTTAGCCTACGAACTTGGCTGTAAGGGAATTACTTATATGCGTGACGGTAGTAGAGAAGGTGTGCTTTCCCATGCTGAGAGCGAAAAGAAGACAAAAGAAGTAGAACAGAAACAACCAACCAAAGTTTCAACTCCAAATATCAATTATCCCGTACACTTAAGAAAGCGCCCAGATTATTTGCAAGGAATTACCCGCCGAATTGCTACTCCGGTGGGGCACGCTTTTGTGACAATTAATGCTGATAGCGAGGGCAATCCTTTTGAAGTTTTTATAACTGTCGGTAAGGCCGGAAGTGATATCGCTGCCGATGCCGAAGCCATTGGAAGATTAGTTTCTCTGGCTCTTCGTATACCGTCTGGCTACTCTCCTAAAGAAGTTGCTCGGCAGATAGTAAACCAATTAACAGGTATCGGTGGTTCAAGCCAGCGAGGTTTTGGTATGGATCGAGTTTACTCCCTGGCAGATGCTGTTTCTAAAGTTTTGTCAGAGTATCTGTCGGAACAAGGTCTGAGACCAATACTTGAGACTGGAGAAAATGGAAATGGTAACGGCAAGATTGAAACTGAGAAAGAAGAAAAACCGGTGGAGATAAAAGAACCGATGGTGGTACAGCCGGCTGTATCTACAAAATCACTAAAAATAGAAACTCGACGTGATATTTGTCCAAAATGCGGTGTAGCCGCTTTTGTCTACGAAGAAGGCTGCAAAAAGTGCTATTCTTGCGGTAACAGTGAATGTTAGCGCAAGATAAGGACGCGGAGTAGCTGGCTTTAAACGAAGTGAAAAGGCATAAGCTACGAGCGATTCTATTCTTGCGGGAATAGCGAATGCTAGATTGACAGCTAGAGATAATTTTTTGTAAAGTAGTTTCACATTAAAAATTTAATTCAGAGGAAAACGGGTGAAGCCTGGTGAGATTCCAGGGGAGTGCCGCTACTGTAACCCCGATAAAATGCCTGCTTTTTGTAGGCGTTAAACATCGAACAAGTTCAATGTTTAATCGTGGTAAAACCCAGAACCCCGCCTTTGATCCGCCAGCTGGCGGACACTTCGCGCAAAGGAGGTGAATGTGCAACCAGCTAATTTTGCGAGGCTGGTTTTTTGTGGCCATATTTATGAGAAATAATCAAAATAATAAGTTAATAGCGGTAGTTTTAATAGCCTTTACAGTAATTGGTGCCTATTCGGCTATTGTTAATGTACGGCGTAGTGGTGAAGTTGCCTCCGCAACAAATAATCAAGCAGAAGAGATAAATAAAATAAAAGTAAGTATAATAATCAATTCTGCTGTAGATCAGAAAATTTTAAGCAGTCAAACAGCTAAAGATGTAGAAATCGAAGAAGACAAGACAGCTTTGGATCTGACTTCTAGCGTCGCAACTGTCGAGAAAACCGGAGAAGGCAAAGATGCTTTTGTAACCGCTATAAACGGCGAGAAAGCGGACTCTTCCAAAAACGAATATTGGGAATTGATCATTAATGGGAAATCTTCTCAAGTGGGTGCAGGTTCTTATGTAGTTCGCGACGGGGATAAAATAGAGTGGCGTCTTAGTAAGTTTTAGGCCACTATATTACTATCTATTAATATGGTATGGAAATTTTGAAGAAGTGTGCCGAAAGATTGGTCAATCCATTATTGATAATTTTCATTGCGGTATCATTACGTTTGATACCACATGTGCCAAACTTCACCCCAATCGCTGCTATGGCTCTATTTGGAGGCGTTTATTTAAACCGTAAATATGCCCTTTTGGTGCCAATTGTCGCAATGTTGGTGAGTGATCTATTCATTGGTTTTTACTCCCCTATCGTAATGTTTTCAGTTTACGGCTCTTTTGTGTTGACCGGTTTAATTGGTTTAGGTCTTTCGAAAAGGAAGTCGCCGACAAATGTTATTTTCGCCGCAATTGGTTCATCTCTTTTGTTTTTTCTTGTAACTAATTTTGCAGTTTGGTTTGCTTGGTATCCAAAAAACCTTGTGGGATTGACCACTTGCTATACTTTAGCCATTCCATTTTTCCGAAACACACTTCTCGGCGATTTATTTTACACAGGCGTTTTCTTTGGGGGCTATGAATTGGCTTTAAGGGTTGTTAAAAAAATTAAGCCAGCAGAAATAAACGCTTAAACTTGCCCCCGCTATTCATTCTTGGTTATAATAGATCTTGCTTTCTAGCTCGATAATCTAAGTTTCAAGAGGTTAAATGTCGATAATAAACCCAAGACTTTTTCGTGACTGCGATATAAGAGGAATTGTGCCATGGTTAGTTGATAAACGTAGTATTTATTTTGGAATAGTCGGAAAACCAGAAACAATTCTAGCCCCAATAGACACCGAGCAGGTTTACATAATTGCTCGAGCTTTTGCAGAATACCTCAAACCTAAAAAAGTACTAGTTGGTCGCGATACTCGTCTTTCAGCAAATAAATTTTTCGAAAAATTTACGGAAGGCCTTGGCGATGCTGGTGTAGATGTCTTTGATTTAGGAATTACGACTACTAGTATGGTTTATTTTGCCTCAGGAAGATACGATTATGACGCTGCTGTTAATATTACGGCGTCCCACACCCCAAGAGAAATCAATGGTTTTAAGATGGTTCGCAAGGATGCTGATATTATTGGGTCGGGGTCAGGAATAGAAGAACTGCGCAATATAGCCCTGGCAGGCAATTTTACCAGCGTTGGGCCAAAAGGATCAATTAAGAAAGTAGATATTGTGGATGATTATGTAGAAAGCGTATGTAGATTTATAAACCCTGCAAAAATAGCAAAATTTAAACTGGTTCTTGATTCAAGTAGTGGTCCGATGTTTAAGCCGCTGGAAAAAATACTTCCGAGGCTGAATAGTGATGTTATTAAACTCAATTTTGAACCGAATGGAGACTTCCCAGCTCATGACCCAAATCCATTGATTCCAGAAAACCGAGAGGAGGCACGAGAAGCGGTTCTAAAAGAAAAAGCTGATCTTGGAGTAATGTGGGACGGAGATGGGGATAGGATAATGTTTATTGATGAGAAAGGGGATCTTGTACCGGGTGACTTTATTACCGTTCTTTTTGCCAAATATTTCCTAAAAAGAAACCCAGGGGTCGCTGTTGTTTACAATACTCCTTCTAGTTGGGCTGTCAAGAATTGGGTAACGAAATTAGGCGGTCGGGCGATTATGCAGAGAACTGGGCATGCTTTTATAAAACAAAAAAACCGTGAAGTAGATGCGTTTTTTGCAGGTGAACTCAGTGGGCACTATTACTATAAGCATACATATTATGCTGAAAATGACTTGATCCCATTCCTAACAATACTGGACATTATGACAGAGGAAAAAAAGCCCCTCTCCGCTCTTTTATCCGAAATTGGTGAATATTATCCTTCTGGTGAAATAAATTTTGAGGTTTCTGATCGGGAAAAAACCATTGGATCAATTAAGGAAGTCTATAAAAATATGCCGAATGCTTACTTTCTAGATGGAGTTTCGGTCGAATTTCCCGACTGGCATTTTAATGTTAGGCCATCACTGAACGACCCACTCGTTAGGTTAAATGTGGAAACAACCAAAAAAGAGGACTTGGAAAAAAGAATATCTGAAGTTTCAAAAGTAATTGGAGGTAAGCTTGTACCTTGAAGTTGCAATAAAAGCTGCAAAAGAGGCCGGAAAGATTTTAAAAGAAAATTACCACAAGGCCAATAAGCCAACTCTTAAGCAAGACGCTAGTTGGGCAACCGAAATCGATAAACTTTCTGAAAACAAAATTATTTCGATTATTAAAGAAAACTTCCCAACCCATTCCATCAACGCAGAAGAAAGCGGTTTTTCGAAAAAAGACTCAGAATACCTCTGGCTAGTAGATCCTTTGGATGGTACCACAAACTACGCCACTCATCTTCCTCTTTTTGCCGTTTCAATTGCGTTAGTGGTTAAAAATGAAGTACAAGTTGGTGTTGTTTATGACCCAGTTCATGAAAATTTGTATGTTGCCGAGAAAAACAAAGGCGCAAGGTTAAATGATGCGATAATAAGAGTTACAGCCACAGAAAAACTTAAAGACTCGATGATTGGTTATACTCGCCCTTGGTATATAAAGGAGAAATTTGTAAAAACCTTTTCAAAAGTAGAACTTTCTACTAGAACTCCAAAAATGCTTGGTAGTACAGCTTTGCACCTTTGCTATGTTGCAAGTGGGGTTTTAGATGCCTCAATTGTCTTTCCGCCAAGCTCTTGGGACTTTGCTGCCGGAGTCTTAATTGTAGAAGAAGCAGGTGGTAAGGTGACAGAATTGAGTGGCAAACCGTGGTCCCTAGAATCAAAAGATATTTTAGCGACCAACGGCAAAATCCACGAGCAGCTTTTGGAAATTCTTAAAGAATAATCCGCTAGATAAATTCGGGGAGGAATTCAGCGAGGTTCGCGGCATTAATATCAAATGAAGTTAGTTTTCCTTCGATAGATTTCTTTGCAACTTTACGTAAAATTCCATTTATTGTTCTCTGCAAAGCACGAATATCTACGTCATAACCAAAAGGTTTTATTATATGAATCCATGCGTCATCTGAAATCTTAACTACATTTTTTTCTAAGCCAACTATAGCCAGCTCTCTAGGAAATAAATAATCTCTGGCAATACGAATTTTATCATCATCTGTGTAACGGGGCATGATTATTATTTCCAAACGATCCAATACTGCAGGTGTCACGTTTCCAATTTTGTTGGCGGAAGCTATAAAAAGTACTTCCGATAAGTCAAAGGGATAATCAACGTAATAATCAGTAAAGGCGTTATTTTGCTCGGGATCCAGTAATTCCAGTAGCACGCCCATTATGTCACTTTCCGCACCCTCTGCTATTGAATCAATTTCGTCAAGCAGTATGACTGGGTTTTTTGTACCAGCACGGCGCAAGCCCTTAATTATTAATCCAGGTTCAGCTTCCGGGTAGGCTCTTGGTTGGCCGCGTAACAAAAGTGGTGAGCTCATACCACCCATTGGAATTCTAATAAACTGACGTCCTAAGGTTTCAGCAATTGAAGCCGCAAGCGACGTTTTACCTGTACCTGGTAGACCAACAAAACAGAGTACAGGAGAGCGAGAAAAACGGATTATATTATCTTCGTCTTTATCGGATTGTATTTTTAAAACAGCTAGATATTCTAGGATCCTCTCTTTAATTGAAGATAATCCATAGTGATTTTTGTCTAAAGCTTGCCGCCCTTTTACTAGGTCAAGATTGTCCTTTGTTCGTCTATTCCAAGGTAATTGTAGTAACCAATCTATATATTTTGTCGTTTGTTCAAACTCTGTTTGGTAAAAGGAATGCTCCATCGCCCGGTTTAGCCGTGTGAGAGTCTCTTTAGTTTCTTCTTTTAAATCTGGGGGAAGCCCCGAAGCCACCACTTTGTTGATGGTATTTTTTAGTACCGATGCAAAATCATCTTCTTTGAACGGATTTAAATTCACAATTCCATTCGAAGGCTTTAGCCTTTTTATTGGTAGGTGGGCAGGTTTTCGCATTTGTATTTTAAGTTTAACTTTTTTGGTAATTTTAGTCAAAATAATAGACCTTGTTTCTATTAGCTAGGTGTTAGATTGCTGTTGTTTCTCTGGCGATATATAATCTTCTTTATGGAAAAAAACAATGCTCCAAAACACGTGGGAATAATAATGGACGGAAACCGTCGTTGGGCGGCCAATAAAAACCTTCCTTCCAGTGCTGGCCACGAGGCTGGGGCGGAGAACCTACAAAGAATTGTCGAAGTAGCATCAAAAATCGGCATCAAGTATCTAACAGTTTATGCTCTTTCTACAGAAAATTTAAAATCTAGAAAATCTATTGAGATATCATTTTTATTTAATACCATGCTAAAAATGACCAAAAGTAAATTTTCCTCTCTTAACGAAAATGGTGTAAGGTTAAAATTCATTGGCGATCTAAGTAAGCTACCAAAAAATGTTATTAAGTCGTTCAAGGATGTAGAGGACAAGCTTTCTAAAAACAATAAACTGATTCTCACTGCAGCAATAAATTACGGAGGTCGGTACGAGATAATTTCTTCTGTGAGAAAAGTGGTTTCCGACCGACAGGAAATAAGTGAAGATGCTATAAATTCCAATCTATACACAGCAGGGATTCCTGAACCAGATTTAATTATTCGAACAGGTGGGCGAAAAAGGCTTTCCAACTTCTTGCTTTGGCAAGGAACATACTCAGAATTGTATTTTACGGATACTCTATGGCCGGATTTTAATGAAAAAGAACTTAAGAAAGCGTTAGACGATTTTCACGAGAGAGTAAGAAATTTTGGCGCCTGAAGGGTTACTTATCCGGTAAAGGGAAAACCCAGATTACCACTTATGAACAACCAGGCACCAATAGCTACAATAATTCCTAGTATTAAAATTATAAATATAGCTACCGGAAAACCACTATGACGCTCTTCAGCAATCGGTTGTGGGGTTTCCGCTGGGGCGTTTTCTGCAGGCACTTGCCAAGGTGGTGGCACATCTGTTAGTGGTGGAAGATCTGGAGCTTGCTGTGGTTCTGCTTGAGGTTGGCCGCCTTGTTCAGGGGTTGGGCGAAGCCAAGATGGCCCAACTTCTTCTCCAGGTGCCCCTTGAGTTGCTGGTTGATCGCTAGTTACCATCGGATTGGTGGTAGGAGCAGTACTTGTTGGAGGAGGCGTCGCTGCTGGTTCAGGAGCCGCTTGTGGGCTAGAGACTGGGTCAATCGCGGGAGCTGAAGGCGGTGCTGTTTCTTGTGCTAGAGGAACAGTTGGTTGAGTAGCTACTGGATCTGGAGCAGACGGTGCTGGGTTAGGCGTGATTGGAGCTGGATCAACCGGTGCTGGTGCAATTGGGTCTAAAGGCGGTGGTGTTGGCGTTGAGTTGCTTACCGACCCTCCAACCGCGGGGTTTCCTGCAGGCGGTGTTGGATTATTTAATGGATCATTTGGTGCTTCGGGCATAATTTCTGCCCTAATAAAAAGGGCAGCCTCCTTGCTTTAGGGTACTTTATTTGATTAATAATTGTCAAGATAGTTTACTTTGTTTTGGATTCCAAACTTTGACTCCAAAAGCGAAAAAATATATAATCTAATCTCTCTGTTTTAAGTTTTGACGCTATCGTCTAGCGTGGTTCCCTGCCCGAATATGCCGCCATCGTCTAGTGGTCTAGGACGCAGCGTTCTCAACGCTGAGATCGGGGGTTCGAATCCCCCTGGCGGTACCAAATCTAGGCAGGCGGGTCACCTACTAAACCGGGGTTCGAAGTCCACGGATCCCGATTCAATCGGGAGAAATGGTCGCAGGACGCTGTAGCGTTCTATCCCCCGTAGCGTCACCAGGATTGCTTGTTCTCCTATTTTTTTGTTTTTCCTTGACTAAAACCAACCTTCCTGAAATACTTGTCTTATGTCAGGTGAATTTGGTCCATCAGCAGAGGACAGGGGTCTTGGTCCTGAAGACACAGCAGTTAATAAGCCCCCTGAAAAATCAACCAATGCCGAAGATCTTTTTATGGAAGAAAGGTCTATTGGTGAGCTACCGAAAGAAATTTCTTTTAGTGATGAGATCAAATATGGCCTTTCATCCCTGGCTAAATGGTCAAAGGAATCTGGCAAAGAAGTTAGCGGAGTTTTGTATGTAAATGCTAGTAATGGTCTAACCTTGAGAGAATTGAATCGAGGTTCTGAAGATAGTGTTCGAGTTACTATTTGGGATCTATCTTCTTTTGGTGACAATACTGATATGATGATAGTGGGGATTGATCAAGCTATGAGGAAGCACGTTCCTCTATCTGATCATCCAGATAAAGAATTCATTTTGGTGCCCGCAAATTATTCGAATGCGGCACTTCTTAACAAGTGTTTTGCGAAAAGAGAATGGGTAGAGATTGAAAGAGGTAAAAAAGTTTTAGGTTCTATTCATACACATCCTTCCGGTAATCCTCCAAGTGCTCAAGATTTTAGTAAAATGATTTTTCCCATTGGTGAAGCTGATCAGACAAGGTTAGTAATAGGTCAAGATACTTTGTATGCGATGGTAAGGACTAAAGAAAGTTCATCCTTTGAATCAGCAGGGCGGTCAGCTTACGCAAAAGGGATGAATGAACAGGAAGACAGGTTGGTTGAGCAAGGATTTTCTTTTGATGATGCAGTGAGAAAAGTTTTAGTTGAGCAGTGTCATGAAAATAGGGTTGGGTTATATATCGGAGATGTTGCCGAAAATAAATTTGAAAGAGTTGTTTAACTTTTTTGAGTAGGAAAATAAAGCTTCAGGTTCTTTAAAGTTTCCAAATCTTGCTTTGTCTTTTCTACTGGTCCGCTTGTCTCACCTATCTTTCTTTTGTAAAACTTAAGTTTATACTCAAGAGAAGAATAAAGGGATTTAGGATTTATCACTGTAACTTGGACATCGCCCATTTTCGCTTCAAATGCTTCATAAAAAGTTTCTTTTGACCATTTTAACCCTTTTGTTTGCGGTGATCTGCTGGAAATAAAGTCACTGTTGTAGGGTTCTACAAAATCAGTATCGAATTGAAAGCCTTCATATTCATTTTGAAATTTTCGTATCTTATCTTGCATCGAAAAGCCTAAATTTCCCATTATCTTCTCTACCTTTTCTTTATCCTTTTTCCAGACAAGTGTATCGATGTCAATATGTAGTCTTGTCACATGCCCTACCAAAAAATCAATCGCCCAACCTCCCCACATAAAAATATCAATCTTTTGTTTCTTAAATTCATCAAAAACTTTTTTGATAAGTTCAAGTTGCTTCTTTGTTGAGTATTCAATGTCTTTATCGATCCATGTTTTGATGATTTCCTCTTTCATTCCGATCAATTTGGAAGCTTCTTCTAGGCCTACCCATTTTAATCCTTCTTTTTGGTCTCCAAATATCCTTCTCGCTATCAAGATATCTTTATGTCTTTGTCCAAAACTTCGGATCGAAAAACCAAGATTTTTAAGTGCAAATAATCTTATATCCTCATGATTAGTCAAATCAGTGTTGGGCAAAGTTAGTTCATTTGCTTTTTCTTGTACAAGTATCTTTAAATCTTCTCTGTAAATTAATAATTTAGTCATTAACAAGATTCTAATAAACTGAATGGCGGTTGTCGAGTTTAGTTAATCGATTTAATTACATTGGGCGCAAAGTGCCGGCGAAGATTTGCCAGGCCAGAGCCGATTTGGCAGTTAGGCTAAGCAGAATATACACTCTTTCTCCAAAAAGATAGTCTTTCCATGGTTCCACCTTTTTATATTGCAAAAACATATTGAGGGCAAAGCTGTTGAAGAAAAGGAAGATTGAAACAAAAATCCAATAGACAAAGGTTGGGATATTGTTGCTGCTGCCGTTTATTTCTGCTGCCCAGAAATAAATCGCAATTACAATCCAAGGGATAATACCCGCAATACAACCAACAATGAAAGAAGCCCAATTGACCTGTTCTTTACCCTGATTGTAAAGTTCCATTAGTAACCCACAAAGGTTCATAATTGCTACCAGCCCAAACATCATTAGTAAGCTTGAAAGATCGTAAATTCCGCTCAACATTCCAATCAATACAATCATTAGCGAAGCGGAGAAAGCATATTCAAACCACCTAGCTTTATTTATTCCTTTACTTAAGTTTTGTTGGTAATTTTTGTAATAAACAGTCGAGATTATAAAGTGGGCGGCTGCGGAAATGAGTAGAAAGGCGGCAACCAATATTCCAAATTTGACTTGGAAAAGCTGCTTTGTAACTGGTTCCAACACTTTTAAAGTAGAGTTGAAACTTAAATAAGTTGTGTTTATTGGAAGTTTAAAATCGTTGCTAAGAAGAAGTACAGTTGTACCTTGAGCCAAATGTAAAAAACCCATTATAGTGTTGTAGACTCTGAGGTTTTTATAGTTATTTTCCATACGATTAAACAGAGTAACATAATCATTTTAAGGCTGTCTACTTGGAAGATGCAAGAGGCAACCTACTCGAATTAAGAGGCTAGCTTGGTGATTGGTTGTTGACAAAAACGACCCATTTGTGCTATTGTTCCTCCTGAAACCTAAACCATTAAGGGTAAAAGTAAAAGACCTCCAAGTCCCCAGTGTGGGGTTTTTTATTTCAGACAGAAGGAGAATTTATGGAAAAAGCCAAGATTTTCCTGACTAAACAGGGATTAGAAAAACTTCAAAAAGAATACGAAGATCTTACGAAGATAAGAAGAAAAGAAGTTACAAAACGCATTGCCCGCGCAAGAGAATTTGGTGATATTGCTGAAAATTCAGAATATGACAGTGCGAGAGAAGAACAGTCGTTTATTGAAGGAAGAATAATCGAACTTGAAGAGATACTTCGGAATGCAAAAGTAGTTACTCAAGTAGAAAAACCCGGTTTAGTTCAGGTAGGCTCACGTGTAAAAGTTGAAGTAAATGGCGAGAGAGATGAATTTATCATTGTTTCCTCGATTGAGGCAGATCCCATGCAAGGAAAAATCTCCGATCAAAGCCCTGTTGGAAAAACACTGATAGGAACAAAGGTAGGAGATGTCGTTACTGTTGCGTCGACTATTAAGTCTACTTATACCATAATCGAGATTAATTAGATTTCCCGTCTGGCTTCTTCTAATTACTCTTTTGGTGACTCTTTCCTAATTTTGATTTAGTTAACAAGTTGAATATCCTAGAGTATTGGCAACAACCTCTTTAAGCATTATAATAGGTATTTATGGAAGAATTTATAAAATTTTTTGTTGAAGTAGGAAGGCTAAAGACTATTCAGCGAAGAGGTTGGCTCCTCCGCGGCATAAATAACCCAGAGAGTGTAGCCGACCATGCTTTTCGGGTTCTAATTCTCGCTTGGGTATTTGGAAAAGAAAGAAACTTAAACATCAAAAGACTTCTAAAACTCGCTTTAGTCCATAGCCTTTCAGCCGTTTATATTGATTACATAAGCCCCTACGATAAATTGCTCGAACTAAAAAACAGAAAAGAAATTATAAAGAGATACCCAGCCTTGGCCCTTCGGGCTCCAATAGATCAAAAAGGTAAGATAGCTAAACAAAGACTAGAGGAAGAAAAGAAAGCTATGGAAAAACTTACTAGAAACCTTCCTGAACCAATTAATCACGAGATTAATTATCTTTGGTTGGAATTTCAGCAACGCAGTTCCAGGGAAGCTAAATTTTTAAGAGCTCTAGACAAAATAGAAAATCTTATACAAGCTTTTGAATACAAAGATAAAGTGAAAGAGGATATTCTAACTCCGTTTTTAGTTCAAATTAAAGAGTTTACCTATGACAAACAACTTTTGAAATTCGTTGAGAGTTTGCAGATATACATTAAGAGTGGTAAGGGAGATGTAAAAACCAAAAAAGACAGAAATATCATTGAATTCTTACTCGAAATTGGCAAATTGAAGGAGATAAAAAGAAAAGGGTGGGTTTTGAGAGGAGTGAAGGACCCAGAATCAGTTGCTTCCCACTCATTCTTAGTAGCCTTTGCTTCTTGGATCTTTTCGGTAAGCCGCAGGTTGGATCAAGAGGCGATGATTGTAATGTCGGGGATCCACAATTTGTTTACAGTAGATATTGGTGATCACACACCTCATGATGTTTTCCTAGAAAAATTAAAAGATATAGACCGTGTTATAGAGACCTTTCCTTGGATTGGTTTGAAACAGGAAAAAGAAGTTATTATGAAAGAGGCTTTGCAAAAAGAAAGTAGTGCCATGGAAAAGCTTTTTAAATACCTGCCGCATTACCAGCGTCATGAACTAAAGTATTTATGGCTTGAATTTAGAACAGGGACAAGTAAAGAAGGAAGATATGCTAGACAAGTAGATCGGATTGAGACAGTTTTGCAGGCGATGGAGTATCACAAGAAGGACAAAAGCGTTTCACCTACCTCTTTTTGGCTAGGTTTAAAAGAACTTGTAGACGACCCTTTTCTTTTAAGATTTGTAGAAGCCCTCGACCGTCACTACTACAGCACCAAGTTGTAATCCTGTAGCTTGCAAATATACCCTAAATAATATATAATACGCTCCACCTTTGCGTCGATCGGCAGTTTCTAATAGGACTTGATCCTAGAAGGAGGAGAGAACGATGGCGCAAAATCAAGACTCCTGGATTCTCTTAAGGCTAATCTTCCGGTTGGCAATTGACGATTAGGAGTGGTTGGCCGGATAGGGATGTCCAAACGAGATTTGAGTCTAGTCTCGAGCACAGTGCAAGCCTTTTCTTCTTCGGGTTTTTCGACAATCTGTCAAGGGGGCTTGAGCTGGACCTCGCGAAGCTTGCGATCAAAGCAATAGCTCACGATTTGCACGAGATACTGACTACCGATCGTAACCCCGCCCAAGTTTACTCGAAGGGGCGGACGAGAGCTCAAATCAGGCGCTTCTGGGAAAGAGCCCGAGAACGGGTGAAGGATTGGCGTGATTGGGAGACTCTCTTTTTCGCTGAGGAGAAGAGAGCGATGTGGAAGTTGACGAGGCCGCTGAGTAGGAAAGTTCGTAATGTCCTTCGGGAAGCATGGGTAGAGTACTACGAGGGGAAAACCCGAGAAGATCGCTACCTGCGGGAGATCCATCCGCTTGTAGGGGCTAGCTGGGGTTTGTTCTGCCGGGAGCAGCCAGGTAACGAAGGAATGGCTTCCCTAAACTCCTTCTTCGCCGAGGGGGACCAGATAATAACGGACCTCTATCTCCGAAAGCTTCTGCTGGAAGTTCAGGAGAAGGTGAGGAAAGCATTTGGAGCAAAGAATAACTGAAGCCCCTTCGGGTAACCGTGGGGGCTTCAATCGTTATTGCTACCAAATTACTATTCGTCTATACTAAAGACGTATGTTTTGGGCAGGTGAAATAGCGAAAAAACTGAAAGAAAAAGGGAGAGCCCAACTTGTCAACGACGCCAAAACCCCTTCAGGCAGAGTTCACGTTGGCGCTTTACGTGGGGTTCTCATTCACGATCTAATTTACAAATCGCTTCTCACCGAAAAAGTAGAAGCCAAATACACCTATATTATTGACGATTTTGATCCAATGGACTCCCTCCCCACTTATTTACCAAAAGAAAAATATGAAAAATATATGGGAACTCCTCTTAAAGATGTTCCAGCACCGGAAGGCAAGGTTTCTTACGCAGAATATTTTGCCACAGAATTCATCAACGTTTTTAAAGAGCTTGGAGCAAATCCAGAAATTTTGTGGACATCAAAGATTTATAAGGAGGGCAAGCTTGATAAGCAAATAAAAATAGCACTAGACTCGGCAGAAAAAATTCAAGAAATTTACGAAAAAGTTTCCGGTTCAAAGAGACCTCGCGATTTTATTCCATTCCAACCAGTCTGCGAGAAATGCGGGAAAATAGGTACAACCATTGCTACAGATTGGGATGGTAAGCTAGTTTATTATAAATGCGACGAAAAAAAGGTGGATTGGGCAAAGGGCTGTGGTTATGAGGGTAGTGTTAGCCCATATGGAGGAACCGGGAAGCTTCCATTTAGGGTTGAGTGGCCGGCAAAATGGGCGGCTTTCTGTATTACTGTAGAAGGTGCCGGCAAAGATCATATTTCAAAAGGTGGCACCCGGGACACTGCTGAGGCAATCGCAAAGGAGGTTTTCAAAATAGAACCAGCGTACAACATTCCGTACGAACACTTCCTGGTTTCTGGTAAAAAGATGAGTAGTTCCAAGGGAATTGGGGTGTCAGCAAAAGAAATTTCAGAAATATTACCACCAGTAGTTCTGCGCTTTTTAATAATTAGAACCAGGCCTGCGCAGCATTTAGATTTTGATCCGACAGAGCCAGACACAATTCCAAAGCTTTTTGATGATTTTGATTCGGCAAAAGTCTCGAAAGATCCAGAAATTAAAGAAGTCTGGGGATTGTCCCACACTGACTCCCAGCCCTCGGAAATTTTTGTTCTAAGATTCCGGGATTTAGTTAATTTAGTACAGATGCCAAACATCAACATTTCCGACGAAGCTAAAAAGCAAAAAGGAAAAGATTTAACTGAAGAAGAAAGAAAAGCGCTTGAGAAACGTGTTGGCTACGTAAAAATCTACATTGAAAGATTCGCCCCAGAAAATGTTAAATTCAGCGTTAAAGAGAGCTTGCCAAAAGAAGTAAAAGAACTTTCTGAAAGTCAAAGAAAGTTACTTTTAAAAATTGCAGAAGAGCTGGAAGATCCGCCAGCTGGCGGACCGGAGGATTTCCAAAATGAAATTTACAAAGTCGGTAAGGATCTAGGACTTTCTTCCGCCGAAACGTTCTCCGCAATTTATGTCGCACTTCTCGGAAAAGAATCAGGACCAAAAGCAGCTTGGCTTATGTTGAGTTTAGATAGAGAATTCGTTAAGAAAAGATTTACGGAAGTTGTAAATGGCTAAAAAGAAAGAAAATCTAGTAGAGATTGCTGTTTATACTGCAGAATCGTCGGCGATGGCAGAGATGTTGATTGAAAAACTTTCTAACCTAGGTATCCCAACAAGGCTTGGTAATGAATCTGCTGGCGCTGGTGTCTTTGGTGTTCCGGGGGCTAGCCGGACAATTTGGGTGCCGGAAAAATTTGCGAGTAGTGCAAGGAATATTTTAAAATCAGGTAAATAGTATGTTAGACGTAAATTATATTAGGGATAATTTAAAAGAAGTTTCAGAAATACTTGAAAAAAGGCGCGTAGTTGTTGATCTAGCGCATATTTTGGAAATTGACGAGGAAAGAAGAAAGCTTATTAGAGAAGTGGAAGAGTTGAGGCATGGTAGACGAGAAATTGCTACCAAAAAGGAAATCGAAAAGGGAAAAAAGCTAAAAGAAGAACTATCGAAAAAAGAAGCAGGGTTAGCAGCTGTAGAGGCAGAGCTGAACGAGTATATGGAGCAGGTTCCAAATATTCTTTCTCCAAATGTTCCGAGAGGTAAGGGGGAAGAAGATAACGTTGAAATAAAAAAATGGGGAAAGCCAACCGAATTTGATTTTGAACCAAAGGATCATTTGGATCTAGGAAAAAGTTTGGGAATTATCGATCAGGAAAGAGCGGCAAAAATTTCAGGTCACGGATTTTATTTTCTTATGGGATTGGGAGCTAATCTAGAGTTAGCTTTACTCAATTGGGTTACCGATTTTCTCTCCAAAAAAGGATACCCACCGGTAATTACCCCGGCTCTTGTTAGGAAACAGTTTGTTGAAGGCACGGGGTACCTTCCCAAGAGGGAAGAACCCGATATTTACAAAATCGAGGGCGAAGATCTTTATTTGATCGCTACAGCAGAGATTCCTCTTGCTGGTCTGCATTCCGACGAAGTATTGTCCGAAAAGGAGCTACCAAAAAATTATGCTGGTTTTTCCCCGTGTTTCCGGAAGGAAGCCGGCACCTACGGAAAATATACTCACGGGATATTTCGAGTTCATGAATTTGATAAAGTAGAAATCTTCAAATTCGTTAATCCTTCCGACTCGGATAAAGCCTTCGAGGAAATAATTTCATTGCAAGAAGAAATCTGCCAAGCTCTAGAAATCCCCTACCGTATAGTTAATATTTGCTCTGGTGAAATGAGCGCACCGGCTTACCTTAAATACGATATTGAATATTGGGATCCGGTTAATAAAATTTACAGGGAGCTTACGAGTGCGTCCAACACAACTGATTATCAAGCACGGCGATTGAATATTCGATACAGAGAAGGAAACGAAATTAAATATGTTTATACATTAAACGGAACTGCAATTGCTCTTTCTCGGACGATTATCGCAATTCTAGAAAACCACCAACAAAAAGATGGCAGTGTAAAACTTCCAAAGGCTCTCCATGAGTATATGGGACAAGATTCTATTCAAAGATAGAAGCGAGATTAGTGGTGAAATAAAAGTTGCTGAAAATTCCGGAATACGCCGCCTCATTATCGGCGGTTTTACTCAAAGTCAATCTCTTAGATCTGACGGTTGTACAGGGCAACCTTGTTGGGATAGGATGATACCCGAAGACATTTCTTTAAGGGAGGATTCTAGAGTACTCATTTTAGGGTTAGGGGCTGGGACTGTGGCCAAGATGCTTACAAGGCGTTTTGGTCCTATTGCAATCGATGGGGTAGAAATAGACCCAGAGGTTATTAAGATCGCAAAAAACTACTTTTCCTTGAACGAACCAAATGTAAACATCATCATTGACGACGCTATTAAGTTTGTTAAAGAAGCTAGGTTTAAATACGATCTTATATGCATAGATCTTTTTATGAGTAACAGGGCGCCACCTGGTGTTGAGACAGACGAGTTTTTCTCTTCTGTAAAAAATTTGCTGAAAGACGGTGGAAGAGTAACTATTAACAAAATTTTCAAAGGAAAGCAGGAATTGGAAGATTACGAAAATTTTATAAATAGTATTTTTTCAAAGGTAAGTTTTTTTATAGTACGGGGTAGTAGGACGCTTGATAACGTAATTGTTGTTGCTGAAAGGGCTTAGTTTACGTGATCCAAATTTTTCAAGCAGCTGTTTTAGGAATAATACAGGGATTAACTGAATTTTTCCCGATTTCTTCATCGGGACATTTGATTGTCTTGCCGCAGATTTTTGGTTGGAATGGCGTAGTCAATTCTTTGGATTTTGATATTGCAGCCCATCTTGGGACAGCAGCTGCTTTAATAGGTTTTTTCTGGAGAGATTGGGTAAGGTTAACAACCTCTTTTATTGCTCAAACGCTGAGAGGTTTTAGGGGTATTTCTTCAGATTCGGATGCGAGATTACTAATTTTATTAATAGTTGGTTCTATTCCAGCTGCTTTCGTTGGAATCTTATTTAAAGATACGATTGAAACCGCTTTTCGAAGTGCTCTACTTGTTGGTGTGACTATGGTTATTTTTGGCTTACTTCTTTGGTGGACGGACAAGGTAAGCGTTCAAGAAAGAAAAACTGCGCAGGCAAATTTGTTCGATTCAATTTTTATTGGAGTAGCCCAGACAATTTCTTTAATTCCTGGCGTTTCGCGAAGTGGTATTACAATTACTGCAGGCCGCTCGCAAAAGTTTGATAGAACTTCTGCTGTTCGCTTCTCATTTTTGCTGTCAACTCCGGCAGTTTTAGGAGCAGGACTACTTTCAGCTAAAGATTTTCAAGGAGGGGCTGATTTTCCAATCTTTCTGACGGGCTTTATTTTTGCAACTATTTCCGGGATTTTAGCGATAAAGCTTTTACTTGGATTTGTCCAAAAGCACGATTTCAATATTTTTGTTGTTTATAGAGTTTTATTTGGGATTTTCTTAATCGCTTGGGCCATACTAATTAAGTAATCTATTTCTTTTTTGGTGGCCATTCGTACTTCAAATCTGGAATTTCAACTTTTCTCCCGAGGGCGAAATTTAAGGTCATCGCAACTGCGGTGCCAACGCGTAAGCCCGTGAAAGAGCCAGGACCAGGATGGGAGGAAATTTCGTCAAAATCTTCCAGTTTCTTGCTGGTTTTTTTCAAAAGTTTGTCAATCGCGACTAACGGCTGAGAAGCCTCCTCACTAGCAATTAGTTTTTTCCCATCAAAAATTGAAACAACTGCTTTTTTTGCGACTGCGGTGTCAATAAATAATCTCATCTTTAGGTTATGACTTTCCGAGGGACAAAAGATTCTTCTTTGATTTCCGTTTCTTCCTTGGCTCCGGAAGCTACCGGAAGGGAGAAGGTAAATGTAGTACCTTTGCCGAGAGTGCTATTTACCCAGATCTTACCGCCCATTTTTTCTACGTAGTTTTTGGAGATCCATAGTCCAAGTCCTGTGCCAGTTGAGGCGGCCTGGCCAGCCGTTGCATAAGAACTCTCAATCCGGCCAAATTTCGCAAAAAGCCTGGTCATATTTTCCTTGGAAATTCCAACACCAGTGTCAGCTACGGAAATTTCGACAGCGCTGCCATTCTTTTTAGCTGTAATGACCACTTTCCCTCCTCTCGGTGTGAATTTCAAGGAATTGCCAGCAAGATTCATTAGAATTTCTGCTAGTTTATTCCTGTCAGCTTTGACTAGGGGAATTATATTTTCTTTTTCAGCCGTTAAGGTTACCCCAAGTTCCGCAGCCTTTGCAGACAGGTCGCTTAAGATCATTTCGACTACTTTATAAACAGAAACAACCGCAATTTCCATTTGGATTCTGCCTGTTTCAATTCTTGAAACATTCAACATATCGCCGATTAGAGCAATCATTCGCTCGGAAGAAGTATAGACTTTATCTAAATAGTCGCGTAGCTTATCGTTTACTTCACCAGCTCGATTGTGCAAAGCAAGCCAGATATAAGATTTAATAGCCGTCATAGGGGTACGCAGTTCATGGCTTGCGACAGAAACAAATTCATCCTTCGCCTGATCAAGTTCCTTCAATCTTTCATTTGCCGCCCGCAGATTCGTAGTTGCATTTTCCACCTCTTGTTTTAAGTGGACGCCATACAATTTTTCTTCTTGATAAAGCTTTGCGTTTTCAAGTGCTAAAGCTGCTTGGTGGGATAGGATCTCAATAAATCGTAGGTCTTCGTTGGAGTAAATATCTTGGGAAAGTTTTTCGCCTAGAAACATTGCACCCGTTAGCCCTCCTTTGACGAGAAGCGGGGCAATTATTTCAACCTTGTGCTCGCTTAAAGCTTTTACTGTTTCAGCAAGACTGGGATCCACCCATTTATTGTCTTGCAGGTCTTGATTTACGTCACTGAGAACAACGAGCTTGGGGTTTTTTTCAAGATAGTCTTTAATGAAATGTTTTTTCTCGGTTGAGATATCTAAGTGGTGGTGGAAATCATTAGTACTGTCTAGGAGTACATAATGGTGATCAGCCTTTGCATAAATAGCTACTTTACTTACTTTAACACTCTCCTTTAGTACTTTTTTTATTTCTGCAACAAGTTGAGGTAGCTCAATAACAGAAGCTATCTTTTCCGAGACTTGGTTTAGAGTCTCTTCCATATTGTAACGGGCTTTGAAGAAAACTTTGTCTGTGGACCTTTCAATTATTCGCTTGAGAGGATCCACTGTCAAAGCAACTAAAACAATAGCGATAATATCTGTGATTCTTGGGAAAGCTGCGGTTCCTTCCGGTAGAAAAACACGATTCAAACCAAAGACGAGAATTGAGTAAAGACCGGTTAGGGTGGCTAAGAGGATTGAATAGACAAGAGACCGCCGAATAATAACTTCTATATCTAAGAGTCTATGCTTTACTATGGCATAGCTTACTGAGAATAAGAATATCAAGGAAGCTAATGGGCCAAAACTGACTAATGAAGACAACCCAAATATTGGAAGTACCGCATTTGTTAATAATGCTATTACGAAAAATCCAGTTAAGCCAAGAAATAAGTACCTAATTTGGTTTTTATAACTACCGCCCAACGTTTTATATGACTTAAATAAGTTAAAAAAAGTTGCAAATATATAAGCAATAAAATAAATGGCGAACGGGATATAAAGTGGTCCGACGATGGTTTCTTGACCTGAATCAGTAAAGCTTACATTTCCTATGTTAAGTTTTGTTGGAGTTAGAATCAGAATAATAATAGTTGGAAGAGAAATTAAAAACCAATTTAATCTCTTAAATGGCTTGCTTTGTATTGGAAAGACCCGAGAAAAATATAGTAAGCTCAAGGGTATTATTATAGGTGTGGCTAGTGCCATGCGTGCCCAAAATAGTGCTTGTTCTGGAGTTTTAGCGGTGTCAGCTAAATAATTTACTAACACCCAACCTGTTACACAAAAAGTCGACACAGCGAAAGCTAGATTTATTTTATTCCTGGGGTCTTTATAAATTATGTACGTACCAAGTAAAAAAGAGGTAATAACTGTGGCTATTGAAATAAAGTTATTTGTGGCCATCTGGTTCTATATTAATTGATTGCTTATTTTTTTTCAATGAAAAAGGGAGAGGGTAACCTGGATGGCTACCCTCAGTGATCATGGGTCCAAAACACTACTGCATGTCCTGATGCTACATCGCCTTCAAGCGGAGTCCTTCAGGCCATTTACCGGGTGGGAATGTCACGACACCTTTGTACACCTGGGTGCCGATGGTCCCCAGAGATTTTATGTTGGGGGTGCGAAGGATCATCTCAGTTAGTAGACTGATTGCTCCTGCACCACCATGGTCGTAGAGGACTGCCCAGATGTTGTATTCCCACATATGCCGTTGAATCGCCTCGACGAGGGGTCTGAAGTACCCAGCTCCCTTCAGATTGATTGGCACGAAGATCACAGGGATGTAGATCATGTGCCCTACAAACTGCGGGTAGTGGCACTCGTAGTAGGCTGGTTCTATCCAGGGGATCAGTTCAAACTGCCGGGTTAAGAGGCAGAAGAACCTTACCTCCCCACGGTCAGTGCCAATTAGCCTGACGAAATCGGGATGCTTCATCGCATCGCAGAAATCGTTGTGGCGATAGTACTGTCTGCATGGGTTTTCCGTACGTTTAGCCTTAAAGGCTTCGTCGTACATCTCCCAGAGATGTTCGATCTCCTCTTCCGAGAAATCGTCCTTGGTAGAGACCACAACATCTGTCCGTGGTGTACCGATTGTCATGACTGGTCTGCCTCCTTCTTTAGAACAGTCGGCTGAGGCCGAAACCCCATACGCCCAAGCCATAAAACGGTACCCAGATCGCGCCAAAGATCCAGGTGGCGATTAGGGTTAGGATGTAGACGTCCCGCTCACGATAACCAAGCAGTTTGAAAACCGCCCAGCCGTATACAGGTCCTAGGATTACCGCTGCTGCTAGCGCTCCGATTGCCCGTGTCATACGAGCAAACCAAAACACTAGCCTTTCACGCCAGCTTTTCGACCTTTCCTCCTTTTTGTTTTTGGATTCTCTCTTGCCAAAGATGGGGTGGAGCAGATGCTTCTTGACCCACGGCTCGATTCGAAGCCATACGGAGAGAACAAAAAGGCCGATTCCTGCCCACGCAAGGCAGAAAACTACATACCCCAGCCAAAATCCAAAGACGTCGACCAGGAATATGATTGGGCCTGCCAGCAAGACCTCATCCCATACCACCCCAGCGATAACTGGAATAGCAAGGAGGGCCGTAATGGCAAACCTGAGTGGACGCTTTGCAGTTGTTAAAAGTGCCAATTTAGCCATCCCCTTCCTTCTGTATTTATTTTGTGCATAAATTCTACCACATTTGAGTAGGGAAATCAACCTATAGTTTTGAGGCTAGTTCAGGCTATTTGAATGGTTCTGACTGGTAAACTGCCGCAACGAGTGTGCAAGTAGGTTTATTTGTTACTTCGGCTGAAGAAACAATCATTTTTAGTTTTTTCAATTCGAATTGATACTCTCTATGTTTACACAGATCTTTAATGGTTGCTTGAATCTTTAGCCTGACATTTCTTTCTGCTTCTTTTCCATTTAAACTTTCTATTATATCTGTATGTTCTGCGAAGATTCCTCTTCCGTCTTTGTCTTGATACCAACCGATTCCAGCTGCAATCGATCGGCCAAGAAGGTCTGTTCTCATGTCAGATAAAACGGTATAGAGTTTTTTACCATGTTCAGCCGGCCCGTTTGGCCATTTTCCTTCAACAACTTCAGTCCCAGGTGGAATGACCGAGGTTAGACGGATTATGTTGTAATTTAAAATCCCCGCCTCTTTCAAAGCGGCATCAAATGCTGAAAGTGTGGTACTACCTTCACCACGCCCTGCTGTTACAATTATTTTCATAAGTAATAACTACGCTTAATTGGCGTGTTAATTATTTACATCACGCTTTAGCGGGTTATTAACTTAATTATATCCCAAAGTATCAAATTAGAACAAGAAGGCTACGGGTATAGGTTAAAATAATCAATTTTTTTGTCTGCTTGCGCTAAAAAAGCTCTTAAAATTTGCTTTTTGCTGCAAACAATACTATTATAAGCCCAAATTGGTTAGAGCGAGATTGGAAAATCGGAAAAAGGGGGAGTGACCGGTGAGAACGCTATTAGCAGGTTTTTCCTTGATCCTTATGGCTGCCGCATTGGTAGGATGCGGCTGTGATAGTAGTAAGGCAAGCATGCCAAAGACTTCTGAGGGAAGGCTCGCGCAGGCGAAAGAACTGATCATAAAGGAGGTCGAAGGCAAGATTCCCGAGCCAAACAGGGAGGTAACGATCGACTACACGGATAATATCATGTCCGTGACAGCAGCTATTTCTGGGGAGTTCCAGGATAGCGATGGGTGGTGGAAAAAGGGAGCCACCATTACTGTTACATGGCCGGGAGGTAGCAACCCCGTGCCTTCCCCCTTAAGTGAGTTCAAGATGCTTCCCGACGAAGCCAAGAGAAGAGATGAGATCATAAGACTTCGGGACGTCTTGGAAGCCTTCGACAGAATGGGGCTCACTCCGCTTGCTCCAAAGTTCATAACGACCGAGGAGTCGTCTAACCCTAATATGAGGGGTAGGGGTTACGAGGATGAACGAATCCTAGCTATACCGATCCAAGTAGAGAACCCGACTCAAGAGGCCCATAAGGTAGAAGTGTACGTGTCGTTCGATACTTTCCTACCCCCTACCGACCCGGTCGATGAGAGCAGGTGTGGTGAGGCCTCTGGGCTCCCCATCCTTCATTGGTACCCACCTGAGACTGTGGAGGGAAACTGGGAGTTTGAGATCCAGCCAGGGAGTCAGACCGTGAACATCGAATACGGCCTGATTCTCTCAACAGATTTCCTCTGTATGGAAACGGAGGTCCGCGAGTTTCATCTGGTGAGTATTGACGGCTTCGAAGAGCCATCGGATGTCAAGCTACGGATCTCTAAGCTGGAAAATGAGGCGCCTTAGGGCAAAGGAGGCAGTATTAGTTAGCATTTAAGAGCTTGAAGCGTCGCAAACCAGCGGCGCTTCTACATTTTAAGTGATAGTTGTCCCTTCAAAATCTTTGCCTTCGAGGAAATTTTGGAAGTTTTGCAAATCTTGACCCTTTATTATTACCACTTTTATTCCAAGTTCTCTTGCTTTTTTAGCTGCTACAGGGTCAAAGGGAAAATTTTTGCCAGCAACCCAGGTTTCTCCAACAATTGTAAGATACTGGTCCCAGTTAAGATTTTTTTGCGGTTTAGCGTCTGGAGAAGATCTTGGATCTTTATCGTAAACAAAAGAAACATCGGACATATTTATTACAGTGTGGCTACTATATATTTCAGCTACTAAACAAGCATCAAAGTCAGTTGAATGGCCTGGTTCCCAACCAGCACCAACCGCCAAAGATTCCTTAATCTCCTCCTTTTTGTCATAAGAAGTTATTACTTTTGGAAAAACGTTTTCCTTGAAAAGTGTTTTCAAAAGGCTTCCATTGAGATGGGTTGCGGCTATTCCGAGCCAATCAAGTTCGGTGACTGAAAGTTCTACAATTTGCTTAGCTGCTTCCTGGTAATTTCGGCAAGTCTTACCACCGCCGGCTATGATAAAAAAAGACTTTCCTTTGCCTGCAAAGTCTAAAATTATTTGTCTGAAATTTTTCAAAAAAGAGGTATCCACAGTTGTTGGGTTGGTAAACTCTTTTGGTACGATTAAAGAGCCGCCAAGAGAAATGATTGTTGGGTCTTCCATAGAGGGCAATAATAAACCATTTTTAGAAAACGATCAACTTTGTAAAGATTAAAATCCGTTTTATTGAAATTAAATTTGTGCTAAAATAAGCAGATAGACTTGCCTGCTTACTATTATGTAAATATAGCTGGTACTTATGGTAGAACCTTTTTTATACCCCGAGCTTTATATCGACAGATCACTTGAAACTTCCGGAAAGAAGGCAAGTGAATTTCTCGCTTGGTTTAAAAAAGAAATCGAACCTTTTTTGGAAGAGTATTTCGACGAAAAGATAAGAGAAGCATCGGAAGTTCACCCGGAGGCCGTTGTTTTGGTTGAAGAAATCAGAAGAATGGTTGGAGCGGGAGGTAAAAAAATACGTTCGGCGTTTGCCTACGCTGCTTACGTAGCTAGCGGTGGGCGTTCCCACGAGGCGATATTATATGCTTCTGCTGCTTTAGAACTCTGGCACACCTTTGCAATAATTCATGACGATATTATTGATGAATCGAATTTGCGGCGCGGCCAACCCACAGCGCACATTGCTTTTGATAAATTTCACCAAAACCGCAATTTTTCAGGCGACTCTCAGAGATTTGGTATCTCTGCGGCAATTCTAGCAGGAGATTTAGCCTTTTCTTTTGCGGACGAGTTGCTTGATAGTGCTCCTTTCCCTGCCGAGAGAATTCGCCGCGCCAAAATTTACTACAACGCAATGAAGCAACAGACTGCTTATGGTGAGCATCTGGATGTTATTTCGCAATTTAAAAAACAAATTTCCGAAGCAGATGTCTTGAAAATTCTAGAATATAAAACAGCCAAATATACAATCGAGCGGCCACTTCACATTGGAGCTGCGCTGGCCGGGGCTGATGAGAAATATTTTCAGATTTTTTCTGCCTATGGGGTGCCACTTGGACAAGCTTTTCAGATTCAGGACGATATCCTTGGGACTTTCGGAAAAGAAGAAGAAATTGGTAAATCAGTAGATTCAGATATTAAAGAAGGGAAGAAAACCCTTTTAATAATAAAAGCTTATGAACTTACCAACCTTTTGGAAAAGTCGGTTTTAAATAAAGTAGTTGGCAACAAAAAAGCAAGTGAGGGGCAAATAGAAAAGGTTCGAGAAATAATAAAATCTACTGGTTCCTTGAAATACTCAGATACTCTAGCGAGAGAACTGATAAACCAAGCTAGAGGAGTAATGACAGCTTCAAAATTAGCAGAAGAGGGCAAAAACTATCTTTTACAAATTTGCGATTTTCTTTTAGTTAGAGCCGCGAGTTTGGTAGATCTACGGTAATTTTTCTCTTTTCTTTACCAAGAGTTTCCAATCGTACCTTTATAGCCTTCTTCGGCAGCCATTTTTCGATTTTTTCAGGCCACTCAATGGTAGATACGGCTTCTTTATCCAGCAAAAGCTCTTCTATTCCGGTATTTTCAATGTCTCCTACCCCTTCCAGGCGGTAGAGATCTATATGATATAAGGTTTTTATGTTACCTTGTTCAATTTTGTATGGGCGAGCAATTACAAAAGTAGGCGAAAAGACTCTCTGCCTGAAACCTAGACCTTGTGCCAAGCCTTGTATAAAGGTGGTTTTGCCAGCACCGAGAGATCCGTATAGAGATAAGATATTCCCTGGCTTCAAGTTTTTAGATATTTTTTTTGCAAAACTTCTTGTTTCTTCAGCAGAGTTTGTAATTATTTCCACATTAAGATTTTAACAGAAAGTAGCTTTTAGTGATGTTCGTTCAAAAATTGCTTTTTAACAAAAGGATAAGCGGCAGATGATATTAACAAGGAGAAACCAACTGCGGTTATCAACGTTGATAGTTTGTGATTAGATTGCTTCGTATTGGTTGCACCGGCTATGTTTCCGCTATCATTAGAATTATTTTTTAAACTACTTAAGGTAGATTGTTTGCTTTTTCCTTCTGTTTTGGAGGTTGTTTTTTTCTTGTTTTTCGTACCTTCATCCGATTCATTAGTTGGGTTTAATTGAGTTATTCTGTTTCCTGATAGTGGAGTTGGTGTGGTAGTTAATTGCCAGCTACCACTAGAGTCTTTCGCAAAAGAGACTTCCTCAACCGCCTTTTCGTAAGTGTAAGTCTCCAAGACTTTCCCAGTAGAATTTATCAAACGTACTGTGTCGCCGGCGTTGTTTAGTTTGGAAGAAAAAGAAAAAACCCTGTAGCTTTTTGCCCCAATGATCGTTCCTTCTGGTATAGGAAATGGAGAAGAGCCCCCTTCAATATCATCTATTTTCCAGCCGCCGATATCAATGTCAAAAAATTCCAAGTTATAAATTTCTACCCACTCATCATTATCAGCCGGATAAGGCATAAATTCACTCAAGATAATGTTTCCGGTTTTTGGTATTGTAGGTGGGGCAGGATTGTTAGCTCCATTTGAATACCCTTTCGTTGGAGTTTTACCAGGTAGCAAAATTCCTATCCCGTCCGGTATTAGGGCGTGAGATTTATCTAACTCAGAACCAGTGTATTCACAACTGCTGACAAAGCTATCATTATTGGTAATTAATGTTAAATTATCACCATCGTTATTAAGTTTCGCTGCTGAAAGCTCCAGTATTAAGAAACTCTTCGCACCTATTTTAGTTTCGTCAGCAAGTTTAATTATAGGATTGCTTTTTTCAGCATTCATTGTATTATCGAATATTTTCCAGCTGCTTAAATTGACTTCTAGCGAAGAATTATTATAGAGCTCGATCCATTCTTTAGAACCAGTTTCGGGATGTGGAAAGATCTCGTTAAAAACTATATCCGAGCTGGAAGCATAAGTAGGCTTAGGAATTATTAAAAGTAGTATTAGGGCAAGCAAAGCAGGCATTTAGCGAAAAGGATATTATTAAAAAAGGGGCAAGTCAAGTGATTTTTTAGTTCTATAAGGTTGCTTTTTAGCCTGTTATTTGATATCCTTAAACCTACAGATAGGTCTTTTGAGGGTCTTGCCCGATGATTGTCTTTAACGAAGTTTCAAAACAATATGATGGTGTCAAAGCTTTAGCCGATTTTTCTCTTGATATTGAAGGAGGGGAGTTCGTTTTTCTAGTTGGCCCTTCAGGGGCTGGTAAATCCACACTTCTTAAATTGATTATTCGGGAAGAGCTACCGACTGAAGGTTCGCTTTTTGTAGACGGTGAAGAAGTGTCAAAAATCCCCTCCTCTGGTGTTCCTCATTTGCGCCGAAAAGTAGGTACAATATTTCAAGATTTCAAACTTCTTCCCCAGAGAACAGTATTCGAAAATGTCTCATTTCCCTTGGAAATTTTAGGATTACCAGACGATGAGATAGAAAAAACAACAGATGAGATATTGAGATTAGTTGATTTAAATTCAAAAGCAGCAAATTTCCCAGATCAGCTTTCCGGTGGTGAGCTGCAACGTACAGCGATTGCTAGGGCAATGGTTCTCCGCCCCGAGATAATTTTGGCCGATGAACCAACCGGCAATCTTGATTCAGGTAGCGCATGGGAAGTGATGCAACTATTAGCTAAACTTAATAGTTTAGGAACAACAGTAGTTATGGCAACTCACAACGTTGATATTTCTTCTAGTTTGCCTCACCGAAAATTAGAGCTACAGAGAGGTAGATTAGTAAGAGACACAAAACAAAAAACTAAAGGAGCCTCAAAGAAAGAAAAGGAAAAATGATAAAGTTTCCTCGATTAATAAAAGTTGCAATACAGAGAATTTTTCGAAACCCTTCTAATGCGTTAGCAGCAGTCCTTGTGATGTTTTCAGCTTTCTTTATTTGTGGTGCATTTGTCTTGGTAACTGTAGCCTCAGGGGCACTCCTTCACTATTTTGAATCGCGACCCGAAGTAACAGCCTTTTTGAAAGATAATACTACCGGCGACCAAGTGAAAAAGATTCAACAGACACTTTCCGACAGCGGAGTAGTTTCCAAAACTAAATATGTTTCTAAAGAGGAGGCTTTGAGGATTTATAAAGAGAGGAACAAAAATGAACCCCTTCTCACCCAGTTTGTTACAAGTGATATTTTACCGGCGAGTATTGAAGTTTCGACATATAAACTAGCAGATCTTTCAAAAGTTGCGGAAGTTCTTAAAAAAGAGTCGTCAGTGGAAGAGGTAGTTTTCGAAAAAGACATAGTCAACACCCTTACAAAATGGTCCAACACAATTCGCCTTGTAGGCATTGGGGTAGTGATCTTTTTGCTTTTAACCTCGTTTCTTATCACCCTAATTGTAATTGGTCTAAATATCTCTATTCATAAAGATGAGATTGAGATTATGAGACTTGTTGGAGCGACTAGTTGGTACATCCGTACGCCATTTATCTTGGAAGGGGTCTTTTACGGAGTTTTTAGTGGGTTAGTTGCTGCTATGCTCTTATTTTCATTTTTCCTTTGGGCCTCACCTACTCTGCATAGAACTTTCGCAGGGATCGATATTTTGCCAAGCGCTCCTCTAATTTTTATATATCTTCTACTTGGGGAATTTTTGATTGGAGCTACAATTGGGATAATTGGTTCGTTTGTGGCGACTAGAAAATATCTGTCTTCCTAATAAATATGTTAAAGCGCTACATTTTTGTAATCCTTCTAACTTTAATAACAATTCTGTCTCCAAACGCGTTTGCCTACAGCGTTAGTGTTTCCTCGTCGGGGAGCGAATTACCCCACGGGTCTTTGATTGATCAATTGAATGAAAATTTACGTAAACAAGAAGAGTTGCGACGGAAACTTTCTGACGCACAAGCAAAAGAGAAAACCCTTGCTTCCGAAATCTCTTATTTGGAAAATCAAATCGAACTTACGAAATTGAAAATTGAAGAAACTGAAAACCGGCTCGAACAACTCGTTGGAGATATCGGTACTGTTTCAGGGAAACTTGAAGAGACAAAAAACAATCTAGATTTTTCAACAGAGGTTGCAAATACACGGCTACGACAGCTTTACATGGAAAGCTTTTCGGGGTCTCTAAACAGATTTTTAGGGTCTTCAAGCTTTAACGATTTTCTAACCAAGAAAAAATACCTAGAGGCGATTAGAAATTCTGATCTTGAGCTTTTGCATCAACTAGATAGTTTGAAGAACGATTACAGCCAACAAAAAAATGAACTTGAAGATAAAAAAGCCAAAGAAGAAAGCCTCAAGGCGAATCTAGAAACTGAAAAAGCAAACTTATCATCAGAAGAAAGTTCTAAAAACTATCTTTTAAGTGCTACAAAGAATGATGAGCGTGTTTATCAAGGAATGTTGGCCCAGGTACAAAATGAAATTGCGACAATTGCAAGACTTTTGGGTGGGGGCGGTGTTCGGCTAGGGCCTGTAAGAAGGGGGGAGTACATCGCTTCTCAAGGAAACACTGGCTGTTCAACTGGAAGCCATTTACATTTTGGTCTATACTTATCAGCGTCCCCAAACAGCCACGTTAATCCACTGCCTTATTTAAATTCGGGAAGTATTAGTTGGCCAATGACTGGGTACACAATTAGCCAGTATTATGGTCAGCAGTGGTCTCCCTTTATTCCTCCCCACAACGGTATCGATATGTACAGTTATTATGGAGCCCCAATTTTGGCAGCGGCTGATGGAGTAGCTTACTTAAACACTGATAATGGTTGCCCTGGTGTTCCTGGAATTACTGGTAGCGTTCCAGGGAAATGGATCACCATAGAACATTACAATGGTTGGAGAACAGTATACGGGCACATCCAATAGTGAAAGTCAAAAGTAAAAAGATTTCAGATTTCAATTGTACTTTGCCAACTTGTTACCTGTTGCATGTCACTAATTTAGAGCTTGATTTCGGCTTCGATAAATTTGTCTAAATCTCCATCAAGTACGGCGAATGGGTCCCTGCTTTCTATTTTTGTGCGTAAATCCTTTACCATTTTGTAAGGGTGGAGGACGTAGCTTCTTATTTGGTTTCCCCAGGAGGCTATCTTAAACCCTCCTTTTAACTTCTTTTTCTCTGTTTTCTTTTCCTCTTCCTTCAGTGCAAAAACTTTTGATCGGAGTAGCTTGAGAGCATTTTCTTTATTTTGTGCTTGCGATCGTTCAGATTGAGTTGAGACAACAATACCGGTTGGAATGTGACGGATTCGCACGGCGGTTTCTACCTTTTGGACGTTTTGGCCGCCCGGCCCGCTAGAGCGAAAGGTTTCGATTTCCAGATCATCAGGAGAGATTGTTACCTCTTTGATACCTTCAATTACTGGTAGTATTTCAACTAAGGCAAAGGAAGTCTGCCTTAAGCGATCGGCGTTAAAAGGGGATTGTCTTACCAATCGGTGAGTTCCTGCTTCATTTTTCAAAAACCCATAAGCGTAGTAGCCAGAAACTTCAACAGCAGCACTCTTTATTCCTGCTTCTTCACCTCTGGTTTCAGAAAGTAAACTAGCTTTCCATCCACGTCTTTCAAAAAATCTCAGGTACATTCGAAGTAACATTTGTGCCCAATCCATTGCTTCCACACCACCTTGACCTGAGTGAACCGCCAAAATTGCAGATCCTGCATCGTACTTTCCAGATAAAAAAAGATGAAATTCAATTTTCTTGAATTCGTCTTCAATATACGCTGCCTCTTTCTCCAAATCGTTTTCTAAATTACTCCCGGAACCAAGATTTGCCAGATCAATTGCGTTTGAGATACGGCTCTTTAGGCTTGTAACCTCCTCGAGTTCTTTTTTCAAAAAAGAAACCCTTTCCATAACCGAGTTTGCCTCTGCTATATCTTTCCAGAAATTGCTTTTTGCGCTTTCCGCCAAGAGTTTGTTTAACTGCAAGTTCTTCTCTCTTATATTTAATTTCTCCTCAAAACTAGAGAGGTTTTTTTGTAAAGTATTTAGTTTATTGATCAAAGGTTGCATAGTCCTAAATTATAGCATCAAACAGCTTCCAAATTCTCTCGAGGTTTTTCCGACAACTAAAAGTGCCCACAAAAGTCTCGTGGGCACTTTCATTTTCAAACAAGATTATAAAAGCTTCTTTTTCGTTTCTATCTAGTTTCGTACAATATTCCCAAGATCGAGCCCCAAACTACATGGAGTAATAGGGTGAGGAATATTGTTGGGCCGGCCGGGTTTGGATAAGTAGCTTCTTTGAAGAAACCAGAGACCCCGCCTAAGATTAGCATCAGAATCCAGGCTAAAACCCCAAAAATTATACCTCGAGTTACAGTAGTGCCAGGAAGAAAAGCGTTGAACCAGTAGCCGTAGATATAAGCCAAAACTGTACCGAGAACAATTGCTACCAGCCAAGAACCGAGGGAAGTTGATGCTAAGTCGAATACAGGTGCCCAACCACCATAAGTACCTAGAGTAGCTCCAACAAGAAGAGCTACAATCGAAGAGCCCACACCAGCGCGAATTGCGCGTTGGTCCATGTGTGTTTCACCCCCTTTCACCCCGATTTGTCGGGGGATATGGGCAGAAGTTTACTACAACAATATTATCGGTTTTTTATATGATTAGTCAATAGTGAAAACTATTTGTAATTTTTATTGATATAGCTTGTATAACTTGTGTAAAGCGATCGGCTGATAGCAATTACTACTGATTTACAAAGCTAGAACTAGATAGATAATTGATAGAAGAATAATGAAGGCCGCATACATATACCAATTTGCTTTCCCAGTACTTGTTTCACGGAAGGTCCAGCGGCTGTTTAGCAAATAGTTAAATATCAAAACAATTGGTATTGTTATTGCTTTTGCAAGGAGGGCATAAACACCAAAAAATTGATTTAGAATAAGAAGGCCAATTTGGGAAAGAATTAAAGCCCCGAGAGAAACAAATTGGAATATGAAAAAGCGGTTTATAAGAGTCTTTTCGGTTTGTCTTTTTGAAAAAGTCCAGAGATTATTCCAAACAAAACTCCAGACAATCGCGGTTTCAACTGAAATTGGGTTGGAAACAAGAGGAGGTAGGAAAACGATACTTGTTAAGACGAAGAACAACCCGTAATCGACCACTGTGTTTGACAACCCAACGATAGAAAAGCGCCAAAAGGTTCGATATTTGAATATTGCGTAGAAGAATTTATCCAATAGAGAACCACTTTTCTTAGAGTGAAATAAACGTATCTTGATTAGATCTAAAAACGCATTTAGGGAGTCCTTGAATGGACTTACAGTACTTGTCGGATCGTTGTACCAAAGGACTGGTACTTCAGCAATTTTTAAATTTCTTTGTTGAGCGAGAAAAAGTATCTCTACATCAAACCCAAAATCAAAAATTCGCTGTGATTCAAAAAGATCGCGCGCAGCGGATCGTTTGAAGGCTTTGAAACCGCACTGTGTGTCAACAATACCTCTTACAGTCAAAATTCTTACTAGAATATTGAAAATTCTTCCCATGGTTTCGCGGAAAATATTTTGGTGCCTTTTCACAGTTGAGCGATCCAGGGCGCGGGAGCCAATAGCAATATCGTACCCAGCATTTAACTTGGATAACAGTTTGTCGATTTCTTCGATTGGTGTTGAGAAATCGGCATCTGTAAAAACTATTATATCTCCACTAGCCGCGAGAACACCTTTGTTTACGGCTAACCCTTTTCTTGCCCAAGACTTTCTCTCGCTTTTGATTAGCTTTAAGTTTTTGATTCTTCCCTTAAAGTCCTCGACTTTTTCCCCTGTCTTATCGCTGCTTCCTTCATCAGACACAATAATTTCGAATTCCTCGACTCTGTTTTTCAAGAATGAAACTACTTTCTCTAGAGAAGAACTAATTCTTTTTTCCTCGTTGTACGTGGGAATGACAATTGAAATCATAATCAGCACATATTATCGATTGAAACAGCCTGCTAGTCAACTGCTTTATTGTATAAGGGTGCTTTATGAGAAATTAGAAATTGCTAACCTTTATACTGTAGTGCGTTGATTAAACAAAAATTCTTGAAATACTATTAGGACAATGCGCCTCAAACTGCTGTCCGAGGTCTAACTATTTTAATCTCAAGTCCTTTTTTTGTCTCCTGAAATTCGATATTTGGATATATAAGCTTTTTAGCGGCTACTCTAATCCCCAAGTTTGGTAAAGCATCATTGGGGTGAATCTTTAAATCCAACGCTGGTTTATCGATTAAAAATATATATCCACGAGTGGGTATACATACGGGAGCATCTGGGGACCAATATCGCCAGGCTTTTACATCGGCATAGCTTTCCTGCGCTTCGTAAGTTTTAGTTGGTAAACCAGTCTTTTGGTCAATTTCGTTGGGATAAATTAGAGCTGGAAGAGCCACCGGAATCTCGACTTTGTTTATTTTTCCTTTATATGTTATATTTTCGCCCGATCCGGTAATATGTGGATGATTTAGCGAAAACTGATGATCGAGAATCACTGTATCCAGAAATTCCACAAATCCTCTAGAGCGTAAATGTTGGTTCATTTGAACATCATTAACTTTAGTAACTTCGCTCAAGACCCGCCAATATTCCGGTAAGCTTAACATTGTAAAACCAAGGCTATCAAGCAAACATTTAGCTTCATTAAATGTAATGTTACAAACCCTACCTTCCTTATCAGTGTAAAGTTTTATTCCTAGTTCTTTTGCGAAGCTAGTAATTTCTTCATCTACTCTTAAGAAGTCTCTTTTAACGTGAACCCCAATAGCAGGAGAATAATAGTATTCATTAAATGCCGATACAATTGGTTCAAACGTTGGAGCGGTTACCTTGCGAGAGAGTTGATCGCCTACTCCCCAAAACTCGACTGCATTATTAAGCCTTCTGATTTTTACTCGTTCTCCGAATTCATGTCTGATTATTCTCTCCAGACATTCGAACGTCACAGCTCTAAACTTTTCCGGGGCGTAATCGTTAAAAACCAAATATACTCTTTCACGATTTACTCTCTCGTTATCATCCTCATAGTCAACCACTTTGACTATTGTCAGACAAAAATTTTTTTGTTTGTTGTTCCTTTCCGCTTCGCTTACTATCTTAATCAGAAGTTCCGGTTTAAGTTCGTCTCCTCGTGTATCAAAGACATTTTTGACTTTAGCTACTGCAAATCCAAATATGCCCCAGTCCTCCTTATAATCTCGCTCAAACAGACGGGTTGGGTCGTCGGTATTTAGGAGGCTGCTCATCAAATCCTGATAGAAACGGTTCTCATCCTGTATCCCGGAAATAGCTCTCAAGGCATCCATTATCAATTCGTCCTTGTAAGTCATCTTTTTAGGCCCCCGGTTTTCCGTATCCATAAGCGCTGCTCCTTGCAGAAGTCGTGCCATCTCTTGATCGGGTACTATCCCGACCCCAAAAATCTTTTGCGTAATTTGGGCGGAGCAAGATCCAATCATCTCCCACGTTTTGGGAATTGCCTGGCGCGCGGCGGTTGTCGATAAAATATGATGATCAACAATACTGATTGTAAATTTCTGTTGCTCACTTCTACTATGGTCGACCATAATCCACCTAGCTTGGCCTAGCGCCAACGCCTGTTGGTAGATTTTCTCGGTTGATAAAAGAAAGCCATTAGATATTCGCTGGCCCAAAAGGCGTTTTATCTCATCTGGAATACGGGAAGCTTGAACTAACGGTACAAAACAAGTGGTTTGGTCTAAGGAAAAATTACGATATGCTTCAAATAAAGAACTTATTACCGTGTCGGTGTCTGGGTTCTTATGGCCCATCACAAACACGATTGGTTTGTTTTCCGATATTGCCTTTTTAAGCCTTTCGCGGGATTTTTCTAAAAAATCTACCAAAGAGTGATAAAAACCAAACTTTGAAGGTCTTGGGAAAAGATTTGGGGTGATCCTTTCAAGAGCTTTTATAGTGTCATTATCTTTTTTTCTCAACGCCTCAATCTTCAATATACCTAACATATCAATTAATTTCTCTTGTATTTCCCTTGCTTCTTTCCCCCGTGATGTAAATAGCCCATTTCTACATTTTGTTAGAAATTTAAATACCGTTTCTTTCATCCCATAAAACTTTTCGTGTTCTTTAGGATTTTTTATCCCAGGGGTGCCCACGGTCGTCTTTATATAAGCTTCTATCAAACGTTTTGCTTTTGCTAGAAGTTGCGGTGGTAACTCTGGGATCACTAATTTGTCCCGACATTCTCGGATCATTAGGAAGCGCTGTGTGTTTTCAACCGGGATACCCATATCGAGTGAAGGTGTTCCTGAAGAAGTTACATAACCGCGTATGCCGGCTACAAAGTACCCAACTTTAAATGTTGACCAATACTTCCAGGTAGTTTCACTCCAGCTGGGGGAGCCTTTTTCTCTTCGTGTTTCTACCCTAAGCGGCATTCCGGTTTGTTTATCAATATTGTTTGTGGGGTTAAACCAACCAGGTGTGGCAACCGGTTGAATAATCTTCCGACGGTCGCCTACGAACTCAGCTTTTCCGCTGCTATATTTAATCTTTGGGTGCCCAGTCATGTAGACAACTCCGTTAGCGTTTCTTTCAAACACTGCGTCTAACCATTCAGTCGCAGTATTGGATTGCAATAAACTAAGCATCTGATTATTCCCACTTTTTCGAATCTCCTCATAAACCTGCCAGTATTCGGCAGGGGTTAAAAGATGGGATCCTAACACATCAATAAGTCTCTTGGCATCGATAAAACTTATATTGCAAATCCGCCCTTCATCATCCCAATCTAGTTTTAGGTGTAACTTATTCGCTGCTACCACAATTCGTTCATCGACCTTAAGAAAATCCAAGGGGATATACTTATGAAGCGTTTCTGAGTAGAAAAATTCCGAACTTGTATCAATCCTCTTTTTTTTGTTGCTTCGAGGTTGGTCTTTCATCAATAGCGACCAAATTATAATTCAATTCCCACCCTAATTTCTTAAACTAACAAACCATTTTAACAAAAATGTGGTAATTTGGCTCCAACTAATGAGGATTAATAGGGCTTTCTTTCCTACACTTTATCCCTTGTGTTGCGGTGCGTTGATTAGACCACACTTCTTGAAGTGCTTGTTTAATGGGATACATTTAATATTGTGTTGTTTCTATAATTGTGATAGTATAAGGCTGGTTCTGAAAAGAACTATTAAGTTGCTAATTCCCCCCAGTTCAATTCGAGCTGGGGGTTTTTGTTGCAGTCAGTTTTATTTACCTTACAATAAACAAAATGGAAAAAATATTAGTCCAGTTTGATGGCAGTAATTTTTACAATAAGGTGAAGAAAATTCTTCCTAAACTTCATCTGACAGAATTTGATTACGCTGCATTAGCAAAATCTATTGTAAAAGCTGGAAATATAAATTTGATTTACTACGTTGGGGAGATAAAGCAATATGACAACAATAAAAAATCCCTTACTCTTTATTCTAACCAACAAAAACTTTTTACTAGCTTAAGAAATCAACGTATTGAGATAAAACTGGGTTATTTATTAATGTCCGATGGTAAATTTCACGAGAAGGGTGTTGATGTTCAGATTGCTGTGGATATTGTTCGTGGTTCTATCAAGAATGAATATGACAAATGCTATTTAATCTCTTCAGACACAGATCTTTTGCCTGCCATAAAAACTGCAAAAGACGAAGGTAAAGAAATAATATATGTTGGATTTGAAAATTTTATAAGCCGAGCACTTCTAAATAATTGTTCTTCAAATATTGTCCTGAAAAAGAAAGATATCTTGCAGGTTGCTAAAAAATAAAAACTCTTTTGGGTAACTTTATTGAGACTTCTGGGGGTGTAATAAGTTATAGATCTCCTTGAGTTATGCAACCACTTCGTGGACTAAAACACCCAAATTTTAATCCTATAATTTTAGAAATTTAAGGGAGTTTTAGGCTCTAGCTTCAGCCATATTTTCTTGATTTATCGGACTATTTACAACCCCACAACGTTTGAAGTGCTAGTGTAATGGTACACATATAGGTTTAAACGACTGCTAAAACCTTTAAGGCTTGTTCTTCTTGAAATATTTAGGAAAGGTCCAAGATAAAGTCCTAGGGTGAATTATCCCAATACTCTGGAAATTTTTAAGTTTTATTAAATCCTTATCTGACGATACTATTAGATCAGCTTTTCCAGCTGCCGCACACTCGAGAATTTTATTATCATCTGGATCGTTTTTTATGACATCTATTTTTTCCGTAGGCTCTATAACTTGGGATATTTCTCGTATTACGGTCAGATACTGGTTTATTTTTGATTCTTCCCAAGAAAATTTGATCTTAAGTTTTTCTTCTAATTCGGAAAGGATTGGATTTGAGGTTAAGAGATCTATAGTGCCGTTGGCGGCTAGTTTAAATATTTCTCTGGTAAATCCATCTTTTAAAGCGTTAGCAATCAGGACGTTAGTATCAAAAACTACTTTCATTAACCAGCTATTCTTTCAATATCTTCGTAGGTTTCGATGCCTAAACTTTGGGATCGTTCTCTTCCATAAGCATAGATTTTGTTTAAGGATCTTGAAATACTGTACTGGCGTATAGCATCGCGTACCACTTCACTTTTAGTTTTTTGCTCCTGCTTTGCAATTGAAGTTACTTCATTTTCGATTGTTGGGGTAATAGATACATTTAAAATTTTTCTTGGCAATGATTCGGGTTTCATTACGTAACACATTGTATTACATATTGTTGTATCTTGTCAAGTCGCATTTGGAGTTACTTGGAAGATTAGAATAATATTATGGTTTAGCCTTAGCCATATTTTCTTGATGGGTAGGGCTATCTACAAGCCCGCATTTTTTGAAGTGCTTGTGTAATGGTGCACATATAGCCCTTGACTAAAACAAGCAACCAGTTGTATCATATCAATGATGATTGATATGTTTAAGGCCTTAGCGGAAGAAAATAGATTAAAGATAGTTGAACTACTATCAAAAGGTTCTTTGTGCGTTTGCGAAATCGAGAAAAAAGTAAAACTTCCTCAAAATCTTGTCTCCCATCACCTAGGCGTACTAAAAGAAGCAGGAATAATTGAAAACTGTCGTTGTGGTAAGAATAACTACTATTCACTCAATAAAAATGGCCTTCATAACATTATAAAAGCATTAAATAAAATAGGAGGAAATAATGAAAATTAAAATTATCGGTTCGGGTTGTCCCACTTGTAAAAAACTGTACGAAATGGCAAAAGAAGCAGTTAAAGAAGCGAACATTGATGCTGAAATTGAGTACTCAACAAATGTCCAAGAGATAGTTGAGATGAGTCTTGTGCACGGCCCTATACTTACAGTCGATGGAACACTAGCGGAAGTCAAAAGTTTTAGTGTTGAGGGCGTAAAAGAGGCAATTCTAGAAAATACTTGTGGTGATAACTGTTGTTCTGATAAGGACTGCTGTTAATGGATAAGATATTCTATCCGTTAGAGTTATTTTCTAAATTTATTACCGAAACTCTGCTTAAAGTTGACCAAAGTTCTGCGTTAGCAAAGTCATTAAACTTTTTTATCTACGACACAATCAAAATCATCATTCTCTTATCGGCTATTATTTTTATTGTATCCATTATTCGCTCTTACTTCCCTCCTAAAAAAACAAAGAAGTATCTATCGAATCAAAAATTTCCACTACTAAATAACTTCTTAGCTGCCACGGTTGGAATTGTTACGCCATTTTGCTCTTGCTCTGCAGTACCATTATTTATCGGATTTGTTGAGGCGGGAGTTCCTTTAGGTGTCACTTTTTCCTTCTTAATATCTTCTCCTATGGTAAATGAAGTCGCCCTTATTCTTCTTTGGGGCCTGTTTGGTTGGAAAATCGCTTTAATCTATGTTGTCAGCGGTGTTTTGATAGCTACTGTTGCCGGAAGTATCCTAGGCAAATTAAAACTTGAAAAGTGGGTAGAGGAATTTGTTTATAAGGTAAAGGCAGCAAATGGCAGTGAACAAACACTAACTTTCAAAGACAGGGTAAACTACGCAGTTAATTACTCAAAAGAAATAGTAGGTAAAGTTTGGCTTTATATTATTAGCGGTGTTGCTCTAGGGTCAGTTATACACGGTTATATTCCAAACGATTTTCTTGTTAGTTATGCAGGTAAAGGAAACTTTTTTGCTGTTCCTTTGGCAACCGTAATCGGTATCCCACTCTATTCAAACGCAGCAGGAACAATCCCTATCGTTTCTGTTTTGATTGATAAAGGTATGGCAATGGGAACTGCTTTGGCCTTTATGATGTCTGTCACAGCCTTATCATTACCTGAATTTATCATCCTTAGGAAGGTTTTGAAACCTAAACTAATAATTACTTTTGCCTCGATTGTTGGTTTAGGGATAATTTTCACAGGTTACCTGTTCAATATCGTCTTATAGCTAAGAATCCGATACTGTTTCTACATAATTAGAACTATTTTGAGGTTTTGGCTGAGCGATTAATCTAATAATCATTATTGAATAAACAAATTTGGACCCCACACGGAGGTAATAAGTTACAAACACCCCAAAATTTAGCCCTATAGTTTAGAGAAATTAGTGTGATTTTAGGCTCTAGCCTTGGCCATATTTTCTTGATGTATCGGGCTATCTACAAGGCCACAACGTTTATACTTCAATCCAGATCCACAGGGACAGGGGTCGTTGCGGCTAATCTTGTTTTTATGACTGGTTAGTGGTGATTGGTTATTGGCGAGGGGGGTTGACGCGATAGTCTCGCTTGTAGAGCTTGAGCTGCCGCTTGTTGTAGTTGTTGTCTGCGCTTGCTGATTTTGTGGGACAAGTTGGATTTTGAAAATCCTATGTGTTACTTCAAAATCAATCGCCCGTATTAAATCTTCAAACAGTTTAAAAGCCTCTCCTTTGTATTCTACAAGCGGGTCTCTTGAAGCGTAGCCGCGAAGACCAATTCCTTCACGCAAGTAATCGATGTCTTCCAAGTGATTTATCCAGAGGCTATCAATTGTGTTGAGCAAAACGAGCTTTTCTATTTCTCTTGTAACATCCGCACCATATTGCTCTTCCCTGGCATTGTAAACCTTCTTTGCTAAGTCGAATAGAAACTCACTTATTTTTTCAGGTATCCCAAGTTTTTCAATCTGATCTTTTATTTGGCCTTGAGATTTTTCATCAAACGGGGTAACAGTAAAAAACTCTTTTGCGATTTGTTCGTAGTCTGGTACTTTGCTCTCCGTTTGGGATATCGCTATAATCTGATCAATTTCCGAACCTATTTTTTCTAGCATCAGGTCCTTCAAATTTTGGTTTTTCTCACTTTTATCTGTTTCGTCTTTTTTAGTAATCTGTTCCAAAATTTTTCGACGTTGCGAATAAATTATTTCTCTTTGTTTATTTAAAACGTCGTCGTAATCTACTAAACGTTTCCTGATATCAAAATTGTGCCCCTCGACTCTAGATTGCGCACTTTCAATTGCTTTTGAAATCATTGAGTTTTCAATTGGGACATTTTCTGGGATCTTCAGCGTGTCCATAACTTTTGCAACCGTATCTCCGCCAAAAAGCCTCATAATATCGTCTTGCAGAGAAACAAAGAAACGGCTAGATCCCCGATCTCCTTGCCGGCCACACCTGCCTCGAAGCTGATTATCAATTCTCCTTGCCTCGTGTCTCTCTGTACCGATTACATGGAGACCACCGATTTTTTCAACACCATCGCCAAGTTTTATATCAACACCACGGCCGGCCATGTTGGTTGCAACAGTCACACTACCGTTCTGTCCTGCATTGGCAATAATTTGCGCCTCTCTCTCATGATTTTTTGCATTAAGCAGTTCATGAGGGATTTTCTTGCGTTTTAATAAATCTGAGAGCAACTCATTCTTTTCAATTGAAGTAGTTCCAACCAGAACTGGCTGCCCTTTAGCGTGATTTTCTTCAATCTCTGCTGCCACAGCCTGCCATTTTGCTTTTTCTGTTTTGTAGACACTATCCGGAAAGTCCTCTCTGATCATTGGCTTATGAGTTGGAGTACTAACCACATCTAGTTTGTAAACTTTGTGGAACTCTTCTGCGCTGGTTGTTGCAGTACCAGTCATTCCGGCTAATTTTTCATACAATCGGAAAAGATTTTGAAAAGAAATTGTCGCCATGGTTTTGCTTTCTTTCTGAACCGCAACTCCTTCTTTGGCTTCAATTGCCTGGTGCAATCCTTCGGAGTAACGGCGGCCAGGAAGCATTCTTCCAGTAAATTCGTCAACAATTATTACCTCACCTTCCTTCACAACGTAGTCCTTATCTTTGTGGTAAAGAGTTTGCGCTTTTAGGGCCTCTTCGATGTGGTGAATAGCTTCAAAATCACTTTCGTAAAGATTTTTAACTCCAAGCATCCGCTCGATTTTAGACACGCCAATTTCAGTCAAATTTGCGGTCCTTAGTTTCTCATCGATCACGTAATCTGTGTCTTTAACTAATCGGCTGACTAAAGAAGCAAATTGAAAATATTTTTCCGTGCTTTCTTCTGCTGGAGCTGAGATTATAAGAGGAGTGCGGGCTTCATCAATTAAAATTGAGTCTACTTCGTCGACGATTGCGTAGTTGAGTGGTCGCTGAACCATTTCCTCTAGGCTTCCTGCCATATTATCGCGCAAATAATCAAAGCCATACTCATTATTAGTACCGTAGGTGATATCAGCTGCGTAAGCTTCTCTTCTTGTTACTTCTCGCAAAAATTTTCCTACTCCCAAACCTTCTGCTTCTGGGGTTGTGCTTTGTTCTTTCAATTCCTCTTTTTCCTCCTCTTCTTTGTTCGGGTCGAAAAGGTAGCTTACATCGTGATTTATAACCCCGACAGATAAACCCAGGTAATGGTAGATAGGACCCATCCATTCGGCATCGCGTTTGGCTAAATAATCATTCACGGTTACTAGATGAGCACCCCTGCCTGTTAAAGCGTTTAGGGAGAGAGGGAGTGTGGCAACAAGAGTTTTTCCTTCACCCGTTTTCATCTCAGCTATTTTCCCCTGGTGAAGGATAATACCGCCAGCTATTTGTACATCAAAATGCCTCTGACCTAGGGTTCTTCGGGCGGCTTCTCTTACTAAGGCAAAAACTTCGGGTAGAAACTCGTCTGGATTTTCGCCTTTTTCCATCTCTTTTCTAAAGAGGTCTGCTTTTTCTTTAAACTTTGTGGGGGAGAGTTTTTTTACCCCATCTTCCAAAGAATTGATTTTGGCGACCAAGGGATCAATTTTTTTCAATTCTCGTTCGTTTGAATCTAAGAGAGAACCTAAAAATTTAAGCATTTTTATTAGTCAATGGTCATTAGTGCAATAGTCACTAGTAAACAAAATCCCAGTAGTTACTAATGGCAAGCCACTTAACCATTACTTCCTTTTCGCGATTTAATTAACGCGTTTATTCCTTTAATTAGTTCCTGGTAATCATGATCTAAACTATCAAAATTAATAATATTCTTTCCTTGTATATCTCGTACAGCCATTAATAAACTCCTAACCTCGTACGCCGATCCCCTAGCATTTAGTAGAAAATGATTGGAGTCTGTGAAATGAAACCTACCAAAAGCTTCGGCTATATTTGTTGGTACTGACAAGGAAGCGCGTTTTAGCTGGTCTATAAGGTTAAATTTTTCTTCTCTTGGCAATTTTGCACCTAACTTATAAATCTCTAGCATTAGTTTATGTGCTTGCTGCCATATTCTTAAATCAGTAAAATCTTTTATTTTCTCCATTTTAGCTTCGCAAGGACAACTAATTCTACCATCTTCCGTTCAAATACGCTAGCCGTAATCCACCTTGTTACTAAGCACTAGTTACCATTGACTATTCACCAATTAGGGGTCTTGACAACAAAAAAATTATTGATAAGATTGCTGCGGGTGTTACCCAAACCCCGTGCCAAGAGTTTTCGAAGTACGGGGTTTCTTATTTTGGAGCAAAGCGACAAATAAAGACGCACAAGCGATCTTATTTTGGAGCAAAGCGACAAATAAAGACGCGAAAGTATCAAGAAATCAAAGATTTCGCAATACGGGGCGATCTTATTTTGTAAATTCTATTTCCTTTTTGACAAATCAAACTTATTACAGATACAATTAAACTAATGCCTTTGCAACAACCTGGAGAAGAGCAACCGGTTTCAGATCAAAAAACCGATTCACCACAAGTCATAGATGTTTCCTTGAATAAAAAGCCTAAGAGATCAAAAAAGTGGCTTTGGATTTCACTAGTTGTGATTTTAATTCTGCTTTTGGTCGGGGTAGGTTTGTGGGTCTGGTTAGCAAAACCTTTTTCGAAGGAGTCAAAGGGCACTACATCAAAGTCATCTGCAACCTCCTCTTCAAAACCAGAAACCAAAAAAGAGAAAACAAAATATGCCTATACAGGTAGCGATGGGAACATATGGGTTTTGGATGTTGTTACAAAGGGAAAAATTCAGGTAACTTCGGATGGAAGTCAAAGCCATTATTATTCGGTTGGGGAGTTTATAGATTCGGATACTTTCAGTTACGAAATATGTGGTGACTCAAGTTGTGAAATTTGGCTAGTGGATCTAGAGCAAAATCAGTTTGAAAAAAGCCAACTTAAGAAAATTCCTGTTAACACATTTTATGAAGTTGATCCAAACTTAAACATATTAATTTATTCCAAATATGATAGTGGTGAGGTTACAATAGTGGACTTAAAATCATCTGGGTCGGATAAGAAACTAACTTTTGATCTTGGGGTAGTAGGCGGTCGGGGTGGTAGCAGTCGTGATTGTTTCAAGTTGGAATTTTCTCCGGAATCATCAAAATTTTTCCTTATCAATACGATGAATCTTGAATCAGTAAAAATTATTATTTGGAATATTAATGGAGAAAAATTAGGAGAGATCACTGGAAAACTAACCGCACCATTTTGGACAAACAATAACACCATTCTTTATAGTAATTGGGATGAGGGAGTGTTTACATACGATCTGTCAAAAGATAAATCAACCAAACTAAATAGTAATAAGGATTGGACTATTGTAGATGTATCTTCTGACAGAAAAAAGATTTCTTACAATATTGGCAATAATTTCCAAATGATGAGCGGTCTTGATGGGGATAGAAATGTTTACACTTACAATATCGAGACGAAAGAAGAAAAACTGGTTAAAACCTCTGTTCTAGGAGGTGTTTGGGTGGGAAATAATTACTTGGTTGGTGGAAAAACAAGGAAATGCGCTGCAGACGATCAAGATCAAAATTGTAGTTGCGAGGTTGGAGTTGAATGTTACACTGCTGTAGAAAACACCTTTGTTGTGATAAATCTCCAAAATAATACTTTTTACGAAGTCGCAAAATAACACTATTTTGACAAAAAAGCCCTATAAGTTTATTATCCCCTTGTGCAAATTGTATAGTCCACAAAGTGGTCGCAACAATCGAGAATACTGAAAAATAGACCGCTTCGCGTTCTGTGAACTGTGTTCTATGAAGGTAATGAAATTTTGAAATTATGGAGATTGTTATAGTTCTTCCGACCTATCGCGAACGAGAAAATATCGCCCGACTCATTCCAGAATTGCTTGATCAATTTGCGCTTATCAAACCTCACAGATTTCAAATTCTTGTTGTCGATGATAAAAGCCCAGATGGAACAGGGGATGTAGTCCGCGATTTATCGAAAAAGTATAAGAATATCCATTTGTTGGTTGGTAAAAAACAAGGACTTGGGGCGGCTTATATTAGGGGATTTGATTATGCGTTAGGTGAGCTGAAAGCAGACGCAGTTGTAGAAATGGATGCTGATTTTTCTCACCAGCCGAGTGAATTACCCATTCTTATAAAAGAAATTGACAGAGGAGCTGACTTTGTTATCGGAAGTCGCTACGTTAGAGGCGGCAAAGTGCCAAAAAACTGGAATTTTTTACGTCGGGCGAATAGCCGTTGGGGGAACCGCTTTGCTAGATATATCGCAGGCATTGACAATGTTCTTGACTGCACAAGCGGCTTTCGGGTTATAAGGAGGAGAATTTTGGAAAAAATTAGCTTAAGAAAATTGAAAGTAAAAGGATATTCTTTCCAGATGAATCTTCTTTATGAAGCTTATATGAAGGGGGCAAACATAAAAGAAGTGCCGATTCATTTCTGCGAGAGAAAATGGGGTCATACGAAAATTGGGCTTTTAGATATAATTGAGTTTATGTGGAACAGTGTTAAACTTAGATTTAGGCAGGGTTTATCCATAAAAAGGCGGTATTCTAAACCGGAAACCTATTTAAATAAAGCAAAAACCTAACTTTAGCCACTATATTACTATCTATTAATATAGTAAAAACAAAAATTTCTTTGGGGTTATAAATTATGAAAATTTTAGTGACTGGCGGCGCTGGTTTCATTGGATCGCATGTGACCAAGCAACTCCTAGACCAAAGCCATGGGGTAGTTGTTTACGATAATCTTAGCCGCGGATTTAAAAAGTTAGTCGACGAGAGAGCAGAATTTGTGTTGGGCGATCTCTCAGAAAAAGAAAAGCTTACCGAAGCTCTTAAAAACATTGATGCCATAATTCATATGGCTGCTTTAATTATTGTTCCCGAAAGCGTTGAAAAACCAGATCTTTATTGGGAAAACAATGTAGTTGGAAGCAAGATTTTGCTGGAGGCCATGAGGGAAGCAGGGGTTAAAAAGTTAATTTTTTCCTCCTCAGCTTGTGTTTATGGCGAACCGGACAAACTTCCGATTACAGAGGAGTCCGTAATTAAAAAGGCAGCTAACCCTTATGGGCAAACAAAAATTGAAATGGAGAAATTAATCGAAAAAGAGCATGAAAATTCTGGTTTAAACGCAGTAATCTTGCGCTATTTTAATCCTTATGGTCCAAATGAACTTCACAGCCCTGAAACTCATGCAATACCAAATTTCATTTTGTCGACGCTGAATAGAAAACCGATCCCACTTTATTGGAACGGGGAACAGATTCGCGACTTCATATACGTGGAGGATTTAGCGTCTGCCCACACAGCCGTACTTTCCTTGGGAGGTTTAAATATATTCAATGTTGGTACAGGATTCGGAACGAAGGTAATTGACGTTGTTAAAAAAATCTTTGAAATAGTAGGTTACAGTGTTCCTATCAAAAATTTAGGTGAACGAGTAGGTGATGCGCCATCACTTTATACAGCAGCAGAAAAGATAAAAAATGCGATCTCTTGGCAGTCAAAGACAACTTTAGATCAAGGGCTAGAAAAAACAATCAAATTTTTTAAAACTTTTTGACAGCCCGCTTGACTGCTTTGCTTGATAATTTGAAGCTTGTTTGCTAGAATCAGATTGCTTGTCCAGAACCTAACTCATGGCACAAAAACGAAAAAATACACCCTCTTCTTCAAATAAAAATTCTGATCCTCATATTGTAGTAATTGGTGGTGGTACGGGAATTCACGGCCTTTTACGTGGTTTAAAGAAATACACTGACAATATAACTGCAATTGTGACAATGATGGATTCGGGGGGTTCCTCGGGTAGATTGCGGGACGAATTTGGGCACTTGCCACCTGGAGATAGTCGGCAGGCTCTGGTTGCTTTGACAAACGATGATCGATCCTTATTAATTTTGCGTCAGCTCTTCAATTACCGTTTTGCTAAAGGCGAAGGATTAGAGGGGCATTCTTTTGGAAACCTATTTTTAACTGCTCTTACCGAGGTAACTGGTGGTGCTGACAAAGCGATTGCTCAAGCAGGGCGGATTCTTGGTATTAAAGGAAAAGTGATGCCTGTAACGCTAACAAGTTCCAATTTAGTTGCAAGACTTGAAGACGGTAGTGAAATTGTTGGGGAGACGAACATAGATGTGAGAAAAGAGAAAGTTAATATTCCAATAGACTATGTTTATCTTGATCCTAAAGCCTACGCTTATGCTCCTGCAATTGAAGAGATTGCAAAGGCAGATATTGTAGTTTTAGGACCAGGAGATCTGTATACAAGCATTATTCCAAATCTCTTGGTAGATGGTATTGCTGAGGCGATCAATTTCTCAAAAGCAAAAAAAGTATACGCCTGCAATTTAATGACCAAGCATGGAGAATCAGACAATTTTAAGGCTAGTGATTTTATCCGGGAGATCCATAATTACTTGGAAGACGGAAGCATTGATTACGCAATTCTGAATAAGAGTAGTTTTCCAGAAAAAATATTAAAAAGATACTCTAAAGAGCTTGCTTTCCCAGTTGAGTCGGACTTGGCTGAATGTGAAAAAATGGCAAAAAATATCTTAGTAAAAGATTTGGTAATTCAAGGTACGTTAATTCGGCACGATGAAGGAAAACTTGCAAGGTTAATTATTAATATAGCTTCCAGAAAATAATTTATGTGCGGCATTTTTGGCTATGTCGGAAAGAAAACAAGTGCCCCTAAGGCAGTTTTGGAGGGGCTCAAGACTTTGGAGTATCGGGGGTATGACAGTTGGGGCTTTGCTTGGCTTGAGAACGATAAAATAGTTGTAAAAAAAGCAGTTGGCAAAATATCCAATGTAAAAACTATAAATTCAACTCCCGTTCGAAATTCATTCGTAGCAGCCCTGGGGCATACTAGGTGGGCAACTCACGGTGGTGTTACAGATGAAAACGCCCATCCTCACACTGATTGTAATGATAAATATGCGTTGGTTCATAATGGCATAATTGAAAATTACACTGAATTAAAAAAAGCGTTACTAAAAAAGGGGCATCGCTTTAAATCAGAGACCGATACAGAAGTGGTTAATCATTTGGTTGAGGATGAAATTAAAAAAACGAATTCAAACTCTAAGGATAGTGGTCCTCTGTTATTTGAAGCCTTTAGGCACTCTTTTAAAAAATTAACTGGTTTAAACGCAGTAGCATTACTTTCACCGAATAACGAAATTGTGCTTGCCAAAACCGGTTCTCCTCTTTGCCTGGGCTTAGGGAAAGAGGAATATTTGGTTTCTTCAGATGCAGTAGCAATCCTACCGTACACGAAAGAAGTGATTTTTCTTGAAGACAACCAGGGCGCATTGATTAACAGTGAGGGTATAAAATTATACGATTTGAATTCGGGGCAAGTAATTAACAGAGAGCCAACCCATTTGGAATGGTCAATAGGCTCCTCCAGTCTTGGTAAATATGCACACTACATGCTTAAGGAAATTTATGAGCAACCGAAAGTTCTTTCCCATATTGTCAGAAATTATAAAGACGCGATTTTGGCTCTTTCAGGGGTTGTTAAGAGTTCTTACGGGACTTACATAATTGGTTGTGGTACTGCGGCTCACGCAGCATTAGCCGGCAGTTACTTATTTTCAAAAATAGCTTCGCGACATGTTAATTTTTCCTTTGGGAGCGAATTTATTTACCTAACTAATTTTTTGACTCCAAGAAGTTTGGTTATTGCCCTATCTCAATCAGGCGAAACGATAGATATTATTGATTCTGTAATGGAGGCAAAGAAAAGAGGAGCTAAAATTGCTAGTTTAGTGAACAATCTTGGTTCAACTTTGTATCGGAATTCTGATTATAAAATCCTTTTAGGGGCAGGACCAGAAAAATCCGTATGTGCGACAAAAAGCTACGTCTCGAAGTTAGCAATACTTGCCATATTAGCGTCGGCTTTAGCAGATGATGTGGTAAGCGGTATGAAGCAAGTTGCAAAGGCAAGTGAATCAATCGAAGAAATCTTAAGGAAAAAATATGTCGAAAATGTAAAAAAATTAGCTAAGAAAATTTCTTCCCACGACCATATTTACACAATAGGTCGAGGTTTGAATTACCCCACAGCTCTTGAAGCAGCATTAAAAATAAAGGAAGTAAGTTACATTCATGCGGAAGGATTTGCTGGTGGAGAATTGAAACATGGGGCTATTGCCTTGATTGAAAAGGGTACTCCTGTAATTGTGTTTGCACCGTTCGATGAAACATATGATTCGATAATCTCCGGGGCTACTGAGATTAAAAGTAGAGGCGGTTTTATTATTGGAGTATCACCAAAGAAAAATCAGGTATTCGATTATTGGTTGCCAGTAAAAGATGCAGGAAGTGCTTCTTGTATCTCGCAGATAGTTGTCGCCCAACTTTTAGCGTACTTTTTAGCCCTAGAGAGAAAAGCCGATCCAGACAAACCGAGAAACCTAGCAAAATCCGTTACTGTTAAGTAAAAGTGTGATAAAATTTTCTTGAGGCAGATGCTGTGAAGGTGAGAATAAAAGTCTTTTCTGTACTAATTCTATTAGTTCTACTTGTTTTCTTCGGTCTTCTGGTTGCTTTTTATAATCCCCAAAAACCAGTTAAAGTAAGAGCAGGCCATTTCATTACTTCAGTAACCAAAACTGATACGTTAAAACTTTTCGCAAAGGAGCTGTCTTCCAAAAACAATCACTTTGTGCTTGGACAAGCTGCTCCAATCGAGGTTAAAAAAATTGGTCAAGTAAAAACATCTCCCTTTTCTTTTAATGCATTATCTTCTTCCTGGGAAGTCGCGCTTCCCAAAGGTGCAGAAATACACATTCAAGTGAGGACAAGTAAAGACGGAAAAATCTGGACAGAGTGGAAAGAGATAGAGGTGGATGATGATGGTTCAGATTACGAACTATCGAACAAAAAGTACGGACGATTAATAACCCTAGAAGGAAAGTTTTTTCAGGAACAAGTAGTGTTAAAAACAACGGATATTAACAAAATTCCAGAAGTGAAAAAGCTCAACCTTACTTATATTGATAGCAAAGAAAAAATAAGTTTACTAGAAAAAATTTTGAAAAAGCTAAAGATTAGCCTTGAAAAAGTCTTTGCTGCATATGATGCACCAAAAAGGCCAACAGATGCTCCAGCTATTTGTTCTAGAACTTGCTGGGGAGCCGATGAGTCAATTTATGTTCCCGGCGAAGACTACGCGCCGATTAAAAAAATAATTATCCATCATACGGTTACTTCCAATAATGATCCAGATCCAGTGTCTACGGTACGAGCAATTTATTATTACCATAATGTTGTTAGGGGTTGGGGAGATATAGGCTACAACTTTGTTATTGATCAAAATAACGGTACTATTTATGAAGGTAGAAGGGGAGGTGATGGGGTAATTGGAGCTCATACTAGTGGTTACAATAGCGGTAGCGTGGGGGTAGCTGTTTTAGGAGATTTCCGCTACGTTGGCCCGAATAAGAGGGTGCAAAATGCCCTACACAAAATTGTTGTTTGGAAGCTCTATTCACATAATATTGATCCCGATGAGATTTCTGTCTTTGGTAGAGATGGCTTTGCTTTACCGGCGGTGTTTGTTCATGGCCGGGTTGCAAATACTGCTTGCGCTGGAACGTACTTAAACAAGTTTACCCCCTCTCTGATATCTCTAGCGCACTTCTTACCTCAGCAAATTGTTTTTAGGAACGCGTCTGGCTTGCAGCGAATAGATATAGGGAATGATACAACTGTCGAGGATCTGTTACGTCGATATGGCCATTATGGGACAGTGGCTCCAAACTACATTCGAAAGATTGCTACATTTCCATCTGATGGAAGTACACTTCCTAATGATCCGAATTATTTATCGCAATGGGATTTAGTAAAACTGGACGCTTTAAATGTTTGGAAAGACACTTCTGGTGGCAACCCTTCAGTTAAAGTTGCGGTACTTGACAGTGGTGTTGCTTACGAAAATTATGATCCGGCAGGTAGCGAAAACTATGCTAAAGGACCCGACTTTGTGCATACAAATTTTGTTCTTGGTTATGATTTTGTGAATCACGACTCTCATCCAAATGATGATAATGGCCATGGGACAATTGTAGCCTCTGTGATAGCAGAAAGCACAAATAACGCTTTGGGTTCAGCTTCACTTGCATATAACATTTCAATTATGCCGGTGAAAGTTTGCGATTCTTCAGGTTGGTGTATTGATAGCGATGTTGCATCAGGTATTGATTTTGCTAAGGCAAACGGTTCAAAGGTAATCAACCTATCCATTGTTGGTGACGATTATTCGGAAGTAATTCAAGCAGTAATAAATTCTGCTTGGTTGTCTGGTAATTTTATCTCTGCGGCAGCTGGGAATGGTGCTTCAAGTAACCTTTCATACCCAGCTAGGGGAAATCTTGTAACTGCGGTGGGAGCTCTAACGAAAACAAGCACTAGAGCTTATTATTCAAGCTATGGAAAAGATCTTGATTTGATGGCGCCTGGTGGTACTGGATATGGAGGAACCCAAGATCTAATTTATCAAAAACTTACATGTACGTCTGGAAGGGTCTGTACCAACTTTAGTTATGGTACTGTTGCAGGCACTTCAATTGCTTCAGCAGTAGTTGCGGCAACAGCCTCCTTGATGACGGAAAGGTTTGGAGATGCTACCCCTGGAAATATAGAAGCCATAATGCGCTCTACGGCTACTGATTTAGGTAGTTCTGGTTTCGATGCGAATTTTGGTTATGGGAGGATAAACCCACTGTCAGCAATAAATTATTTGTACATAGGTGGATACATACTTGATGGGAGAGGGGGAGTGCATGAATTTGGTACAGCTTCAAAGGCAGATAACGGAAATAGATGGCCATGGGATATAGCACGGTCTATTGCGTTACTTCCAGATCATAGCGGGGGCTATGTTCTGGATGGCTGGGGTGGTTTGCATGCTTTCGGTTCGGCAACTCCAATTGCTCACAATACCCATGCCTACTGGCCGAAATGGGATATTGCACGGGATGTTATTCTACTCTCATCCTCAACACCTTCTTCACCAAAAGGCTACATCCTTGACGGTTGGGGTGGGTTGCACGCCTTTGGAGGAGCGCCGACAATACCTAATTCTTCGCATGCCTACTGGCCGAAATGGGATATTGTGAATGCAGTCGTGTTGAACACAAATGATACTGGAGGCTACATTCTCGACGGTTGGGGTGGTTTGCACGCTTTCGGTTCGGCAACTCCAATTGCTCACAACACCCACGCTTATTGGCCCCTTTGGGATATTGCTAGAGATGTAGTCTTAGTGCCAGGAGGCGGGGGTTATATTTTAGACGGTTACGGTGGAGTCCATAATTTTGGGGCGGCGCCTTCAATTTCTATTCATTCTTACTGGCCCGGCAGAGATATTGCTAGGTCAATCAGTCTAAATACTGATGGTACTGGTGGCTATGTTTTGGATGGTTTGGGAGGCATCCATCCTTTAGGTTCTTCTCTGCCTTTCTACAAATCTAATTATGCTTATTGGATTGGTTGGGATATCGCAAAAGCTCTCGTTTTAAAATAAGCTAAATTTTTTATTTACTTCAGTTTATCAGTAACTTCGGTGAGCCTATAAAGGTGGTTGAGACTTTCGTACATATAGTTCTTGTTGGGAAAAAACTTTAAATTGGTGTCAAAAAAGACATTGAATACCAACCGAAATGAGTTAACAGGGGTAATATCATTTGGAATATCTACTTTTTTCCCTGCTAGATAATAAGCATTTAAGATAGGAAATTTTTCCTTGAGCCATTCGTTACTTGCTGCTGTTTTACCGCCATTTTTGATTGGATATGGGCCTTCATCTGCTTGCAAAATTATTACTGGGGGATTTTTTGATTTTTTTAGTATCTCATACACCAATTTTTTTACCTTGATATTGGCGCAACTTAATTGTTCTTTGTAATTTTCCATCTCAGTCTCTTTTTTAGCTTGTTCTTGGGTTTTTTCTTCGCATTTTTTTCCAAAAACATATGGTGGGTGTGGGATTAAAATGTGGGCAAAAACAAATTTTGGCCCTTTTTCGGAAACAACTGTTGGTAACTTTTCAAACTGTAAATAAATTCGATTTCGGTGGTTCATTGGTTCATCAAGTATTGTTTTCGGAGACACTAGTTCGATAATTGGTTCGGCCATTGTGGTACTTAGAAACTTACTTGTAAATTCGCCTGGCTTTATGAAGCTTGTTGCTTCCAGATAAAAGTTTTTATCAGCATTTTTGTTTACTTTCGTTGGTTCCCACCACGACCCAAAGTGAAAATATTTATAACCCTGAGATTTCAAAAATTTTTCTACGGTGTTATCCTGCAAAAGTGGGTACATCAAATTTTCCCCGGAAGCGTCTCTGTTCCGCCCTCCTATCAGGTTTTGAACGAAATCCATATTCAGTGATGAAGCAAGCGAAAGTGAGGTTCTTGGGTAATTGCTGGTACTCTCTTCAGTAACAAAAAAGCCCTTGCTGGTTAGATAATTTGTAAAATCGCTATTGTCGTAATTGTAACTTTTTAATGTTTTTTCGCCAGCATACCTATCCAAAATAATATAGTAGATGTCTGGTTTGTTATTTGAAACCGTTGATTGTCCAAGTATTTTTGTTTTTTGTATCGGAAGATTAAAATCCCTTTGACTTAAGTGATAAGAGATAATGTTAAAAAGTGAAATAGATACAAGGATTATTGAAATGATATTTAATACTCTCGTAGCTTTAAAATAGCTGAGTCTTTTGGCAAACAAAAAATATATTACTACGGCAAGTACCAAGACGCAGATACTAAAAAGAATTTTGTCGTTACCAATGGGGAATATAAATAGCTTGAAGTTTATAGTTCCAATCACTTTGCTTGCGTGGCCGTAGGAAAAAAATTCTAAAATTATGGTCGATAACAGGATAGCACTTTTTTGAACGTTCTTGACACTAAAACTAAAGATTGCAAATAAAACAGCAGTTGCGACAATCGATATTGCTAAAACAGGAATCGCTTCACTAAAAATAGCCTCCTTTATATTAATTGAATAGAAAAACAAAATGGGAAATAGGGCGAAAAGAAATGGGTGAAAAGGAAAAGACAAAATTTTGTTTCCAAAAGACTGGGCGCCTTTTAAAATTTGGGAATAATTGTACGAAGTTTTAATCCTGTTTTGTGTTCTTGTCATTTGTTGCTAGTTAGGTAAGTCGCTAATATTTAAACTGATAAAGAATTTTTATTCTAAACAAGTTGCGAGATTACTTCAAACCTGTCTTGGTTTAGCTAGTTTATCCTTTCAGTTATCTCAAAAAATTTATAAAGATGGTCAAGGTTTTCATAGGCGTAGCTTTTATCTGGAAGAAGATCAAGTTTTTTATCAAAATATAGATTAAAGATAAGACGAAAAGAATTTACCGGCGTTATTGTACTATACAAATGATTATCCTTAACACCTGGGAGATAGTAAGCGTTTATGATCCGATATCTTTCTTTTAGGGTCTCGTCATTAAAATCCTTATAATTATTTCCATTATTTTTGTATTTAATGAATGGTCCGCCCTCATCAGCTTGCAATATGATTATAGGCGGCTCTTTTGATACTTCTAGTATTTTATCGACAAGGGTCTCGATTTTTTTGTTAGTGCAAGACAACTGATCTAAATAGCCATTTCGAGACGGTTTCTTTTCCAGTTGCCCTCTTGATACGTATTCACAATTTTTTCCAAAAACAAACGGCCCATGGGGTAGTAGGACGTGGGCAAAGACAAATTTCGGCCCTCTTTTATTAACTACTGTTTCAAGAGTATTAAGTTGAAATATAGCTATTTTGTAATGTCTTTCCCAATCATCCCAATAAACAGTATTTGGGAAAAGAACTCTTATTATAGGGAGCAGGGCAGTAGTGTCGATTAATCTAGAAGAAAAATTATCTGAATATGAAACACCATTTGGTTGATAACTCTTTGTCGCATTTCTATTTTTGCTTGTGGGGGGCCACCAAGACCCTACATGGTAGTAGTTGTACCCTGCGGATTTTAAAAACGAAACCACTTTGTTGTCTTCAATCAAAGGATAAAGTAAGGTTTCGCTTGAGTTATTACCCGCCCTCTGGCTTAAATCGTTGAGGAACATTATGTTTAGAGAAGAGGCTAAGGAGAGAGATGATTTAGCATAATTTGCGTTACTTTTTGTAGCTATATAAAATCCCCTTTCTTTTAGGAAGTTCATAAAGCTACTGTTATCATATTTATAAAGGCCTTCGATAGTATCATTACCAGCGTAAGAATCAAATATTAAGTAATATATGTCAGGGTTTTTACCGGCGGGGTTTCTTTTATCTTCTGTTAACTCCTTTGCCGTTTTTTCGGAATAGCCTCTCTTTAAGATTCTTCCAGACGACAATTCATACAAAGTAATACTCGATAGGGGTATTAAAACAAGGAAGATAGCAACAATATTTAAAGTGATTTTAAATGTCAACAATTTCTTTCTTGTTCTCAAAAGAAAAAAAATTGTAGAGGTGAGCAATAAAACCCAAACAAAAAATAAAGTCTTGTCCACGCCTATTTTGAAAGACCAGATCCAGAAGGGCCTTTCCCCAATTAATTTATGAAGATGGCCGTGAGAAAAGAATATAATTATGAACAAAGAAGAAAAAAAAGCTGCCTTGTTTATACTCTTGAAGACGAAATTAAAGCTCACCAAAATAATTGTGGCAGAGATTAATGAGATTGATAAGGGAATTATTGTTTCGGATAAATAAACTTCTTTTATGTTCTGGTTATATAAAAACAATATTGGGTAAATGGCAAATAAGATTGGGTGAAAAGGAAATAAGAAAATTTTAGCCCCTGAATTTTGTATAGTTTTTACAACTTGATTATATTTTTTCGGGATTTTTAGCCTACTTGTCCTTTTTACCATTGGTCATTAAGTACAAGACTCTTTGGCTGCCTTTTATAGGTACTGATTTTTTTATTTTGAAAAATTTAGTAAATTCTTTTTCGAAATCACTTTGCGTGTAATTAGGAAAAATATCTTCCCTAGTAGAAAGTAGCTTCTTAACTTGGGAGTCTTCCTTTGGGACAAATTCTATTATAATACTTTTGCAAAGTACGGAAAAAAATTCAGCTAGATTAGCTAAAGGTACGTTGTTTGAAATAGCAAGATGATGTACAAGAGCGAGAGCCAGAGCCATGTCCGTAGGGCCGCGATCTAGAAAAGCCTCTCTTTCATTGTTTACCCAACCTATGGCTGGGCTGGGATTTGTTAGATCAATTACAAGCGGCAAAATATTAGGCTCATTTCTTCTTACAACTTCTTGGTAGTTTAGTTCAACTGCCGCAGGATCTATGTCAAAAGAAATTGTTTGGATTCCTTTATCGGAAGCAATTCGGCTAAATAGCCCAGTGTTTCCTCCAATGTCCCAGACGTTTTTCGGTTTAGCTATTTTTAGAAAATCGCTGACGAGTTTTCCCTTTTGTTTTAAAGAGACTGAAACGTAGTTATTATTTGAAGGGTAATAATCTGCCCATTCGGTACCTGATGGTTTCCATTTTAAATTTTTAATAGCGCTTTCTAGGCTATCTACCAAACCAATAAAGGAGTTGCGACTAAAATTAAGCGAACCACTTTTTAGTTTTTTATCAGCGTATCTTTTTTGACTTGCGGCATGCAAATGTATATGAATTAACAGTGCTAGTTTTAGTTTTGATCTGAAAGGCAACAGCTTTGAGGCTAGATCCAAAGGTACCCCGTCAATATAAATTTGGGCTAATTTATTAAGTCCTATATCTGTATAAGACATCAGAGCTAGTGGGGCTAAAAAATGCTGGCAAAACTGTTTATAAGCCACCCATGGTTTCCCTTCAGGGTATTTTTCGAAGGATAAAGTATCGATTATAACAGGCTTCCCCTCAACAAATTGTATATTAAAAGCACTTGCGTCTTTCAAGGACATGCCGTGATCAAGAGAAATCCGTTGGATTTTTAATGTAAGTAGGGCTGCATCTTTCAGTTGGCTAAAACACCATTCATATGGGTAAGAGATAAAACTTACTTCTTTTGGTTTTATAACTTTGTAGGCGTCTGCTTTTTGCGAGTAATTTTCAGAAACTTCTTTGTGAGGAATCAGCAAACCTTCGTCAACTAACTTTTTGTATAAACCAGAGCTAATTAAATAGTCATAGTTTTCCTTATAATCCTTACTTATTTGTCGGTAGATTACATTGTTCTTCTTAAACACAAAACCAGATGGGTCTCGGAAGGAGGATGAGGCTAGATTACTTGCCATTTTTCTTGCGAGCAGATTTTTTGTCTTTTTTAAACAAACCTTTTACAAAATCTCTGATATTAGACCAGAAGGCTCTAATAGCAACTAGGCCACCCAATATACCAGCAATAAGTATTTGGAGGATATAGCTGCCTGTCCCAGGGTCAAGGTAAGCATAGGCCTCTTTGGTTGAAAGGATCAAGAGTGCAAGTATTAAAGTAAATATGGAGAGATAGTCTTTGTTCCTCATGAATAAAAATTATAAGATATCGGTAAAAAATCTGCAACAGTTATTTTAAACTTGGTTGATTGTTAAATGGGCTTCTGTTAAAATCCAATACAACCATGAAAAAAGCTAAAATCCTTAGCATTTTTGGGACTAGGCCAGAAGCTATAAAGATGGCTCCGGTTATAAAAAAACTTGAAGGGAAAGTCGTAGAACACAAAGTAGTGGTCACCGCGCAGCATAGGGAACTTTTGGATCAAGTTTTGAAATTTTTTAAGATAAAGCCAGATTACGATTTGGGTGTTATGATGCCCGAGCAAACATTAACGACAATTTCTGTAGATATACTTAATAAACTGGAGCGAATTTTGGAATATGAAAAGCCAGATTTGGTTTTGATACAAGGAGATACGCCTACTGCTTTTTCAGCAGCTACTGCAGCGTTTTACCAAAAAATTCCGATTGCTCATATTGAAGCGGGCTTGCGTACCTACAACAAATACGATCCTTTTCCGGAGGAAATGAATCGCCAACTTATTGACGTGCTTTGTGATATTTACTTTGCTCATACAGAGACCGCAAAAGACAATTTGCTGCGAGAAAACCACCCCAAAGAAAATATTTTTGTCACGGGTAACACTGTTATCGATGCGCTTTTTTTGGCGACGGAAAAAGAAAGGAAGTTTTTAGACAAGTCATTAAATAAAGTAGATTTCAGAAAAAAAGTAATTTTGGTTACTACGCACAGAAGGGAAAACTGGGGAGAAACAATTGAGAAAATCCATAAGGCGATTAAAGAAGTAGTCGATAAAAATCCAGATGTTGAAGTAATATTTCCAGTTCACCCAAACCCAAAAATTAAAGAAAGTGCTAACAAGGTATTAGGTCAAAATAAGAGAGTCTATCTAGTTAAACCACTAGATTATCCAGATATGTCAGCTCTTTTGAAGAAAGTCTATTTTGTAATGACGGATTCAGGGGGTTTGCAGGAGGAAGCGCCGGCACTAGGTAAACCCGTTCTTGTATTGCGTCGTACAACAGAGCGACCAGAGGGTGTTATCGCTGGTACGGCAAAGCTTATCGGAGTAGACCCAAAGAAAATTGTAAAAGAGGCTAACATACTATTAAAAGATAAGACTGTTTATCAAAAAATGGCAAAGGCAATAAACCCCTATGGTGATGGTAAAGCTTCAGGTAGAATTGTTAAGGTAATTTTAAAAAAATTCAATGCTTGAAACTTTTAGGTCCCACTTTCCAAAAATTTATTCTCTGGTTTTCTCGAGAACAGCAGTAAACACAGGTCTGGTTTTTTCAGGCAATATTTTGGCAGCTATTGTGACATTCTTTACGATCGCTGTAATTTCTAGAACACTTGGTCCTGCTTCCTTCGGAATCTTTTCTTTAGCAACGGCATTAGCCACATTGATAGCTGGTTTTACCGATTTTGGTCTTGGCAGTAGCTTGGTAAGATTTTTTAATTTAAATCTTGAACGGGATAGCCACAAAGCAAAAATCTTTGTTAATTTAATTTTCAAACTTGAGTTAATAATCGGTTTATTGATTCTTATCGTTGGAATGTTACTAGTCGGTCCACTTTCTCATCTTCTTTCACCAAGCAATCCGGGACAATTAGTTTTCCCTCTTAGGTTAGCGATAATTGGCGGGTTTGGTCTATCAATTGGGGCTTTTATTCCCGCAGCCTTTCAGACTTACGAGCAATTTACCCGTCTTAGTTTATTTCCTATAGTTATAAATACTTTCCGATTTCTATCAATATTAGGCCTCATTTTAATTGCTAAGTTTACTTTAATAAACGCTTTGTGGGTTTACGCTTTGGTACCTTTACTGGGATTTTTTATTGGGCTTTTACTAGTTAAAAAAGATTACCTTTATAATAAATCGACTGCTGCGGAACAAAGAAGTGTTTTTTCAGAAGTTTTCCATTTTAGTAAATGGATTATGCTGTCCTTTTTTGCGACTAGTTTGGCTGGAAGGCTAGATATATTGATGCTTTCCCACTTCAGGCAAAGTAGCGAGGTTGGAATATACAGTGCTGCATTTCAATTATCAACAATCTTTCCACTATTCATAAGCGCTATCACAAGTGTGCTTTATCCGAAAGCTTCTAAAATTGAAAGAACAAAAGAAAAATTTTTTAGTTACATAAAAAAAACATTTTCCTTGTCTGTTGCTTTTGTAGTTTTGCTACTACCTTTAATTATTCTCGCGCCATATGTTATTTCTATTGTATTTGGAGCAAAGTATTCCCAGGCAGTGCCGTCTTTTGCTATTCTTACAATTTCGTATATGATTGCTACAATCGCAAACCCAATTAGCCTTGTTATATTTAGTTTGCATAAAAACGCTTATATTACCTTGACCAACTATATTCAATTAGCGCTTGTTTTTGGTCTTAATCTGCTTTTAATACCTAGAATGGGGAGTGTGGGGGCTGCGTTGACCTTTCTTATATCGACAATTTTTGGCTCCCTTGCTGTAATTATCTATAGTATTTATATTTCAAATAAATTACCAGAGTTAAGCACAGCAGATAAACAAAACAATTTTTAAGTATTAATAGGTTTTAATAATGAAAATATTTTTTGATGCCAGAGCAGCCTGTCTGGAAGTTACCGGAGTAGGACGAATAGTTCTTGAAACCGCATTAAGATTGGCGGAGAGGGGATACAAAGTCAGTCTGCTTTATCACTCAATCCCAAACTTTGTTCCGAAGCACTCCAACATTTCTATAAAAATTCTTAAGGGAAAAAGCAGGACTTATTGGGAACAGATTATTTTGCCAAAATTTTTGAATAAGGAAAAGCCAGATATTTATCATGCGACTTGGAACTTTGGACTGCCAGTTTTCTCCAATATACCGTCCGTTCTCACAGTTCATGACGTAATTCCGAAGGCTTGGGGAGGTTATTTTTCTTCTGCAAAAAGCAAGTTGTTGGACCAACCTCTGTATAATTTTAATATGACTACGTCGGTAAAAAAATCAAGAAAAGTACTGACAGACTCAGAAAACACAAGTAATGATTTAAAAAAATATTTTCCAAAGTCGGCTGGTAAAACCGAAGTTTGCTACCCAGGAATTAATCACAAAATTAAGGTTTGTGGTAAGAAAATAAATCAAGATTTAGAAAAATTCGGCCCTTACTTTGTTTATCTTGGCGGTATCGATCCGAGAAAAAATATTCCAAATTTAATCAAAGCCTTTGCTGAATTGAGAAAAAGAGAAAAGATAAGCCTGTTAATTGTTGGGAAATACTTAGGACAGTTCGATTCACTTATTGATTCTTTGAGAATTAAAGATAATGTTATATTTCCTGGCTATTTGGATCAAGATTCCCTTGAAAGAACTCTTGCCTCGGCGGTAGCTTTAGTTTACCCATCCGTTTACGAGGGTTTTGGGTTTCCAGTTTTGGAGGCGCAAAAGGCTGGAACAGCTGTTATAACAGGAAATAATTCTTCTTTGCCGGAAATTACAGGCAAAGGAGGTTTGTTAATAGATGTGGATTCAGAAAAGGAAATTTCTGAGGCAATGAGTCGGGTTTTGCTGGATAAAAACCTTAGAATAAAACTAATTGAATTAGGCCAGGAGAACATAAAAAGATTCGACTGGGAAAAATCGACTGATCAAGTAGAGAATATCTACAAATCAATTTTATGATCAAGGCTTCAATAGTTACAACAGTATTGAATGAGGAAGGAACAATTGAAAAATTCATCCAGGCCTTACTGAATCAGTCTGTTAAACCAGACGAAATTGTAATTTGTGATGGTGGTTCTACGGATAGTACTGTTGAGAAAGTAAAAAAATTAATAAAAGATGGTGCACTAATAAAACTAATAACTAAACCAGGCAATCGATCTATCGGTAGAAATGCGGCAATTAAGGAATCAAGAAACTCTGTTATCGCTGTTACAGATGGCGGTACGGTTGCAGACCGAAATTGGTTCAACGAAATTATAAAGCCCTTTGAAGATAGCTCTGTCATGGCCGTAGCTGGCTTTTTCGAAAGTAAACCAGAAACCTTTTTTGAAAGAATTTACTCAACAATGCTGACTCAAAGTCCTGAAGAAATTGATCCTGAAAATTGGCTTCCATCAGCTCGTTCTATAGCTTTTCGCAGGGAGGTTTGGGAAAAAGCAGGCGGTTACCCAGAGTACACTCGTTACAACGAAGACACACCATTTGATATAGCCGTAAAAAAATCAAGCTACAAATTTGTTTTCGCGCCAAAAGCAGTTGTTTACTGGAGACCAAGAAGTAATCTAATTGAGTTTTTTAAGCAGTATCACAATTACGCAATTGGTGATGGTTTAGATCTTATTAGCTGGCAAGCATATTTGAAAAAGTTTTCAATTTATATTTTTGGATTGGGTTTGTTTATTTTAAGTTTCTGGTTCAAATATTTGTTCGTTATCTTTTTTTTGGGGTTAATTTTATTTTTCCTGAAAAGAGATTTGAGGGTTGCGGGAAAGATTCCAAAAATTGAAACCATCATTTTGGCACCTATTCTAACTGTTACTTACGACCTAGCAGAGTTTAGTGGTTATTTGAAGGGAATTTATGAAAGTAAATTCAAAAAAGATTAGCTTTACATGCATTCTTTGTAATTCAAAAAACTTTTCGACTGTTTACAAAAATGTGAATGGCTACAGTGTAGTTAAATGCTTAAATTGTAATTTAATTTCAACTTATCCTAAGCCAACCAGGAAATACTTAAAAGAGATGTACGATAAACAAGTTATTTCTGTTAACGCTGAAAAAGAAGATTTAGCCTTAGAATATCTTGAGAACCCAAAAGTAGCATACCGATTGGGTTATGAGAAGAGACTAAAGGCAATAAAAGTTTATTTAAAAGGAAAGGAGATTTTGGAAATTGGTTGTGGTGCTGGAATTTTTCTCGATTACCTAAAGAAAAATGGTTTTAATGTAACTGGAGTAGAAATATCACCGTGGGGAGCTAGATGGGCGAGAAAAAAGCTTGGTTTGAAAATACACGAAAAAAACATAGAAGATTTGGGTCTAAGGGAGGATAGTTTTCATGCGGTTTTAATGTACGATGTTTTAGAGCACACCCGTAATCCGATTGAGAGCTTAAAAGAGATTCACAAACTTCTAAAGCCAGGTGGGCTGTTGGTTCTTAATTTACCAAATTTCGGCAGTTTTATGTCAAAGCTTAGAAAGGAACACTGGTTGAAATTAGATCCTCCTCAACATCTTTTTCATTTTGATAAGGGAAGTATAGGGAGGTTGTTAAATAACTTAAGTTTTAATATTGTAAAGGTAAAGACAAACACGGGTGCTACTGAGGAGTTAGGGAAAGAATTATTTTTCCAAGCAGTGGGAAAGCAAAGAAAAAACTCTATTACTTATATTTATAAAAGATTAAAACCTATACTTACTCCCGTAAAGAAAATTACTTACAGGCTAATTAAATTTACATTTTCATTAATTGGTCCGTTAATCAATAATATCCTTGCAAGGGCAAATCTTGGAGAGGGGATTGAGGTTTATGCTTTAAAAAATACAGATTCTTATGAGTAAACTTAGTGTCGTAATTCTTACCAGGGAAAAAGAAAGATATCTTGAACAAGTCTTAGCTTCTCTATCATTTGCTGATGAAATCATACTGGTTGTCGATTCCGTTAGATCAGGAAGCAGAAGCGAAAAAATTGGTAGGAAATACAAAGCGAAGACATTTCTGCATAAGTTTAAAAATTATGAAGAACAGAAGAATTTTGGTATTGAAAAATCTTCGAGTGACTGGATACTAAATTTAGATTCGGATGAAATTGTACCACCAGAACTTGGAGAGGAAATGGAGACGGTTATCAAAAGCAAAAATTATAATGGTTATATGATGCCATCAAAAAATTTTATTGGAAACCGATGGGTTCGTTTCGGAGGTTTGTATCCGGACTACCATATTAGACTTTTTAAAAAAACAAAAGGAGAATTTTTTGGTAGTGTTCACGAGAGTGTTAAATTAGAAGGCAACTTTTCTTATCTGAAAAATCCAGTCATTCATTATACTTATGCTAGCTTGAGTGATTATTGGGCTAAAGTGAAGAAGTACTCCACGCTTGAGGCGGAAAGGGATTTTAGGGACGGTAAAAAAATCCCTTGGTTTCTTTACTTTAAAATCCCACTCAGATTTACAAAACTTTATTTTATTCAGCTGGGCTTTTTAGATGGTTTTTATGGGTTTGCTAGTGCTGCTTTTCTTTCCTATTATTTGTACTTAAAATTTGCTAAAATCAAATCTTTGGAGAAACAATGCGCATAGGACAAGTATCCATCTCATATAAACCAATATTAGGAGGCCAAGAAGTTTACCTTGACAATCTGTCTAAAATTCTGAAAGATAATAATCACACTATCCATGTTTATCAACCAGATATGGGTGTGGATGACCCAGAACTTTTCCTTACTCCAAACCCCAACAATCCTACAGCTTTTCAAAAATTAATTCCTCGCCTGATGAGGTATAATTTTTTGTTACTTACTCACCAACTATCCAATTTAAGGAAGGAAGATTTGTTAATCATTCATTACCCGGAGCATTACTTGCCAGTGTTTTGGCACAAGAAAACTTTAGTTTTGACACATGGCATAAATTGGGATTTTGATCCCACGGCCAAAAAATTTCAAAGAAAAGCGTTGGCGAAACTTGCGTTCAAGTTTGCTTGGAAATTTGTTGCCAATGATACAAACTTTTTAAGAGCAATGGGAGTAGATATCAGGCCAAAGGAAAAAATGTTTCAAGAGGTTTTGCCCGGCAGATGGTTTATACCAAATTGTGCTGATACGGAACTTTTCACCAAAACTGCAGGAATTAGGGAATTAAAAAAACTTAATCCAGTTATCGTTCCAAGAAATTTTTCAAAAGCACGCGGGGTCGATTTAGCGGTAGATGCGTTTGAGCTTATAGCTAGCAAAGAGCCGAGTTTAAATCTAGTCATTGTAGGATCCAATTTACCAGTACCTGATTCTCTTGACTACGGTGAGCAACTTCTGTTCAAAGTCAAATCGTCAAAGTTTCGGGACAGGATAGTTTTCTTTGGATCTAAGCCCTGGAGAGAGATGAGAGACGTTTATTCATCAGCGGTTGCGACACTTATTCCAACAAGAGGTAATGAAGGCACCTCATTGGCAGCGTTGGAAAGTATGTCTTGCGGGACCGCTACAGTTACGACTTCTGTAGCCGGCTTAAAAGATTTGCCCTCTGTTCAAATACCGCCGAAACCGGCCGAAATTGCGAAGGCGATCCTTAATACTATAAGGAATAAGGATAAAATAGGTATCGATCAGCAAAAAGAGGTTAGAGGAGTTTACAATATCGAAAATTGGAAAAACGCTTGGTTAAAGGTAATTAACTAATTGAAAGAACACTATGAAAAACGTAGTAATTGATCTTCGCTGGGTTAGAGATACAAATCTCGATGGGATTTCCAGATATGCCATTGAGGTAGTGGAGGGCTTATTGAAGGAAAATCAAGGAAATTTTGATTATATGTTGTTGTTTGATAAAGAAGACGTTTGCAAAATGGTTTGTTCTCTTCTACCAAAAAAACCTTATCGGATTTATAAAGTGGGATTCCCCGTCTTTTCTTATAAAGAGCCGTTTCTTTTGCCCAGGATTCTTAAATCTTTAGATGCAGATCTATTCTTTGCCCCAAATTACATTACATACCCTTTTAATGGAAGGACAAAGATAATTTTGGTGATCCATGATCTTACGCAATATGTTTCACCGGAGACTCTTGAAGCAAACATTCGTTGGAAAATTTTCTTTAAATTCAAGTTTCAGACAAAGCATATTCTAGATCGCACCAATCTAATTGTTACAGACTCTGAACAGTCGAAGCTTGATATTATAAATCTTTTCAAGACTAAAGAAGAGAAAATAGCTATTATTTATCCGGGCGTTGATGGACAATTCTTTGTAAGATCGTCAATTGAAAAAAAGGCTGAAGTTAGGAAGCGCTACCGCTTGCCAGAGAGATTTATTGTATCTGTTTCGAGGCAAGACCCAAGAAAAAATCTTCCAAATCTAATAAAATCTTATAACAATCTTCCTGAGGGAATAAAATCTGGTTATAAATTAGTTATAGCTGGTAGTAAACATCCTCGTTTCTATCCCAAGCTGGAGTTTTTGGTCAGAAAATTTAAACTTCAAAAAAACGTTTTATTTACAGGGTATATTAAAGAAGAAGATTTGCCAACACTGTATGAACTTTCTGATCTTGTTGTCTATCCGTCATTCTATGAAGGATTTGGGTTACCGGTGCTTGAAGGAATGGCTTGCGGCGTGCCTGTAATCTCTTCGAACACCTCTTCCCTGCCAGAAGTAGCGGGTGATGCAGCACTGATGGTAGATCCTCACAGAAATAGTGAAATTACAAATGCAATGGCGAAAGTTTTAACCGACAAATCTCTAGCTAAAAAAATGGTTGAAAAAGGTTTTTCTCAAGCTAAAAAATTTACTTGGGAGTCAACTGGTAAGCGGCTGCATGAGGTATTTATAAAACTACTTGAAGATTAATTATGCTAAAGAAGTTTTCAGAGTTTAGAGACTTTTTAGGTGAAAATTATTTTAAACTTTTTATAACTATTTGTATTTTGTTAGTTGTTCTCTTCGCTACTGATTATTTGTTAACCCCTTATTTTAAATACTCACTTCCATTTAATCTGAATCCTTTCTGGTTGGTACTCGCATTTTTATTTAGTTTAGCAATTACTAGTTACTGGGGACTACTAGCAGGTCTTTACTTAGTAATGGCTGTTTTTTCTTTTGACAAAATCGCTTTTGTTGGGGGTTTGAGACTGCCAGAAGTTTTCTTTGCGGGATTCTTGATAGTTTGGGCCTTTCAATCATTCAGACAAAAAAAACTTATCTGCTCCTTTAATAAATTAAGTCTTCCAATTTTGATATTTATTTTAGCTAATTTTGCTTCACTTCTTGGGACTGATGATCTTGCAATATCCGTAAAACGCATTGGAATAATTATTTATCTCGCATTTTTGTTCCATGTTTTCCCACACCTTGTTAAAAGTAAAAAGGATTTTGTTATTAGTTTATTTTTCTTTTCATTTCCAGTTGTATTTTCCGCTATCTACAGTATCTTCCAAATTCTAAACCCAACTTATTGGCACGTAATTAAATATATTGGTTCAAATTGGGCTATTGCAGACCTAGCAAGAATAACTGCCGGTTACAGAGACCCAAACTTTTTAGCAATGAATATAATTGTTGTTCTCCCGATTCTTTTGGCCCCGTATATAGCTGGAATAGTTAAAAACAAGGTAGTTCCAATTTTTTCGATTTTTTTTCTTACCACAGCGTTATATTTAGCGGCTTCAAGGGTCGGCTGGTTAACTGGGGCTTCTGTCGGCTTTATAATAGCAATTGTTTTAGTTAGAAGTTTGAAATCTTCTTTCAGATTAATTCAAGTTGCAGTTGTAGTTGTTCTAGCGATTTTCCTAGCCAACAGTTTAATAAATTTTGCTCAAGAGAACGCCTTTCCAAAAAGCGCCAAATCTAATAAAGTAGGGGAAGTGCTTGAAAAGCGAGCAGAATCTGTTGCGAAATTAGATTCAGAATCAATAGGAGACAGATTAAATGCTTACAAGGCAGCGATTTTTATGGCTCGTGACCATCCTCTATTTGGGGTAGGCGTGGATAGATTTTCTTATAACTACAATAAATATATTGAACGGAGTAAAACAAAATACCCTTCAGTAAGTGCTCATAATATCTATTTGGAAACACTGGCAGAGAAGGGGATTTTTGGCCTTTTCGCCCTACTTTGGATCGTATTTTTATCCATTTTTATTCTAATAAAAAGCTACTTGAAGGCTTCTGCAAATGACAAGGTATTTGTTGCTTCTATTCTCGCTTCTCTATCGGGATTTTTAATTTCAACTTTATTTCTGACCGGTTTATATGAATTGTTTTTCTGGTTTACTCTTGGTTTTGTTATAATTTTAAACCAGATATATTTGGTGAAATATGAGAATGAATTATCAAAAAAATAATTCCGACCCTTCTTTTAATCGAGAGGCTCGTAAAATTGCAATTGATGCGAGATTTTTTGGACCTGAAGGTACCGGTATTGGTAAGTATACTGAAAAATTGCTGGAGAATCTTCAGAAAATAGACGATAAAAACCAATATTTTGTAATTCTAAAAAAATCGAATTTCCATCTTTTCAATCCAAATTCGGATAATTTCAAAAAAATAATGGTGGATGCTCACTGGTATTCACCAAAAGAACAGATATTTGTGCCCGCTGTCCTCACGAAAATAAAGCCAGATCTTGTTCATTTCCCCCACTTCAGTATTCCGCTTGTCTATCCGGGAAAATTTGTAGTGACTATTCATGATATTACGAAGAGTGATTTCAAAGAAGCCGCTGCCCAGCCCAAAAATAAACCAGTTTTTATGTTTAAGCAGGCGATTTATGAGTTTACTTTAAGTCAAGCAGTGAAAAGAGCGCAAAAAATATTTACCCCTTCAAACTTTACTAAAAAACGCTTGATGAAG
>MHCP01000029.1 GCA_001816655.1 Candidatus Woykebacteria bacterium RBG_13_40_15 | reverse complement strand
TCCAATTGATAGCTTCATCAATATTTTCAGCAATAAAATCTGAAGAAACAAAGATAAACGGATGAATCCAATCTTCGATCTTTTCACCGTGAAAGACAACGCCGGATCTTCGGTGATGAGTATCTTTGGGTAGAATGGAAACGAGAGGTTTCTTAAAATGTTTCGCAAAGACCATTTCTTGAGCAGTTCCAGCACCCATCTTAGAGGTGGCATTAACGATAATTACATCAGAATGCTTTACCAACCATAAATCGTGGCCAACGACTACTTCCGGCCCTTCTTTGTCACTGATTAAATCGCCATGAAGGACTTGTGCACCAGGAATTTCTTTTAGAAGTCTATCCTCATAATCCTTTTTCCAATCAACAAAACTTTTTCTTTCCTCATCACCTTTGGGAAGGCCTCCCAACAACATTATTTTCATAGTTCGAATTTTACACCAAAAATGCTAGAATTACAGTCAAAGCTTCCAATTATGGATACAGATCTATACAAAAAAGTAAAACAGTTTGTCGTTAATTCTTTTGTTAAAGCTGATAATGCAGGAGAGATTAAACATTTTGAGCGAACAGCTTATTGGATCAAGCAATTGAACCCTAACGCAGACGAAGCTATGTTAATTGCTGCATTCTCCCATGATATAGAACGAGCTTTTAGAGAAGCTGATTATCAAGGAAAGTTTAGGAAAACCAAAAAAGGTTTCAGAGACGAAAACCACCTAAGATATCACCAGCAAAAAGCAGCAGAGATTATTACCGATTTTTTGAAGAGTCAAAATGCTAACAATAAACTCGTTGAAAGAGTAGAAATGCTAGTTTCAAAGCACGAAATTGGTGGCAATTCAGACCAGAACTTACTAATGGATGCCGATAGCATTAGTTTCTTTGAAAACAATATTGAAGCCTTTCTTTTAAATATGGTCCCAAAGGTTGGAGCTACTAAAGTAAAAGAAAAATTTGACTGGATGTTCGATAGAATTAGTTCCAAGAAAGCTAAAGAAGTGGCACGTTCTTGGTATGAAAATGCCATACAGTCTATTTAATTTATCCTGTTAAGATAGTATAAATTGTTATTGGTGACCCCGGCGGGATTCGAACCCGCGATCTTCGGGATGAAAACCCGATATCCTAGGCCACTAGACGACGGGGCCAGTCAGCCTTGATATTTTAGCACACGTTGAATTTAAGATCAATTTGGTTGGTTTATGTTTCATAAATATAAAGGTATAAATTTGACAGGCAGTTCTTTCTACTGCGATAATTAAATCAATGAAACGGCTGCCCTTAGTTTTTGTTTTTACTATATTTTTTATTTCCTTACTATTCTTAATTCCAAAAGACAACAGAGTTTTTGCTGCCAGTACAATTGAGTTACCCTCTACAGGGGACACTTTAATAGATACTTGGTTTCCGAGTTCCAATTTCGGAACTTTAGACTACACTCAAGCAAGCAAAATGAGTACTACAAAACAGCGTATCTTAATTAAATTTAATATAGACTCAATTCCCACTAACGCCTCCATAACTTCTGCCGCGCTTTATATGTATATGAGGGATTGTAGTGGTAGTGAAGAGTCAAACTCATTACATATTGATAGAGTTACCTCTTCCTGGTCTGAAAAGACCGCTACTTGGGACAACAGCAAAAATATATTCGCAAGCTGGTATTCAGTAAGTGCTCCATGTAGTAGCATGCATAGTTATTTAAAATTTGATGCGACAAGTCTTGTAAAAGCTTGGTTTAACGGTACATACAGTAATTGGGGCTTTTACATTTGGGGGAAAGAAACGGCTGTTGAAAGTTGGGGGAAACGATTTTTCTCAAAGGAGGATACTTCTAATAAACCAAAATTGGTAGTTGTTTACAATGTGCCAGCCCAAGGACCTAGCACTGGAGGTACTGATCAAACTACCTCGCCTGAAACCAGTGCAGACCAAGGCACGGATGTTACTACCACGGACCAAGGGGCGGGAAGTGGTAAACAAACTGCTACCTCGGCGGTGAAAAAAGATACTTCAAATGCTGAAAAAAATGGAATATCTTGGGTAAGAGTTGCTTTACTGGCAGGGTTGTCCGCTTTATTAATAGGAATTATTGCCGGTTACGGGGTTTACCGGTATCGAAAAAGTAAATCATACAAGAAAGAAGACAAAAAAGAAACGCCAATTCAAAACCCGAGCCCTTAAGGGGGCTATAAATCTCAAACCCCAAAAAGAATAGATAACTTTAACACAAAAATAAGTTGGCTTCAATTTATACTCACTTTGCATTTTTGGTGTAAGATACAAACTAGTTATGTTAGATATACCTTATATAAAACAGCCAGATCCCTATTCTTGTGCTTTGGCATCATACACAACGGTTGCCAAATACTTTTTTCCTGAGGCTACTTTTAATCAATTAGCAAAAATATCAGATTGGCAAAAGGGCTTTGTAGTATGGGGCTTCAAATTTTGGCTGTGGGTTATGGGTAGGGGGATCAAAGTAACAAAATACGATACTATAGATTACGGATCTTGGGCAAAAGACGGAGTTGAAGGTCTTAAAAGATCAGTTTCAGAAAAGGAATTTAATTACTATGTTAAAAACACTAAAGACATTGAAGGCTACTCTTCTGATATTGCTAAGGTATTAAACCACCCAAACTTCACCCTGATAAACGAGAAACCGACTTTTGAAACTTTGGAAAGAGCGGTAAGTGATAAAAAAATTTGTGAGGTAGTGCTTGATTCAAGAACTCTGAAGGGTAAAGAAGGCTTTTCACTACATAGAGTGGCAGTTTTAGAAGTAGACGATACTGAAGTTATATTTCATGACCCAGCTTATGAAGCTTACTCTAAAGCCACTAAAGAAAAATTTATAAAATCTTGGTTAGAAGCAGTACCAGAACCAGCACTCTGTATTTATGAGAGATAAGAAGCTCACCATCAAAATTAATAGATCGCCTAAAGAAATATTTGCCTTCACTTTAAACCCAGCAAACACACCAAAATGGATAGATTCAATTGCTGCCGAAGAAACTAATGAGCGGCCAGTAAAAGTAGGAACTATCTATAAGAACCAAAGTAAAAGCGGTGTTTGGTCAGAGTATATAGTAACTGAATTTAAGGAAAATGGGATGTTTGTGCTCAATAAAAAAGAAAGTACTTATCACGTTAGATATACACTCAAACCTCTCGCTAAAGATGTAACAGAACTTGAATATTACGAATGGGTAGATAAAGGAGAACTTGAAGATCCTTTTACCTTAGAAGTTCTTGAAAAACTTAAAAAAGTTTTGGAGGATTCGGGCTAAAGAATTTTCGTAGGTTACAATTTTTAGATATTTATTGATAGATTAGTATTTACTTTTTACAAAACTGCCCATCTTCAATAATTTAAAGACTGAATTAAAATTGCTGTTAACTCTTTTATTTCCGTCAATAAACTGAACTATAACATGAAAGAAAACTAAGGGAAGTGAAAGATTATTTGTATCCTCTAATCTTGCTTCGATCGTGAAAGCAACATTTTCTGGTACTTTGAATTTCTCCTCTCGATTAACGTTAATTCTTTTGTGACTAATCAGATCTTTAATTTTGTTAAAATCCCTGCTATTTATCACATTGATTTCTAATTCTGATGGGTTTTCCCATGTCCAGGGTATAGTATGCCCTAAATTAGTACCAACCTTGTCGGTATAAGTTACTGTTCTATCGTTATTTACACCTATTTCTTTAAATAGTTTTCGAGCTTGATTATGGATTTCTCTAAACTCCATACCTACCTGTGTGTAGTCTGCTATTTGTTCGATTACATCCAAGCTATTTTTAAAGTGCTGTTTGATACTAACATTATCTCCCTGGTAGATAGTTAAACCAAAATCGCCTATGGTAGCTGTTCCCCTATTAACAGGAGAAAGGTAAACTATACCAACGCTACCTTTTTCCATTCTGTATTTGGTACTTGACCAAAATTCTTGCTTTCTTAGAGTATCGAAGCGTAACCGACCAAAATTATTAATTTCACTGAATAAAGCGGCGATTCCAAAGGGAGGAGGTTCATACCAACCCCTTTCGTAAATATTTTTGTTTTCCGCAAATTTATTTTTGATTTTGTCTCTAAATTCAGCTTCCGAGATGGTTGTAGAATCCTTCAAGACTTCCTCCACATACTTTGCTGCTAAATTCCTCGTATTATTACAAATATCAATTCCTTCTTTGAAATGGGTCATGGCAACAATCTAGCATATAATTGGGATTTTAGTAAAGCCTGGTGATTATTTCTGGTTTTCATCCAATCTCAAATGATGTTGGGTTGCTTTTTCAGCTTTCCAAAAATATGTAATAAATATAAACGTAGTCCTATAAGGTATGATATTATATAAAAGCAAAAATGGTGAAGAAAGCACATCGACTAGAAATCGTATCAAAAATTAAGGACTCCCGCGCTTCCACATTTGTAAAAAAAGTAGATTCCTTTGGATTCAAAATCGCTGATGCAGCAATAGCTGACGTCTATACGATTAATAAAGATTTCCCCGAAGAGGAGTTGAACAAGATTAGCGACTTACTTATTAACTCTGTAACAGGGGAGGCAAGGATAGATTCTGCAACAAAAATAAGATCCTTCAATTGGGCTCTTGAAATTGGTTTTTTGCCAGGTGTAACAGACAACGTAGCCAATACTCTGAAAGAAGAAATAGAAGATTTATTCAAAATAAAATTCAGCAACAACGAAGGTGTCTATTCATCAAGACTCTATTTAATAGGCGGAAATTTAAAAAGAGAAAAGCTGCAGGAAATTTCCTTGGTTATCCACAACCCCTTGATTCAGAGAGCCCAAATAAAAAGTAGGACCGAATATTTAAGAGAAGGGGGAATGGGAATAAGTATTCCAGTTGTGAAAATTTCTGAACAAAAGGTAGCTTATGTTGATTTAAATTTGCCCGACGAGGAACTAGCAAAAATAGGAAAGCAGGGGATCGAAAACCCCGACGGAACAAGAAGAGGCCCTCTTGCGCTGGATCTCTCCTCCTTAAAAGTAATTAGAGACTATTTTAATAAAGAGGGAAGAAAACCAACTGACATTGAACTTGAGGCGATAGCTCAAACCTGGTCTGAACATTGCAAACACACAATTTTCGCGGCACGCTTTGATGACATAAAAGAGGGCTTATACAGGGGCTTTATAAAAAAAGCGACGCAAGAAATTAGGAAAAAAAGAGGGCCCAGCGATATTTGTGTTTCTGTTTTTACAGATAATTCTGGCGCCATTACTTTTGATGATCGCTACCTTGTGACGGATAAAGTTGAAACCCACAATAGTCCTTCGGCACTGGACCCTTTTGGTGGGGCAATTACCGGAATAGTTGGAGTGAATAGAGATACGATTGGTTTTGGAAAGGGGGCAAAGCCGATTATTAATCGTTATGGATTCTGTTTTGCAGATCCAAGGGACAAGAGATCTTTATATAAAGCAGAAGGCAAGCAGCAAAAAATGCTCTCCCCTAGAAAAGTTATGGAGGGTGTAATTGAAGGGGTTAATGTTGGCGGTAACTGTTCTGGTATTCCAACTCCCCAAGGGTTTGTCTATTTTAATGGTGGTTATCGAGGAAAACCGCTGGTTTTTGTTGGGACCGTTGGATTGATCCCTAAAAAAGTTAATGGAAAGGCTTCCTCGCAAAAGAAAGCCATGCCCGGAGACTACATCGTTATGATTGGTGGAAGAGTTGGGGCGGACGGAATTCACGGAGCGACTTTCTCCTCCGAAGCAATGGATTCTGGTAGTCCCGCGACGGCTGTCCAAATCGGAGATCCGATAACCCAAAAGAAACTTTCGGATGCAGTAGTTAAAGAAGCAAGAGACGCTAGGCTTTACAGCAGTATTACAGACAACGGAGCAGGTGGCCTTTCCTGTTCGGTTGCCGAGATGGCAAAAGAAAGTAATGGCTGTTTGGTCGAACTAGAAAAAGTTCCCCTCAAGTACGCTGGGCTTGCTCCTTGGGAGATATGGGTTTCGGAGTCTCAGGAGCGAATGACTTTGTCTGTTCCCAAAAACAAATGGGCGGCTTTTTCAAGTCTAATGGAAAAAAGAGGAGTTGAAGTGACAATAATTGGAAAGTTTAATGATTCAGGGCGGTGTGTTGTTCAGTACAAGGGAAAGATTGTTTTAGACATTGATATGGATTTTTTGCACAATGGCTTACCAGAAAAGAAACTTATTTCAAAGTATACAAAAGTTAAACACGATGAGCCCAAGCTAGAGCCGCCAAAGAACCTCAATAAAACTCTAAACGAGATGTTAAAGAGGCTTAACCTTACATCCTTCGAATTTATTTCCACCCAATATGATTATGAGGTGCAAGGCGGTTCGGTAATTAAACCGCTTCAAGGTAAAGGTAGAGTAAATGGCGTGGCGACGCTGACGAGACCACTACTCTCTTCGAAAAAAGGAGTGGTTTTATCACAAGCCCTCTATCCAAGCTACTCTGAGATTGATACTTACCACATGGCAGCTTGTAGTATTGATACAGCGATTCGAAATGCTGTCTCGGTAGGCGGCAACCTAAGAAATCTTGCTCTTCTCGATAATTTTTGCTGGTGCAGTTCAGACAAAGAAGAAAGGCTAGGACAGTTAAAGGCTGCGGTGCAAGCTTGCTATGACTACTCCAAAATTTATGGGACGCCCTTTATATCGGGGAAAGACAGTATGTTCAACGACTTTGTCGGTTATGATGAGAAAAATAACAAAATAAAAATTTCTGTACCACCCACGTTACTGGTTTCTTCAATTGGGGTAATTGATGATTCCTCTAAGACTGTCGATATGGCTTTTAAAAAACCAGGCGATTTAATTTACCTAATAGGTGAAACAAGGGAAGAACTTGGGGGATCTGAGTATTTTGCTCTTCTTGGTGAGACAAAAAGAAAAAAGGCTTTTATTGGTAATTCTGTGCCAAAAGTCGATGCAAGGTGGGCAAGAGAAACCTATGAAAAAATTACGAGTGCAATTGAAGAAGGTTTAGTAGCTTCCTCCATCAGCATTGTATATGGAGGCTTAGGTGTAGCGTTGGCAAAGAAGGCAATTGCTGGTAGGCTCGGATTGGAGGTCGATCTTAAAAAAATAGGCTCGAGAGTTAAAAGAGACGATTACCTGTTATTTTCAGAATCACAAAGCCGTTTTATTTTGACAGTAAACCCAAAGAAAAAGGAAGAATTTGAAAAAAAGCAGAAGGGCATTGAAACTGCTCTTATCGGAACTGTAACAGACGATTCGCTATTTGTTATACGGGGCTTAAGCGGAAAAGAAATTGTAAGTGATAGTATTGTAAATTTGGAAAAATCATATAAAGAAACGCTGAAGGATTATTAAATGAAACCAAAGGCTTTAGTTGTAACTGGCTATGGAATAAATTGTGATGAAGAGACAACCTTCGCCTTAAAACTAGCTGGAGCTGATAGCGAAATTGTTCATATAAACGATCTCACTGAAAACAAAAAGTGGTTAAAACAATCCCAGATTTTAGTTTTTCCTGGCGGTTTTTCCTATGGAGACGACACCGGATCAGGTAAGGGACTAGCAAACAAAATTAGAAATAATCTTTTTAGCGAAATTAAAGAATTTATTAATGAAGGGAAGTTAGTTATCGGAATTTGTAACGGTTTTCAGGTTTTGGTTAATCTTGGGTTACTGCCGGCAACAGATAAAAGATGCGGACAAAAAGAAGCTGCTCTTATTCACAACGACAGTGTTCGTTTTCAATGTCGCTGGGTCAAATTAAAAGCTGAAAGTAAAAAATGCATTTTTACAGCCGGACTAGACGAAATTGATATTCCAGTCGCTCATGGAGAGGGAAAATTTTATGCACCGGAGGCTGTTTTGAAAAAGTTAGAAAAGACCGGCCAAATAGTATTTCGCTACGTAAAAGAAAATGGCGAGAGAGCAGACGGCCAATTTCCGGCTAATCCAAATGGCTCACTGGAAGATATTGCTGGTATTTGTGACGAAAGCGGTCGAGTATTGGGACTTATGCCCCATCCTGAAAGGGCAATTTTTTGGTTGAATCACCCAGATTACCAGGCGTTAAAGGAAAAATCTGAAAGAGAGGGAAAAGTTGTTCCGGAAATTTACCCACCTGCACTAAAAATCTTTGAAAACGCTGTTAATTATTTTGACAAGGCTTCGGTTGACAAGAGCACGTATAAAGAATCTGGTGTAGATATAGAGTTGGGGGATGTTTGTTCAAAAATTTTCTACGAGGCGGCTAAAAAGACATGGGAAAATCGAAAAGGAAAAATAGGAGAGATAGTAACTCTTTTTGATGATTTTTCCGGTATTAGAATGGTTGACGTTTCTAGATTACCGAAAGGCTCATTTATGTGTTTAGGGTTTGATGGTGTAGGGACAAAGGTAGAAGTTGCGGAGAGAAGAGGGAAACATGAAACTGTTGCTTATGATCTTTTGGCAATGGTTTGCGATGACGCAGTTGTTCGCGGAGGAGAGCCTGTAATTGTAGGTTCTGTCTTGGATGTTAAGTCCTTACAAGGACCACAGGATGCAGACTTTATAAAACAAATTGCAGCAGGTTATGTTGATGCGGCAAAAGAAGCAGGAGTAGTAGTGATTAATGGGGAACTCGCTGAGCTTGGAGCCAGAGTAAAAGGTTTTGGCGATTTTAACTACAACTGGGGAGCAGGTTTAGTCTGGTTTGCAAGAAAAGATCGATTACTTACAGGCCGAGAAATAAAAGTTGAAGACAAAATTGTTGCGCTGAAAGAAGATGGATTTAGGTCGAATGGCCTTTCTTTAGTGAGAAAAATATTAATAAAAAATTTAGGAGAAAATTGGCACACTAATAAAAAATTAACAGAAGAAGTTCTTGCTCCTTCAAGAATTTATTCAAGGGCAATTTGTAGACTAAATGGAGGTTTTTCCGAAGAACCAAAAGTAACTATTCATGGTGTCGTCCATATCACCGGTGGGGGAATTCCTGGAAAGCTTGGAAGGACTCTAAAGATATCTGGTTTCGGAGCGAGATTGGACAATCTTTATGATCCTTGCCCGCTGATGCTAAAACTTCAGAAGATTGGAAACGTTGAAGACCTAGAAGCTTACAAAACATGGAATATGGGGCAGGGGATGTTAGTAGTTACTCCAGAAGCGGAAAGAACTGTCAAGTTATTGGCAAAAAGCGGAATCGAATCGAAAATAGCCGGTGAAATAACAGAAGAACCAGGGATCGAAGTAAGAAATAAAGG
>MHCP01000028.1:99847-141375 GCA_001816655.1 Candidatus Woykebacteria bacterium RBG_13_40_15 | reverse complement strand
ATCAAAAGCAGCGGTCTGGTTCCAATCAGCGGTTAGGTTACCTAAAGCTAAGGTTAAAGTAGCTCCTTCACTACCACCATCTCCGCCAGTGATTCCATTGCCATTAGTAATTGATTCGACATAGTCATTAGTTGTATCAGCTCCTAAAGCTACAGAGTCGAGTTGGATTGTTACTGCTCCAGTGGCGGCTACGGTAATGTCGCTTGATAGAGTGGTCCACACAGCTTCTGGCGTTCCATTGGTCAGTAAAACTTGTCCAGGAGTACCTTCAGAAAGTTCGACGCGAACTTCATTTCCACCATCTTCAGAGGTAAGGTCGAAGTGGCTACCGCGGAAATCAAGTCGACTAGCGGTACCGCTAATTGTGAGATCTTCCTCTTGGACCTCTATAATACCCACTACACCGCCTGCATCGTCTTGGCACAACCATGATGAACTTCCAACGTCCCATTTGATAACTTGAGCGTCAGTGCAGTCTCTCCTTGCTGAAAGACCCGACCCACTCACTTGTAAACCAGAACCTGATTGCAGATTTATTCCAACACTATTAGCTGCAACGGTTATCCCATTCCCAGCGCCTATATTTAGCGTTGTTGTCCCGCCTAGGGAAACACTACCCCCACCAGTCAAGCCAGATCCAGCAGCAATTGTTAGGGAAGAGCTAGTTAGCCCAAGAGTTACAGTACCACTTGTTCCGCCGCCGGAAAGACCAGTTCCGGCTAATACCCCTGTAATATCACCATTGCCAACATAAGGGACCGAAATAGTTGGAGTTTGTTTATTACCAGAAATCGCAACATTGGCTCCTGCAGAAATCCCATATAATATATTGGAAGCATAGACTCGGCCAGTTCCCGCATCAACATCAGTATTATGCGTCTTTATACCCCCTTTAGCATTCAGTTGTTTATTAACATCAGTCTCTACATTTATATTAAGGTAGGGGTCAGTGATTGTTCCAAGTACTTGATTTTCGGAAGGTGTGAGCTGTACCAACCCTTCTTTCTGGGGCGAAAGTATAGTATTTAACCCTTTAAGAGATATAAAGATATCTTTGGATATGTTATTTAACATACCAACTGCGAAGCGGTTCGATATGGGTTTAAACACTGATTGTGTGGAGTAGGCAATTGGCAATAAACCTATTAACAAAATTAAAGCCACTAGCAAATGGGCCGGTTTTATCTTAAAATGTCTAGCCTTTATCTCTTGCGAGGGGAGCAAATCCAAAGAAGGACCTTTCCCAAATGGGGGTGTAGTTACTTGGGAGGTTGGGGGAGGCGGCTTTATTACTGGTATGTGGGTGATCGTAATTGGAGGTAGAAGGCCTTCAATAGTTGGCGAGTAGACTTTTTCGGCTACTTCTTGTATATCCTTTTGCTCTTGACCACTGCCTTCTGAACTTTCTTTAGAAACACCTTCATTTAAAATCGCCTGAATACTTTTACCAGCTCTTAGTTGTCGATCTATGTTAAGTATCTGGTCTAAGACGTATTCTGGATAGGCCCCTTGAGGGGGGCTACCAGCAAAAGACTTTCGTTTAGCATGAGGTAGAAGGCCTATTTTGGTGTAGTAGCGAAGGCGATTGTAAGGGTCGCCTTTCCCAAAAGAAACACCCAAGCGTTTTGCACGGGCAATTAAGTCGTCAAACGATATTAATTTTCCGCTTCCTCCGCCAGTTGGCGGAACAAGCGGTTTCTCAGGGTTCGCCGGCTGGCGAGGCAGATCCCCTTCTGGCATTTGGTAGGTCCTTTGGGTTTCCAGTTCGTTTCCGTTACGGGAAACCCTATTTAAATTGTACCCACCGTGGAAAAATAAGTCAAGTTTTCTTCCGTGAACCCGCCTGCTGGACCTGTCTACCGACAGGCAAGACGGGTCTGGCAGATAATAGTAAGTAGGAAGCATGAATCGCTGAGCTGTGAGCAGAAAATTAAGCAATGCGAAAAATCTGCTAACCGCTTTCTACGGCCTTCCTTCTAACTTGTCAATACCCTTCTATAACTAAAATAGCGTTTCCCGTCAAGGGAAATAAGGCTAAATAAGGCACCTGCGGCGGGAGAATTTTTTAAAGTCGAGGAAACGCCTAAGCAGCAAAAAAATTATGCTATCATTTAATTAGATTTGAGATTTAAGCGGGAAATATTATAAATAGCTTACATCTTGCATCTTAGATCTGATAACTGAAAATGGGGCCTGCCATGGATACGAAAACTGCCATAATCCTATTTTTCGCTGCGACTATCATTGCAGTCGTTTACCCCTCGAAGATTTTATCTGCTGAGCTGAATTCAAGCTCAGGGATTGCTGCTAATATTCCAGTCGACGACAACCTTGCTAGGCCAGGAGATATTATTTCAAAAACAGACGAGGGAACAGTCCGCTCCTCTTCAGAATACGATAAGAATCTTTTTGGAGTGGTAGTAGAAAATCCAAGCGTTTCCGTTAACAAGATTGGGCCTAATACAAGGCCGGTTGTTTCCTATGGGGAGGTGTTTGTCAATGTAAGTGATAAAAAGGGGTCGATAAAACGAGGAGATTTTGTCACTTCTTCAGGATCCGCAGGAGTGGGACAAAAGGCTATAGATTCTGGTTTTGTTCTTGGCAAAGCCTTAGAGAATTTAAACGGAAGTAGTGGTCAAATAAGAGTATTTGTAAATATCCAATACCGCCAACTTGAGGGAAGACCCACTTTCAACAGACTCTTAACCCTTTTGACTACCAGTTTGGAGAAACCAGAGAATTTTCCTGTCTTCCTTCGTTACTTATTTGCTCTTTTGGTAGGTGGAGGAACATTTTTCATGGGCTTTTTCTCTTTCGTAAGATCTTTGCGTTCTGGGGTCGAATCTATTGGCAGAAACCCCATGGCGAAAACTAGTATTCAGCTCGCGCTAATTCTAAATCTACTTGGTATCTTTGTTCTGACAGCAGCTGGGGTAAGCCTAGCTTTATTTATCATCTTTTATTTATAGATAGGAGGAAAATATGAGTGCAGAAATAATTTTAATCATAAGCCTTGTTCTAAATATAGTAATGGTTTTGGCTGTTGCTTATATGGTTTATAAAACGAACCAGGTCTTAAGCGAATTTCAGCCATTTTTGAAGGAGGGGGAACAAGCAAGACATACTGTAGGAAAAAAAGCAAATGAAGTGCTAGCAAGAACAATCTCTATGGCATCGGAACTTGTTAACAACTCTATTGAAGAATCCAAACGTAACTTGAGGCTTTCCGAAGAATTCCGTTTAGATATCGAGAATAGAATGAGAACGGGAGTAGAACAAACAATAGCGGAAAGTAAAAAAGTATTTCAAAACCAATCTAAGGATATCATTTCAACCTACCAAACTATGTTTTCCGTCTTAAATAGAGAAGTTAGTTCAGAGACGAAGGAGAAGGTCTCACAACTTTTACCAAGCCTTCAAAAGGAGCTAGAGCAAATTCCACGGATGGTTGAGGAGAAACTGAGTCAGGAAATAGCTAGGGTTGATAAAGAAGTCGAAACTCATAAGCAGCAAAAAATTAAGCAGCTGGACACACAAATCTATCAAATAATTAGTGAAGTTGCCAAAAATACAATCGGCCGCTCTGTTGACATGTCAACCCATGAGGAATTGGTAATGGAAGCCCTTGAAAAGGCAAAAAAGGAAAAGTTTTTCGAAGGCAAATAAAGATGAAAAACGAAAGTTTTGAAAAATTCGTAGAAGACTTGATTACTAAAGAACAACTTTTAAGTCTTTCCGACGAAATTGAAATTGCCTTAAGTTTTATCTACAAAGGCACATTATCAGAGCCTCTAAGTGCAAAATTAAGTAGCGATGTTTCCGAAAGTTTCCGTAAGAAATTGATTTTAGCAGAGGAAAAAGGCCTTTTTTCTAAGGATCCGGAGGCGCAAAAAGAATTCTTCAGAGAATTGAAGAAATATAGCCAATCAATACCTGTTTGCAAAATCACCCTTGCCTTTGTACCTAGGCAGAGCTTTTTATCTAATTTGGAAGATTGGTTTATAAAGCAAGTAGGTAGAAAAGTTTTCTTGGACATCTATGCCAATAGTAAAATTCTCGGTGGGGCTGTTATTGAGTTTGAAGGGAATTACAGAGACTACTCCTTTAGCAGCGAGCTAGAGCAATTGCTAGACAGAAGAAACCTGATTAACTAGATGTAAGATCTAAATGAAAACATTTGATGAGTACTTAAAAGAGGTTGGAGAAGTTGGCTATATAAAATCAGTTGTCCACTCCATTGTTTATGTTTCTGGGCTGCCATCCCTAAGATTGAAAGAGATGATTGTAGCAGCCGGTGGCCAGCGTGGTGTTGTTCAATCGCTTCTGCCTGATCTGGCAGAAGTTCTAATGCTTGACACTCATGATCTTGCTAACGATTTGGCTGTGGCTAGGACCAATGAAACATTCAAAATTGGTGTATCAGAATCGATATTAGGTCGGATTGTCAACCCTTTCGGCCTGCCAATAGATGGTAGAGGTCCAGTGATTGGCGAAAAGACTATGCAACCAATTGATGCAGTGGCCCCTCCGATTATACAACGTCAAAAGGTTAACAAACCTCTTGAATCAGGAGTAACCATTGTGGACCTTCTTGTTCCAATTGGATACGGTCAGCGGGAGCTTGTTATTGGAGATAAGAAAACCGGCAAAAGCACGTTCTTGTTACAAGCTATCGCTACTCAGGCGAGGCTTGGTGTAACTTGCGTTTATGTTTCAATTGGGAAGCGCCAAAGTGACGTAAAAAATATTGAAAATTATCTGGCTAAAGCAGGAGTAGCGAAAAATTGCTGTTTGGTTGTTGCAAATTCTGCAGATCCAGCGACAATGGTTTACCTCGCACCCTTTTCGGGATTGGCGGTGGCAGAATTTTTCCGCGATTCGGGACGTGACGTTTTAATTGTTTTTGATGATCTTAGCAATCACGCTAAGTTTTACCGTGAAATTTCACTTCTTTCAAAAAGAGTACCAGGTAGGGCTTCGTATCCAGGAGACATCTTTCACCTTCATGCGGCTTTGCTTGAGAGAGCTGGTAATGTAAAACTAGATCAAGAGAGAACAGTAAGTATCACTGCTCTTCCTGTTGCCGAGACCTTAGAAGGGGATTTGACTGGCTATATTCAAACCAATCTTATGGCTATAACAGATGGACATATTTTTTTTGATATTGAAGAATTTCGAAAAGGTCAGAGACCAGCGATTAATTATGCACTTTCTGTTTCGCGTGTCGGTAATCAAACCAAAGAGACAATCGATCGGGAATTGGCCCAAGCTTTAAGAGAAGCCTTGGCTAAATATAAAAAAGATTTAGAGATTGCTCGTTTTGGGGTTGAATTGCCTGAATCTACGCGGCGGGAGATGGATCTTGGAGAAAAGATCGAACTTATTTTTAACCAAGATTCCGATACGCTGGTGCCGCGGGACTTGCAGATGGTTTTGTTTGGACTTCTTTTTTCCGGTTTTTGGGATCAAAAAAATGCAAGTATGATGAAAGTTGACCTAATCAAACTTATCGAAAAATATGAAAAAGGAGCATTTAGAGACGTTACGGAGCAGGTATTGCAAGCTAAAAAACTAAAAGATTTGATTTCTATAACTAAAAATCAAGCGACCAAATTAAACCAAAGCTTATATGCTTAGCCGAAAAGAGTTTAAAGAAAATTCAGAAGTGGTTTCAGCAATAAAGGATATCACTGGAATCTACCAGGAAATAGCTTTATTGCGAATGAATCAGCTGAAAAGTGGGGTTGAGGCTACCCGCTATTTTTTGAATGGTGTAGCTGAAGTATACAACCATGCGAAAGCAGCCTATATCGCAAGTTGGCAAAAAGGGCCTTTTGCAGATAAAAAACAAACAGAAGAACCAAGCCTCATAAAAAGAAATGGAAAGACCCTCCTTGTTTGCCTGACAGCTAATGAGCACCTCTATGGCAATTTGATTTTAAATATCTGGTACCAATTTGTTACCGATTTAAAGGCGGATCGTAAGAATGAGGCTGTTGTAGCTGGCATTTTTGGTAGGTATTTAATGAAAAACGAGAAGATAGAAATACCTTCTACGAATTATTTTAGCTTGGAAGACGACAAACCAACTAAGAATCAGCTATCAAAAATAATCAATTTTATTAGTAAGTACGAAAAAATCATAATATATTACGGACAAATGATTTCAGTTTTGGAACAAAATTCCACGCGCGCTTCTATTACTGGTAATATTTTCCAAGAGAAAAAAGTTACTGAAAGCAAAAATTACTTATTTGAGCCTTCACCGGAAAAAATCATGGGATTTTTTGAAACCGAAATTATCTCCGCTCTTTTCATCCAAAAAGTTTACGAGCATGAACTAGCGAAATTTGCCTCCAGAACAGTAGCTATGGATCAGGCTACTGAAAATGCGAACGAGATGCTAAAAAAACTGAATAGAGATTTCAATACCTTACATAAGCAAATTTTGAACAGAAAACAACTAGAAGTATTCGCCGGTTTTGGTCTATGGGGAGGCAAAAATGAGTGAAAGTGCTGGTTACATCGTAGCGGTCAGAGGAGATATTGTCGAAGTTGAATTTAAAGTTGAAAAGCCTACTAGACATGAACTTCTTACCCTTTCGCAGGATAAAGAAGTCAAATTGGAGGTTTACAGCTCGACTGTGTACAATACTGTTCTTTGTATTTCACTTTCGGATTCCGCGAAGCTTTACAGAGGAGCTAAGGTTGAGCGGGTTGGAAAAAGCTTGGAGGTGCCTATTGGGGAGCAACTTTTGGGGCGAGTCGTCAATTTATTTGGTGACCCTATTGATAATCTGGGAGGCTTATCTGAAATTAAAAAATCTTCCATTTATCATTCGTCACCAGCCTACAGTGAACTATCTAGTACGGCCAATATAATGGAAACAGGGATAAAAGTTGTCGATTTCTTTACGCCAGTTAAAAAGGGAGGAAAAATTGGTCTGTTCGGTGGTAGTGGTGTAGGAAAAACTGTTCTGCTTTCAGAGTTAATGCATAACATAGCTATATTTCATAAAGGACTTTCAGTTTTTGCTGGTATTGGAGAACGTATTCGAGAGGGGCACGAGTTATATGAAACTCTGAAGGCAGCAAAAGTCTTACCCAATGTTGCCCTCGTCTTTGGTCAGATGAATGAAGCGGCAGCTGTTCGATTCCGTGTAGGATTTACAGCAGTTGCTATAGCAGAATACTTTCGAGATGTATTAAAAAAAGATGTACTTTTCTTCATCGACAATATTTATAGGTTCGTACAAGCTGGCAACGAGCTTTCTACCTTGCTAAATACAATTCCTTCCGAAGATGGCTACCAGGCTACGTTGTCGGGTGAAGTTGGCGCTTTCCAAGAGAGATTGGTATCGGTAAAAGAAGGATCCATTACAAGTATACAGGCGATTTATATGCCGGCAGATGATATTACTGATGCTGGAGTTCAAGCAATAGTGCCATATTTTGATTCAGTTGTTGCTTTGTCGCGTACTGTATATCAAGAAGGACGGCATCCAGCGGTTGATATTTTAGCCTCCTCCTCATCTTTAATTGATCCTAATATTTTAGGGTTTGAACATTATGAGGCAGTTATCGAATCAGATAAACTCCTGAAAAGATATACCTATTTGCAAAGGATTGTTTCAATAGTTGGGGAATCTGAGCTTTCTTTGGAGGATCGAATCATGTATTACCGGGCGAAAAAACTTCTAAATTACATGTCCCAAAATCTTTTTGTAACAGCGGAACAGTCGGGATTGGTAGGCAAATATGTGCCGATAAAAAAAACCATCAGTGATGTGCGTGATCTATTAGCCGGGAGGCTTGATAATGTAACAGAAGAAAAATTTTTGAACATCGGTGATTTATCTGAATTGAAAGTATGACAAAAGAAAGAAATGAACAACTCAATGTCTCCGTTTTTTGGTCCCCTACAATAGCTCAATCTGGTTTCAGCGGGGAGGCTGCGGCTGTTTCTTCGGAGAATAAGATGGGGAAGTTTGACATATTACCAGAACATACAAATTTCATAACACTGATTTCTAATAAACTGACGATCCATACTATAGATAAAAAGAAAAAAATCGAGTACTCCTTTAAAAGAGGGGTATTAGAAGTAAGCGAAAATTTAGTAAAAGTCTTCTTGGGGATTTAACTTTTAAGCAAGTTGTATTGAACAAAAAACCACTTTTTAGTACAATAGCGAAACCTATGGATATACCTAGATACGATCCAAAAGAAATTGAAAAAAAGTATCGAGAAAAATGGAGCAAAGATAAGCTCTTCAATGTGGATGTCCAAAAGGCTAAAAAGCCTTTCTTCAATCTTATGATGTTCCCATATCCTTCAGGCGAAGGGCTTCACGTTGGCCATGTTTATGCTTTTAGTGGAAGTGACACCTTTGGCCGGTTTAAAAGGATGAGCGGGTTTGATGTCTTTGAGCCAATGGGATTTGATTCGTTTGGAATCCATTCTGAAAACTATGCTATTAAAAAAAACATTCACCCTAAAGAACTGATAGAGGAGACAACGACTTTTTTCCGAGAGAAGCAGCTAAAAAGGCTCGGAGCCCTTTTTGACTGGGACCACCAAGCGATTACTTCTGATCCGGATTACTACAAATGGACCCAGTGGATCTTTACCCAATTGTTTAAAGCAGGTTTGGCTATGAGAAAGAAGGCGCCGGTGGATTGGTGCCCAAGCTGCAAAACCGTGCTTGCTGACGAGCAAGTAATTGCGGGCAAGTGTGAGCGTTGTGGAACTAGCGTGGTTCAAAAAGAGCTGGAGCAGTGGTTTTTGAAAATAACTGACTATGCTGAAAAGCTACTTGCGAATCTAGATCACATTGATTGGTCTGAAAGTACAAAGCAAATGCAAAGAAACTGGATTGGTAAAAGCGAGGGGGTTAATATCCATTCCAAAATTAAAGATCTTAAGATTGAATTTGAAGCTTTTGATTCTGTGCCACAAACATTTAGGGCTCAGACGTTCACAATTATTGCTCCAGAACATCCATTGGTGCCAGAATTAGTAAAGGGAACCGCTTTTGAAAAGCCTGTTTTAGAATTCGTTGAGAAAATAAAGAAGGAAAGAACTGTTAAGGGTTACGATCCAAATATAGAAACTGAAGGTATCTTTACGGGTCGCTATGTTGATAATCCTTTTGGAACTGGGGATTTACCTATTTGGATATCTTCTTTTGTGGTTATGGGATATGGTTCTGGTATTGTTCATTGTAGTGCTCATGATGAACGCGATTTTGCATTTGCCAAGAAATACGGTATTCCCCTTCGCCCAGTTATGTTTCCTGAGGATAGAAAGCTTGCCGAAAAAGTCCGCAATCTAGAAGTTGCATATTGCCGCGATCTTCAAGGTGTGCTTGAACAACCAAAGGAATTTACTGGCCGTCGATGGGGAGAGGTTCGAGAAGAGGCAATTAAATACTTAGAGAAGAAAGGAATTGCAAGCAGGGCTATTAATTACCATCTTCGTGATTGGTTAATATCTCGGCAGCGATATTGGGGACCACCGATTCCGATGATTTACTGTGAAAAGTGTGGAAAGGAAGGTAAGGGGGAAGAGGTAAAAGGCAAGGTATTATTACCGGGTTGGTATACTGTTCCTTCCTCAGACCTACCAGTCCTTTTGCCGGATATTAAAGATTACCGGCCAAAAGGAGCAGGGGTAAGCCCACTTGCTGCTGTTTCCGATTTTGTCAACGTAAAATGTCCTTTATGCGGTAGTCAGGCACGAAGGGAGACTGATGTTTCTGATACATTTTTAGACTCTAGTTGGTATTTTTTGCGTTACCCGACAGTAAATGAGCCAAATTCGAAAGAAGTAGCTTTTGACAAAGGCGTAACAAAGAAATGGTTGCCGGTTGATATGTATATCGGTGGTAACGAGCACGCGGTATTGCACTTACTTTACACCCGCTTCGTAACGATGGCTTTAAACGACATAGGATTAATTGACTTCGAAGAGCCATTCAAAAAATTTAGATCCCACGGTTTAATTATTCACGGCGGTGCGAAAATGAGTAAATCCCGTGGCAACGTAGTTAATCCAAATGAGTATATGGATACTTATGGCACAGATACGTTGCGGATGTATCTACTTTTTATTGGCCCTTATGAGCTGGGCGGGGATTTTGCTGATGTAGCGATTAGCGGAGTTTACCGCTTCCTAAACAGGGTTTGGAAAATTACGCACGAAATTAGCGACCAGGCAGCCCCTTCTGCTAATTCTTTGGTGGCTAGAGAAATAAATAAATTGGTGAAAAAAATTACCGAAGATATTGAATTTTTAAGATTTAATACAGCGATTGCAGCGCTAATGGAGTTTTTAAATTTTGCTTACAATCATAAAGGGGAGATTGATCGAAAGACACTAAAGAAATTCTTAATTCTTCTCTCGGTTTTTGCACCTTTTATATCAGAAGAACTTTGGAACAAAATAGGCGAGAAATATTCCATACACAATCAAAGTTGGCCAACTTTCGATGAAGAGAGCTTAAAAGAAGAGAAGCTGACGATTGCTGTCCAGGTTAATGGTAAGCTTCGAGGCACCATCGAAATTCAGAATTCGGAATTAAGCCTGCTTGCGACTCGACTGAGCTCGCCGAAGTCCGGTGAGGCAGGAGTTCAGAATGAAGTGGATAAGAGAACTAGAGAAGAGCCGAGGATAAAGGTTTATATCGAAGGAAAGAAGCTAAAAAATGTAATTTACGTGCCTGGAAAGATAATAAACTACGTATTAGACAAGATTGATTAAGTAGGTCTGAAAATATCCTCTGTAAGCCCCTCAAAAGCCCTAGAAACCCTGTTTCACCGAAAGGTTGCTTGTTGATTATACCCCCCAAAAATAGTAACCTAAAAACCATACTTGGAGGGCATCCAAGAGTAATTTTTTGTAATCCCAAGTTTATCTGAGGGAATAATGCGTACCAATTTATACCTATCAAAACGTTTGGATTCCATTTGGGAAAATCGCTTCTTTGATGTTCCCAGGAAGAACAAGATAGATATACGCTTTGGCCGGGCGGCTAACTATAGATTTGGTTCTATTCGTTATTGCTACAACGATAGATCAGTTCGTATTACGATCAATGGTCGCTTCCAGGACGAAAAATACCCAGACGATATCATTGACCACACTATTTCGCACGAGCTTTGTCATTATGCTCATGGTTTTCCAACACCTGGGCCAAGGCTATCCCGCTATCCTCACAGAGGAGGAATAATTGATAAAGAAATGACTAAACGTGGCTTGGGCCACCTCATTACTTTCTACAAATCCTGGGTCAAAGCGTATATCAAGAGTATCTAAAATATTTTCTTGACAAAGTAGCTCGCCTTTTTTAAAGTTTCTCTATGGCCGCTCAAAAAGAGGGAGTAGAAAGGGCTTTTAGTTTAGTTAAAGAGTATCAAGTTTCCCTAATTTTAGCCTTAGCGGGCCTTGCTTTCATTGGTGTTGGGCTTTCCGCTGGAAAACTATTTTCAAACAATTCAGAGCCTCAGTTTATTGCAGGAGAAAAAAGTCAAACACAAGCCACCAACAATGTTCAAGCCGAGATATCGGACAAAATTAATATTAACACTGCGACAGAAAAAGAACTTGATTCACTGCCTGGAATTGGTCCTGTTAGAGCTGAAAAAATTATAGAAAACCGGCCATACGAGTCAATTGAGGATCTTCTAAATAAAAAAGTCCTAGGGGAAGCTACTTTTGAAAACATCAAAGACAAAATCGCCACAGAGTAGTAGCTGGAAAAAATTTACCACACTAATCATTTTAATTACGACGACTTCTTTGCTTTGTATCCGTTTTGCCACGTTCTTAGAAAAGCCTAAGGAAGGTTTTGTTGAATTCAAAGCCACTTTATTGGAAGAGCCTAAAATCTTCAGAAACTGGCAGTATTTTGATATAGATGGATATATTTTACAAACCGTTTCTGATCCCACTTTTGAGTATGGAGACATATTAAAAATTAAGGGGCAGCTAGTAGGTGGTAAACTTTCCAGTCCCTTGATAGAGAAAGTTGGTGAGTCTACATGGCAAAGAAAACTTTACTTTTTTAGGCAAAAGTTAAACGACAAAATCACTGCTACCTTGCCTCAACCAGAATCGGCTCTTTTAGCTGGAATCGTTCTAGGTGAAAAGGAAAATTTGCCTGCCGATTTGAAAGATTCTTTAGTTAGAAGCGGGACTATTCATGTAGTTGTGGTTTCTGGCTACAATATCAGTGTTGTGTCGGGATTCCTAATTGGATTGGCTGGCTTTGTTCATAGAAGAGTCGCCATAATTTTAGGTTTGGTCGGAATTGCTTTTTATACTTTTCTGGTAGGTGCCGATCCACCGGCAGTCCGTGCTGCGATTATGGGCGGTTTAGCTTTCTTCGCTGCGTTTTTCGGACGGCAAACCTTTACTTTTTACGCATTAATTTTGGCTGGATCTTTGATGTTTATTCTTGAACCGGCTGTTTTATCAAATATTGGGTTTCAACTTTCCTTTTTGGCCACAGCAGGAATCGTTGTTTTTCAAAAACGAGTACTCTCAATTTTTAGGTTGCTACCTAAACCGTTGAATGACGATCTTTCCACGACAGTGTCAGCTCAGCTCTTGGTTGCACCGGTAATCTTTTATCACTTTGGCTCTGTTTCTGCTATTTCCCCGGCGGCTAACGCCGCTGTTTTGTGGATAATTCCAATAGCAACTATTTTGGGTTTTATCTTTCTATTGGCAGCATTTATTTTCATGCCTATAGCGACCATAATAGGCTGGATCATTTGGGCACTTTTGTTCACGTTTATTAGCTTAGTAAATATTTTTAGTAAACTTCCAATTTCTTACTTTACGTTCAAGCCGAGCAATATCCTTGTCTTAGTTTTTTATTATCTTTGTGTATTAGTTATCTTTTTATACTTGATATATGGTCGATTGGCTAAATCAAAATAAGATAAAGGTGGCTTTTTTAAGCTTGATTGTCGGAAATATTTTAATTTGGAATTTTTATTTTTCTCTTCCGGACAGCAATCTTCATTTGAAATTCTACGACGTAGGGCAGGGAGATTCAATTCTTTTAGAGACCCCCAAGGGGTATCGAATTTTGATTGATGGGGGGCCAAATGATAAAGTCCTAAATTACCTAGGGACTGATTTACCTTTCTACTCAAAAAGAATAGATCTACTTATTCTCACCCACCCTGAAGCTGATCATTTAACAGGCCTAATAAGAGTGGTCAAAGAATATCAGATTAGTAATTTGTGGATCAATGGTGATTCGAACGACTCGAAAATTTTTAAAGATTGGGAAAAAATAATTAAGGAGAAAAATATTTCATCTACCATTGTTTCCCAAGGCGACTCTATGAGGTTTCCAGACTCAACTACGATTACGGTATTATGGCCGAGGATAAATCATTTTGAAACTAAAAATTTAAACCAAGGCTCTATTGTAGTCCAAGTGACATTTAAGAAATTTGATGCTCTTTTAACTGGCGACGCCGATCAAGGTACCCAACCATATACAAGTAACATTAATCACATTGAGGTATTTAAGGTGCCCCATCATGGATCAAAAACCTCACTCAAGGAACAGTTTGTTAGATTATTATCTCCTAATCTTAGCGTGGTTTCTGTCGGCGCGAAAAATAATTACGGGCATCCCAATCAAAATACTCTCTATTTATTAATAAAGATGGGATCAAAGATATACAGAACAGATAAAAATGGAACAATAGAAGTTATAAGCAACGGTAGTGGCTTTGAAGTCCAAACTAAGTAATCTCCGAGCAGGTACATTATTGACTTATTTTATTTGACTAATGTTATACTAGTTGGGAATATGATTAGAGCGATCTTAGGGGAAAAGCTAGCGAAGGCTGTAAAGGAAGCCGGTTATGGTAAGCTCAGGCCTGAAATTTCCCAAACAAATGATCCGAGATTTGGGGATTACGCTTCAAATATAGCACTCAAGCTGGCCAAGCTCAAAAATCAGCAGTCAGCGTCAGAAATTGCTAAACTTTTAGTAGCTAGGCTACCAAAAAATGACAACGTTTTCACCACCGAAATCGCTAAAAACAGCTTCATAAATTTCCGAATCTCTCCGAAATTTTTGCAAACAAGTTTACGAAAAATTATCGAAGAAAATAAGGATTTTGGTCGGTTGGAGAAAGGCTTAGGTAGAAAGGTACAAGTTGAATTTATTTCAGCAAATCCCACTGGGCCCCTTACCCTTGGCAACGGTCGGGGAGGCTTTACTGGAGATGCCTTAGCAAATTGCTTGGAGAAGGCGGGGTTTAAAGTAGAACGAGAGTATTTCATTAATGACGCCGGAAATCAGATTAACAATTTAGGCCTTTCGATACTAGATGTTTCAGGCATAAAAATTGAAGAACGGGAGGATTTGTATAAAGGCGAATACATAGTTGAGCTTGCAGAAAAACTAAAAAATAGAGGAGTTGATATAGAAAATTACAGAATGAAACCTTACGAACTTGGGAAACTAGCAGCTCAAATTGTCATGGATACGTTTATTAAGCCCTCGTTAGCGAAGCTAAATATTAATTTTGACAAATTCATCTCTGAGGAAAGTCTTCATGGCGAAGGCAGGGTGGATAAGGCACTAGACACGCTTAAAAAGAAAGGTTTGGTTCAGGAAAAAGAAGGAGCTTTTTGGTTTAAACCTAAGAAAGAACATAAAATTCCTGGAGCCGAGGAGGATCGAGTTTTGGTTAGGAGTGGGATTGCAGGTGAAAAAAGCCCAACATACTTTCTAGCTGATATTGCCTATCACTTAGGCAAATTTGAGCGCGGGTTTGACAAAGTAATTGATATTTGGGGTGCAGATCACGCCGGTTATGTTCCAAGAATGAAAGCTTCTATGTCGGAGCTGGATTTTAAAGACAAACTGGATATTATAGTTGTCCAATTAGTGAGGCTAATGGAAAATGGTAGGGAAGTAAGAATGTCAAAGAGGACAGGCACGTTTATTACTTTGGAAGAATTAGTAAATGAGGTTGGGTTGGACGTTGCTAGGTACTTTTTCATTTCTCGGGCTCCTAATACGCATTTGGATTTTGACTTTGAACTCGCCAAGGAGCAAAGTGAGAAGAACCCAGTTTATTATATCCAATATGCCCATGCCCGTTGCAGCAGTGTTTTAAAAAAGGCGCAAAAGGAGGGTCTTAGCGACGGTCAGATAAGTGAGGAAGACTTCGGCTTGCTGAAGGAAGCTACTGAACTATCTTTGATCAAACATCTAATTAAACTACCCGAGTTAGTTGAAGATATCTCGCAAAATTACGCGGTTCATAGCCTGCCAACATACAGCAAAGAGCTTGCCGATCTCTTCCACAAATTCTATGAAAAGGTTAGAGTCATTAGTGAAGATAAAAAGTTGACTTTGGTGCGACTTTCTTTAGTTACAGCAACTAAGACTGTATTAGCAAACACCCTTGGTTTGATGGGGATCTTAGCCCCGGAGGAAATGAGGAGGAAAGATTGAATCCCGAAATAACTAAATTAAAAAATAACCTACAAGTTTTGGTTACTAAGTTGCCAAACGTAGCTAGTGCTACGACACTTTTTCTGGTTCGCGCAGGTAGCAGGTATGAGCAGAAAAAACAAAATGGAATAGCTCATTTTGCTGAACATATGTTTTTCAAGGGTACAAAAAAGAGACCAACCGCGCTAGATATCTCATCTACGGTAGACAGTGTCGGAGCAGAGTTCAACGCCTTTACTGCGAAGGAATTTACAGGATTTTATATTAAAGCAGCAAGTAAGCATTTGCCACTTTCCTTTGATGTACTTACAGATATGATTCTTCACTCCAAATTTGATCAGAGGGAAATTGACCGTGAAAGAGGGGTTATTTCCGAAGAACTTAGGATGAATCTCGATACTCCGGCACGCTACATTAGTGATTTTTTTGAGATACTTTTGTATGGGGACCACCCACTCGGTTGGCATATCACTGGTACTATCGATTCTTTGAAAAACATTAATCGCGAGGATTTTATTTCTTACCTAGAGCAATTTTATCAACCGAGAAATATGGTAGTTTCTGTTTCGGGTGGGGTAGGAAACGAAATTTTGAAGATACCAGACCAGTATTTATCAGATCTTTCTGATAAGGATGTTAAAAATTTCCTTCCAGTAAAAGAGGAACAGAAAAAACCAGCAATTAAACTTATGAACAAAAAGACGGAACAGGCTCATTTTTGCCTTGGTGTTCGCGCTTACCCTCGAGGGCATGAAAACCGATATAAACTTGCTGTCTTAAACACAATTTTAGGTGTTTCAATGAGTTCAAGATTATTCATTCAGCTTCGGGAAAGAAGAGGCCTTGCTTATTATGTTAGGTCTACAGTCGAGGAATATACTGATAGCGGTTTTTTCGTTACTCAGGTTGGAACCGAGCCTAAAAACATACAAGAAGCGACAAAAGTTATTTTAGAGGAATTCAACAAGCTTTCAGCGAAAAATGTATTAGAAGACGAGCTAAAGAAAGCAAAAGAGTATATCAAAGGGAAAATTGTGCTTGAACTTGAAGACTCTAGGGAAGTAGCAAGTATGTTTGGTCTACAGCAACTTTTGGAAAATAAAATTAGAACTCCAGAGGAAATAATGGAAAATGTGGAGCGTGTTAGTGCGGATAATGTAAAAAGTACTGCTTCTGATATTTTCAGAGATAGCAAATTGAACCTTGCAATAATTGGCCCTTACAAGGAAGAGGGTGAGTTTGTTAAAATATTAAAGTTAAGCTGAAAAACCAAGGTTAATTATAATTTTTATCTTAAGTTATTCTAAGGAGGTTTTATGGAGCGTGCTGTTGTTTTAGTAAAACCGGATGGGGTGAGACGCGGTTTGGTTGGAGAGGTGGTTGGTAGGTATGAAAGAATGGGCCTAAAAATTGTGGCGATTAAGATGATGTGGGCGCAGGAGGACCATTTAAAAAAGCATTATACGGACAAGGAAGACTTTTTAATTAGTTTAGGCAAGAAGACTCTAAAAACCTATAAGGAGTACGGGAAGGATTCGGATAAAGATTTAGGGACAAGTGACCCCTTGGAATTAGGTAGAATGATTCGAGGGTGGCTAATCGATTATGTGGGATCTGGCCCACTTGTAGCAATCTTACTTGAGGGTAGGCACGCAGTTGATAACGCTAGGGCAATTGCTGGTCCGACGGTGCCGGTGAATGCTCCTCCAGGTACTATCCGGGGTGATTTTTCAACAGATTCGCCAGCCTATGCAAATGCGGAAAAGCGAGGTGTGGAAAATATTGTTCATGTTTCTGGTTCAAAAGAGGAAGCAGAGTTTGAAGAAAAACTTTGGTTTCATGAAAGCGAAATCCATACGTATGAACGAGCAGGGGAGTAATAATATTTTGCTATGGAAGCTCGTTTGCGGCTACCTCTGACTGTTAGTAGGTAGGTCGTAGGCTAAAAAGCATAGTAGAAATCTAATCCTGAGGTGTTAAGACAATACCCAACCCACTTGTAGCACCGCAGCTTTTATCATTTGTTACCGTTTCTAAGGGGTAACCTAAGCAGTAAGATTGAGTTCCACCTCCAGTTAAGTTGTAGGTAGGTTGCGTGCTGGTTGTTGGATTCGTTGGTATATCCTTCAAATATGTAACGTGAGATCCTGAAGGTAAAACATCATCTTTTAAAGTGTCTAACATTGGTGGATACCTATTAAAATCTGAGTAGTATTGCTCCAAAGCCCCGGCGACACTTCTTAAATCAGATCTTCTTTGCGTGTCACGGCTATTTTTTTGAACTCTGCCATAGGAAGCAAAACCGATGGAAATCAAAATAGCAATAATAGCAATTACAATCAAAAGTTCAACGAGTGTAAAACCTCGGTTTTTCTTTTTGGAGAGAGAGCAGCTCATTAATTAAACTATAAATAAAGAGTGTTTGGTTGTCAAACATAAAACAAAGGAAAATGCCAGAACGAAATAGGTAAATTTTACTGTTCAGGGTTAGTAACTCTTCCCATAAACAATATATTACCTGAAGTCTTCTGCTGAATCAGGAATATAAATGGGTGATCTGCCCTGAAGATTGGAATTTTAGGTTCCTCATTTCCAGGTGCTGACGTAAATTTCATTTCTACTGCAGTAGCGGCCGCCGCTTCAGTTCCTTTTTCGTTTACCTCGATAAATGCTTTGTGGATCACTTGTCCGATGTAAAGATTTCTTGTTCCATCCATCCCTGAAAAATCTGCTCTTGAGCTGAAAGCGGTTGACATTCCCATCACCTTCAGATCATCAGCCATAAAGTAATTAGTTTCGAATTTAAACTTTGGAATATATATATCAACTCTTTCATTTTTAAAACCTTTTTCCCACTCTGCTAGTTTCTTAGTTGTTAACTCGCTTTCTACTTTGTTTAGATTTTTTCCCTTTGGTAGTAGAATCAACATTGATAATTCCTCTCCAGAATAGGGCAGCTCAAGGATTTGAAGGTCCTTATTCTCGCTATAGTTAAAGAGGGCATCTTTGTCTGTTCGGCTCATCATTGGGACCTTCACATTATTACCTTCGCTAACGGTGAAATTCTCATCATTTGTATCCGTTTCATTAAAAGCTTTTACCCAGTCTCCTTTAAAATAAATTGCGTTGGTTAGAACTAATCGCGTTAATGAGTCAATCACTCCGGATGGTATTAAATTTTTTATTTTATCTTGTGTCTGCTTTTCTACCCAGTTATTTATCTCGATGCGAGAGCGTTCAGGATCTTTTTTGAAATCAAGATTTGTAGCTTTACCGGCGTAATATTTTTCTATTCTCTGAAGATAATCGGCCAGAAATTTATAATCTTGTTCTACCCAAAGGGCGTTAGCGGTACTAAGGGTATATTTTTTGTCGGTTTTGTTGAGCTCTTCGAATAAAGCAGCATATTCATTTCTTAAAATACTAATGTCAGGAAAGTAAAATAACCCCTTCATTTCGCTAGCTGTTTGCCCCTTTGCTCCTTCATAGGTCATTGCTAATGCGCTTGAGATACTAAATGGTGAAAAAAAGATGTTTCCTTTCTCCGAACCTTTTAATTTGGAATAGTAATCTAAGGCAAATTGATTATTGGCATCAATAATATTGCTAAAACTTGCTACTTTTGTGTTTTGGGCAGTTGGAGTGCTATTGTTTGAGGAATTTCTATGATAAAGAAGAAAGGCAAGCCCAATTAGTAATACTGACAAAATTATAATTGAGCCGAAAATAATTTTTTTCTTCATGCAACTTAATTTTAGCAGAAATAAAATTCGGAGTAAAAAAGAAAGGATTTTTAAGCTGGTCGGGGTGACACGACTTGAACGTGCGACCTCTGCGTCCCGAACGCAGCGCTCTTCCTCTGAGCTACACCCCGCGGAATCCTTTTATTCTAATCCACATTGTGCTAAAATTCAAACCTGGCCGTTGTCAGGCAAGCCTACACTGCCGATGTAGCTCAATTGGACAGAGCAGACCCGTCCTAAGGGTAAGGTTGAGAGTTCGAGTCTCTCCATCGGCGCCATCGTCTTTTTCCTAAGGAAAGGTTGGAGTTCGTAGCCCACGAAGTGGTCGCAGGATGCGGAGTATTCTAGTCCTCCCAGGGGCGCCAGTTATTTCAGTTTAAAAACTATGATAAAACTTAAATTGCCAAAAAGAAAAAGATTTTGGGTTTTTCTGGCGATAAGAACTGTTGCCAACATACTTATTATATCTGGTATTCTTTTCTCCTTCTTTGCCTTTTCTCCATATATCGAAAAGGAAATATGGTATTGGTGGCACTCGCATTACGGTAAAAAAACAGTTGTTACTGAAGAAATTAACACTTCCAAGCCAAAGAAAACTCTCCCACCACTAAGTTTAGCTCCTGTCGATACTAATTTCGGTATTGTTATTGAAAAAATTGATGTAAATGCGCCTGTAGTTGCCAACGTGAACGCAGCAAACTACCCAGAATATATCGCTGCACTTTCAAAAGGAGTCGCACATGCTAAAGGGACAGCTTTTCCTGGATCAACAAAAAACGGTAATAACAATGTCTTTTTATTTGCCCACTCAGCGATAAACGCCCTCGAAGCAAAAAAGTATAACAGCGTCTTTTATTTACTTAGAAAGCTAGAGGTAGGAGATAGGGTGACAACTTTTTATCAAGGACAAAGATATGATTATATTGTTACCAATAAACAAGTTGTAGAAGCGACTGACACGAGATATTTATCGGAAGTTTCAAAAGACCCCATTCTCACTCTTCAAACCTGTGATCCACCAGGCAGTAGCCTGCGCCGGCTTATTATCACGGCCAAGCTTGATAAAATCTAACTCTTGTTTAGTTTAGCGTAATTCGATTGCGTACAGATTGGGCAGTTTGCTCGGAGATGAATTGAGAGTTGTAAGAATTATAATTTTTGACCCATCGTTTGTAGGGGCGACTAAGTTATGGTCGAAATTACCTGTATAAATTACGGTGTGATTTGTCCCATCAGTTTCTATAAGCGAAATTGAATCATTATTAACTAGAACTAGGTGCTTACTATCTGGATACCAAATATAATTATTTGCGAGTGGTAAAGTAAGGCTCTGAGCCTTTTCAGAGGAGTTTCTTTCTAGCTTTGAGTCAAAAAGAAATGTAACCCCCTCCTTGTTTGTTCCAATAAATTTAGTTTTATCCGGCGAAAAAGAGATTTGGCTTAAGGTGGTAGCTAGTTCTTGCGCCTCACTACCCAAAGCTTTCAACTCGGTTACTTCTATTTCTTTTGTTTTGTTTTCCCAACTAGTTTCGATCTTTTTGGTTTCATCCGCACTTATTTCTTGTGGCGATTCATTTGTTGTAGAAGGGTCCAAAATAAAATATCTAGGATTTTGTGAGGGCGCCTTTACCAATATCTTTTTTCCATCAGGAGCGAAGCTGTAGGGGGCAGTTGAAAAGGAGGTTTCGCTAGTATCTGTAACTATTTTAGTTAGTTGTTTTGGAGAAAGTATATTTATAAGTTGGCGGGTTGAAAGGCTCAACGCCCAGATTCCTGCGTACCCTTTTTCAGTCACTGAAAAAACTATCTTGCTTAAATCTGGAGCCAAGACAAAGCTGCTTACTCCTGTAAATGTAAGCGCTTTTAAGCTTGGTGCGGTGGGTATAAGAACAACTTCAACTAGTTTAACTGCCTCCTTTTTAACCTCGATTTCCTTTTCCCAAGGGAAAAAACCCTCCTTTACTATTTTGATAGTGTATTTATTTGGAGAAAGATCGGTTATGTCAAGATCAGTTAGTCCCTTTTTCTCCCCGTTGATATAAACTGATGCACCTGAAGGTTTTGATTTTACTGTAACAATTCCAGTAGGATCAACTGAATGCCCCTTTAAATTAAACCTGTAACCCTTGGCGTAAAATATTAAACCTGTTGTTAAAATAAAAGTAACTATCAGAAAAGTAAGAAGCCCAAAAAGGCTCTTCATTTTGGAAAGATTATTCATAAGCAAAATTTTACTCTATTTTTTACGAACGTACAATGAGTCGCTGATTGTTAAAAACCATATTTAGTTAGTAATCTGATCCATTTGAGATATTTCTGAACTACTTACAAAAATCAAAATCTTGTAGACTAATAAACTTTTTGAACAAAATATATGATAGTGAGATTACCTACCTGCCGGCAGGCAGGCATCTCGCGTAGAAGCGAAGCTTTCTATTGTTTCTTTGACAAGATATAATAGAAGCCATCATGTTTTCCAAAAAAATCGGGATTGACCTAGGTACAGCTAATTCCTTAGTTTATTTGGAAGGTCAGGGTGTGGTTTTAAATGAACCGACGGTTGTTGCCGTATCTTCAGAAACAGGTGGGATCTTAGCAGTGGGGAATACGGCAAAGGAGATGCTTGGACGTACTCCAGACGAAATAGAAGCTTCCAGACCACTTCGAGATGGGGTTATTGCTGATTACATAGTTACTGAAGCAATGCTTAGTTTTTTCCTAGACAAAGTTGCTGGCCGATTCCGCCTGTTTAAACCAGAAGTAATGGTCTGTGTTCCCGCAGGGATAACAAGCGTAGAAAGGCGTGCGGTTTTAGATGCAACAGTCTCAGCCGGCGCAAAAACCGCGTACCTGATTGATGAGCCTCTCGCCGCAGCTATTGGAGCAAAGATTCCAATTGCGACCCCTTCGGGAAACATGATAGTTGATATTGGGGGTGGTTCGACCGATGCTGCTGTTATCTCGCTTGGTGGAGTTGTAGTTTATAACAGTGCTAAGGTAGCGGGTAATAAAATTGATGAGGCGATCGCCCTTTACGCAAGAAGGAAATTTAATTTGATAATTGGTGAGCGGACAGCTGAGGAAATCAAATTAACTATTGGAAGTGCTACGGCTCTTGAAAAGGATACGACTATGGAGATTAGAGGAAGGGATAGTATTACTGGCTTGCCAAAATCAGTCGATTTAAAGAGTAGCCAAGCTACTGATGCCATCTTGCCAGTACTGAATCAAATATTAGACGCAGTTAAACAAGTTTTAGAACAGACACCACCTGAGCTTGCGAGTGATATCATAGATAAGGGAATCGTAATGAGTGGAGGTACATCCTTACTTAAAAACATTGATAAATTTTTTACTGAAAGTTTAGGTGTGCCGTGTCATGTTGCGGAAGATCCAATGTTGTGTGTAGTTTATGGAACAGGCATGGTACTGGAAAACATTGATCTGTACAGAAAGAGCATTATTAAGAGGTAGCCACCGTAATGATTATTGGAATAGACGCTTCAAGAATTTCCAAGGAGATAAAAACTGGTACTGAAAATTATAGCTCAGATCTGATTAAAGGTTTATCATTAGTAGATAATAAAAACCGCTACGTTCTTTATTTTAATAAAATACCGCAATTTTTTGAGATTAGCCATCCAAATTTTAGCACTAAAATTATAAGATCGCCAAGGCTTTGGACCCAAGTCAGGCTTGCCTGGGAATGCCTTCTCTTTCCCCCTGATATTCTTTTTGTTCCTGCGCATACAATACCGGTTATACGAAGACCTAGTTTAAAAACAATTGTAACAGTCCATGATTTAGGAGCAGAATTTCTTGAAGCTTATCATCAATTTCCCCAGAAGCTTTATCTTAATTGGTCCACCGAATTTGTAGCAAAATATGCTACCCATTTAATTGCTGTATCAAATTCAACCAAAAGGGATTTAATGAAGACACTTAAGGTCCCAGCTAACAGGATTTCTGTAGTGTACGAAGGTGTGAATAGGGGCGTTTTTATGCCAAAAAGAACTGAAGAAATCGATAAAGTAGCAGCAAAATACGGCCTTAGCGAAAAATATTTTCTTTATGTAGGGACTATTCAGCCTAGAAAAAACCTGGCCAGAGTTATAGAGGCGTTTGCCAAGGCCAATTTAAGTAGAACAAAGCTTGTTTTGGTAGGCGAAAAGGGTTGGTTATCCGATAATATTTATGATATGCCTCGGAAACTTTCAATCGAGAATAAAGTTAAATTTTTAGGTTTTGTACCAACCGAAGATCTACCTGCCTTATATAGTGGAGCAGTCGCCTTTGTGTTTCCGTCACTATATGAGGGTTTTGGTTTGCCGATACTGGAAGCCTTTGCTTGTGGTTGCCCTGTAATGACATCTAATTTTGGTGCTACAGAGGAGATTGCTAGGCGGGCAGCCTTTTTAGTTAATCCTAAAAAAATTGATGGGATAAGCGAAGGTTTTAGAAATCTGGCGGTGGATACAGATTTAAGAAATAAATTAAGATCCCTAGGGTTTGAGCGGATAGAAGACTTTAGTTGGGAAAAAACAGCCACCGAAACACTAAAAGTGTTTGATAAAGTTTATAGAAAAGGGACGGAAATCAATGAAAATTGAGTTTTTAGGGGTCAAAATCGACAATCTTAATCAAAAGGAGACATTAGAAAAAATTGACGCTCTTATTCAAGAGGGAAGAAGAGGAAAAAGAAATTATGTCGTTAAGCCAAACCCAGAAATTTTAGTTTTAGCTAATAAGGATCAAGGCTTCCGCCAAATCTTAAATAAGGCCTCTTTAGCAGTACCTGATGGGTTTGGTCTTCTTTTAGCCTCAAGGCTTCTTAAAAATCCCTTGAAAGAGAGAGTTGGCGACGCGATATTAATGGAAAAAATCATTGAAATGTGTGCTGGAAAGGGCTATTCCATATATTTATTTGGTGGTAGGCCGCCTGTAGTGGAGAGATTAGCGAATAAAATAAAAGAAAAATATCAAGGGATAAATTTGGTATCCTACCATCATGGGTATGCTTTGGATGACAACGAAGTGATCGACGATATAAAAAAATACGGTCCGGATGTTGTTTTCGTAGCCATAGGGTTTCCTAAACAAGAAAAATGGATCGAGAGAAATCTAGAAAAGGTACACGTACCATTGATGATTGCCGAAGGGGGTTCGTTTGATTTCCTCTCTGGGGGAGTAGCAAGAGCCCCGGTTTTTATAAGAAAAATTGGTTTGGAATGGCTTTTCCGCCTAATTAAGCAGCCGTGGCGGTTTAAAAGACAACTAGCTATTCCGATATTCACTTATCTGATTGCCAGAGAAAAACTAAGAAATATTTTCCAATCCCACTAATTAAAAAACTTTTTATCCCAAAGAAATAGCCCCTCGTGGGGTTTTGTTAGTAGCCCCAACGAGGGGCTACTGTGTTTCCGCTTGGGCAAGACGGAGGACACAGATTCTCCGGCATTTGAGGAACCCTCTCCCACTATTTTTAAGCTAAGTCTGGCTAACTGCGCACTTCTTGGGCAGGTTTACAGATGGCTGTTCAGAAGGGCAAGTTTTAAGTGTGCTGCTAGCTAGAATTAACTTATCTAGCGATAGCTTTCGGCTCTTCTCCAATCAAAAGGGGTAACACTAGTAAAAAGTATTTCACAGAAGAGGTATTTATGTCAAGGAAACAGGTTCAAAATTCTAAATAGAGGAGCGTTTTATTGACGTAATGGTGTAAAATGAGTAAAATTTAAAATTAGGATACTTTTATCATCTCAAACCACGGTTCTTCGTCCTTGGAGTTAATTTTAATTTATGGCTAAGAAATACTTGAAAAATTTAGAATTGGAAGAGCGACTCATAAGGTCAATCTATGTTGCTAGTTATATTCCTCGGAAATGTGGAATAGCAACATTTACAAAAGATTTAACTAATGCAATTAACGCGCTTAACCCAAGGGCTTTGGCTGAAATAATGGTTCTCAATAACAACGGCTACGATTATCCATGGGAGGTAAAATTTAGAATCAATCAAGACGACCTTCGGACTTATATAGGGGCTGCGGATTACATTAATGATAGTAGCGCTGAGATTGTCTGTCTCCAGCACGAATTTGGGCTCTTTGGCGGAAAGGATGGTGAATACGCAATTTCTTTTCTCGAAAGAATAAAAAAACCAATTGTTACAACTTTCCATACAGTAAAAGAAAATCCAACCCCCACTCAAAAAGAAATAATCAAAAGAATTAGCTTACTGTCTTCAGCCGTAGTGGTTATGATTGAAAGTATTGCCGATCGGCTGGTTAAAACATATCAAGTAAGTAGGAAAAAGATTGTTTTTGTCCCACACGGTGTTCCGGATGTTCCATTTGGAGGTACAGAGTTTTTTAAAAAGCAGCAAAAACTTCGAGGTAAGTTTGTTTTAGGGTCGATAAACCTACTTTCTGAAAATAAGGGAATTGAATATGCAATCGAAGCCATTCCAGAAATAGTTAAAAAAATTCCAAATTTTATCTATCTAATAATTGGTGAGACACATCCGGTCGTTAAAACCAAAAAAGGTGAAGAATATCGCCATAGATTAGAAAAATTAGTAAAAAACCTAAAGATGACCAAGCATGTCAAATTCATCAATTCATACCTGCCTTTGGAAGAGCTTGTTAATTATTTACGTTCATTGGATATCTATATTACCCCGTACTTAGATCCAGGACAGGTAGCGAGCGGTACGCTGTCTTACGCTGTAGGAGCCGGAAAGGCGTGTATTTCAACACCTTATATCTATGCTCAAGAAGTTTTAGATCAAAATCGTGGTATTTTAGTGCCGTTTCGTGAATCCAAATCTATTTCTGAAGCGATAATAAAAATTCACTCCGACCAAAAATTCAAAAGTCAAATAGAAAGAAAAGCTTATGATTATGGTAGAATTATGACCTGGCCGTCTGTCGGATTGCAATACTTGGATTTATTTAGGCTTATCCTGCGCCGAGCCAAGGCTTGAGCCTGAAATGAAAAAAAGAAATTTCCTTTACGGAGTAGATTTTTCCAAACCCCCTAAAATAGACTTTCTCAAAAGGCTAACTACGCCAACAGGAATAATGCAACACGCTAAGTTCGGCGTACCGGAGCGTTCTTGGGGGTATGCTTTGGATGACAACGCTAGGGCCCTTATTTTTGTAGTAGAGGCTTTCAAACTATATAGGAAAAAAGAATACCTAGATTTAGCAGTTGTTTATCTTTCTTACCTGACACATTCAAAACGTCAGGACAGGTTTTTCAACAATTTCCAGAGCTTTGACCACAAATTTAAAACGGTAATTTCTGAAGACGCCTTTGGGGAATGTATCTGGGCACTTGGAGTAACAATGGCCGCAAAACCAAGAAGTGATTTGACGTTGGCGGCAGGTAGCTTGTACAACGAGGTTAAAGAAAACATTTTTAAATTAACTTCACCTCGTGCGAAAGCTTATATTATCATCGGCTTATGCGCTATATTAAATAGCTCACAGGGCGGTGACTTTGAAGTTGAAACCTTAAAGAAGCTTACGAAAGACTTACTAGTACTTTATAAGAAAAACCAAAGTAGTGGTTGGAATTGGTTTGAGAAGTATCTTGTTTATGCAAATCATATTTTGCCAGCCAGTTTATTTTTTGCCTACAAACATTTGAAAGATAAAGCAATTTTGGAAGTCGCATCAAGCTCATTGAAATTCCTCGAAGAGCAAACTAATAAAGAAGGAACTCCTTGTCCGATAGGTTCTTTTGGGTGGTTTAAGAAAGGGGAAGAGAAGGCAATTTACGATCAACAAGCAATGGATCCAACTTACGCTGTTTTAGCTAATTTAGCGTCATTTTCAGTAGTAAGAGGTAGAAAATATCTAACAGCAGCCAAAAAATGGTTCTCTTGGTTTCATGGCTTCAATATTAAGGGAATTAAAGTTTATGATAAAAATACGTCGGGATGTTACGATGGGATAAACGAGGCAGGGGTAAACTTGAACCAAGGAGCAGAATCTACCATCTGTTATTTATTGGCTTACGTAAATCTAGCGAGACATATCAAAATAGGTTTTAATAAAACAAAACTTTCTGAGAAACTTCTTGCTCTTTAAACAATTTCCCAATAAAATGAAATTACAATGGTTGCCCCTTCTACGAAATATGGCTATTTTTCTAAAGACGGAAAAGAATACATTATTACCCGCCCCGATACACCACGGCCTTGGATAAACTTCCTTACAAACGGTAAATATACTGCTTTAGTTTCTGCCACGGGTGGTGGCTACTCCTTTTATGTCGATTCTGCGTTTAATCGTATCACAAGAGAACTGCCGGGTGACCAGATTTTATCTGACCGTCCTGGCCGACATTTGTATGTTCGCGATAATGACACTGGAGAATACTGGGCAGTCGGTTGGCAACCAGTGATGAAGAGTGCTGATTTTTGGGAGGCGAGAGTCGGTTTAGGCTACAATAAAATCTCTTCTATCAAGAGTGGAATAAAAAGCGAAGTTACTTTCTTTGTTCCGTTGGACGAAGATTTAGAGGTTTGGGATATCCATATTAAAAACCTGTCCGACAGACCTAGAGATATTTCAGTGACTGGTTATATAGAGTGGGTTTTGGGGAGCTATGCAAAAGATTTAGAAGATCGGGTTTTTGATTCATTTTTTAATGATGTTTACTTTAAAAACAACGTAATATACGCTACAAAAAGAAGATGGGATCGCCCCGACAGACCCGGTACTGCTTGGGATCATTGGGCGTATATGACTGGTTCTGTGCAGTTTGATGGTGTAAGTTGTGTGAAAGAAGACTTTATTGGAGAGTATCGTTATCCTTCAAACCCCATTGCTATTGAAAAAGGTGCATATAAAAACGGTTATGGTGAGAGCGAGGATGCTATTGGCGCTTTAATGAAAAAAATGAAGCTAGGCGTTGGTGATGAAAAAAATTTTCACATTGTTATTGGGATAGAGAAAGACGTTGAGAGTATTAATAGAAAGATAAAAAAAATTGCAAAAAGAGATTTTGTAGAAAAAAAATTAAAAGAAATAAAAAAGTTTTGGAAAGATAATTTAGATGAACTAATTGTCAAAACCCCGGACCCCGATTTCGACCTTTCAGTAAATATCTGGAACAAATACCAAACTTGGATTACAAGTCAGATGGGGGAAATGGATTCATATTATATTGGCGCGGGAAATTGGGGCTTTAGAGATGAATGTCAACATTTATATGGAGTTCTGCCGATTGACAAAAAACTAGCCAGAGAAAAATTAATTGAACTTCTTGAGCATCAATTTGAAGAGGGTAATGTGGCTCATGGTTGGAACACTCTTACCAAAGAAGCTTTTACAACAAAACACTCCGACGATCCACAGTGGCTAGTTATGGCTGTTTTAAATCACGTTAAAGAGATTGGAGATCTGGAATTCTTAAAGGAAAAGGTCAAATATTTTGATAGAGGAGAAGCTACAGTACTGACCCACATTATAAAAGCATTAGAGTATACACTTTATCATGTTAGTCCGAATGGTATTCCGCTACGTATGACAGCTGATTGGAACGATGCTTTGGCAGGCGGTCATCTGGGTAGAGGCGAATCTTTGATGGTTGCAAATCAAGTAGTTTGGAATATCTCAGAGATTATTCCACTTCTTTTAAGAATTGGAGAAAAAGCTAAGGTAAAAAGGTATCAGCACATAAATGATCGTATAAAAAAAACTATTAACGATGTGTTTTGGGATGGAAGTTGGTACATCAGGGCTACGGCTGATGATGGGAGTTTAATTGGAACCAGAAAGAATAAAGAAGGAAAAATTCATATCAATGGTCAAACCTGGCCAATTATGAGTGGCGTAGCTAGCGAGCAAAGAGGAAAAAAAGCTATGGATTCGCTTTGGCAGTATCTGATGACTCCTTATGGAGCACTTACTTTTACACCTGCATATACAAAAGTTAATGCAGCTTTGGGGATTATTTCGCAGTTTGCGCCGGGGGCAAAAGAAAACGCAACAATATTTGCCCATCCAAATGCTTGGGTGGTTATGGCAGAGTGTTTACTTGGAAGAGCTGAAAAAGCCTATGATGCTTGGAAAAGAAGCTCGTTTATAACAATGGGAAAAGACCCAGATCTTTATAAGACAGAGCCTTATGTTTATTCAGAATTTGTTTATGGTCCTGAAAGCCCTCATTTTGGGCAGGGAAGTTATTCATGGATGACAGGAAGCGCTGCTTGGTTTTTCCGCGCTTGTACAGATTTTATTTTAGGACTCCGTCCAACATTAGACGGTTTGATAATTGACCCTTGTATTCCCAAGAACTGGAAAGAATTTTATATTAAAAGGGTTTTCCGGGGCGCTTCCTATCACGTTTACGTGAAAAACCGTGGGGGTTTGAGTAAAGGAGTACGGGAAGTCAGGGTTGACGGTGAGGTTTTAGATGGGCAAACACTAACTGTTTTCAAATCTGGCCGTCACAAAGTGGAGGTAGAAATGGGGTTAACTAAGTAGTTTTTGTCACCTTTTGCGCAAAAGGTGACACCAAAGGCGCCGGCCAAGATCCTCCAGCTAAAATCTCGCTGTTCTCACCTAATTTTTCAAACTCTCCTTCAAAGCTTCAGGATTCGAACATGAAAAATTTCCTTTCAGGCCGCCTCGAAGAGCTCAATTTCTTAACGCTGACTAATCTAAGGCCGGATTAAATAATGGTGAAATTTGGAATTTGTTTAGAGTTTCGGATTTGAGCTTTCGAATTTAACTTATTAGGCTATTTCTTTCTTCAAGCTTGGCGCGAAGTGCGAAGCGCAGAGCGCGACCTGCCCGCCGCTAAAGCTTTGGCAGGCGGGGAGTACCTGAAGAATTGAGTAGGCGAAAATTCTGAAGTTACGGAGCGATCTATCTCACCAAATTGCGTAGCAATTTAAAAGGGTAAAGAGAATTAAGCAACCTCTTTCTTCATCTCACCTAACAACCACAATACAGCTTCCTTTTTGTACCGTCTATCACCGCGTGCGTTGATTCTGATGGCGGGAAGTTTACCACGCTTGCCCCAGCGTTTGATTGTAAGTGGAGAAACCCTCAAGAAAGTTGCGACTTCTTTTACAGTCAATAGCTCTGGTAATTCATCTCCAAGAGACATAAGAAAGATATCCTTTCTGGACAGTTCACTACCTTTCTTATAATTAAGTGGTCTTAAAAGTATCACAATAGAAAATAAGTTGTCAAGCCCCGAACCAGAAAGAAATTCTTGGTTCGGGGCGCAGACCCGCCATAAATTGCAGCACGAGCCGTATATGAACAATATTGACCTGCCTGCCGTCAGGCAGGAAAGGCGAATGCTAAAATTCGGCGGGCCAATCCCTTTTTGTTACCTTTTGCAAAAAAGGTAGCACTAAAATTGCCGCTAGACTTCGCTAGCTGTTGAACTACGCTAAAAACTTCGGGACATCCTCTGGAATTCACCGACAGCTGGCGGTTCAGTTCCAGTTTCCTCTTCAGTTTTTAGCTAGTTCAAAGACGCTAGTTTCGTAATAGCGGTACCTGTAGGCAGAGTAAATTAGCTATAGGCTTTACTTTTTGTTTTATTTGTGCTAAAATTTTTGCAAGTTGTTGGTAGCAACTTGCGATTGAAGGTTTTCGATTGCAGCTTGCTACCAGCAAATCACCCTCGAATTCCAAAGCACCGGAGGGTCTGGGGAAGGATACTTCCAAAGCACCGGGACCGACAAAGAACCGCTGGAGCAGAAAGAGAGAATCAGGTGGGAGACGAGACTTTTTTGATCTGGGTACTAGGCATTTCACTGGCCGTCTTGGCAAGTGGGGTGGCTTTCAGGGCTTTCTGCTACCCCAGAGTCAAGAATGTGGCATGTCTGGTTCGACTCCTTGATAAACGAAAAGAGGAGTCTCACGCCCTTGCGTTCATTAGGGAGGTGTACGCACCGGCTGCATATTTGGCAGCTAAAGAAAGGAGCAAAAAAGGCCATCCTTGGGGAAAACAGTGCGACCGTTGGCGTATCCTTGAGGAAGAAATAACCGCAAATGGTTGGGTGAGGATTACAGAGGTCCATATTGCCCTCACCCGTATCCATGAAGCAATAACAAAGAAGTTCGGCTGTTACATCCAAGTCACGGACGCTGACAAGTCTGGGAAGAAGCCGTACATCTATCTATCCTGGACTAACTGCATATACGGCGACTCTAGCTAACGTCTGCTCACATCTGGCGAGGGAACCGAGAAATCGGCTCTTCCCCTCCTCGCCAAGTCCTAAGTAGATCCAAAAGTTTAGGTCTTTTTGGGACTGGGCTCTAAGCACTCCTGTTTAGAGTTTGCTAAAATCCTCCGAGTTGAGATTTCCGCGTTGCATTTATAGGCAGAAAAATCAATAATCGCAAGATTACATCTCGCGCTTGTTTCTCTAAGCGAGATATAATAAAGGTATGAAACGGCTTCTTATCTTCCTTCCTTTTCTTACTTTAGTCTTATTTTTTACCAAACCTACCTTTGCAAAAGATTATTATTTTCCAAAGGTTGCTAGTACCTACACAATTGGTCAAGATGGCTCAATTGATGTGTTGGAGCACCGCACGTATTCTTTCGACGGAAGCTTCAGTTGGGCAGATATCTACATCCCTTTGCAGATAACTAGAAACGGAAACACTTACTCTGCTACGATCGAAAATTTTCAAGTTTCTGAGAACGGAAAGCCGCTTCCTCCGACAGATAACGGGGTTCAAGGAACAAAATATTATGCCCGTTGGACTTATTCTGCATCCAATGAAGAGCGCACCTTTGATATTTCCTACAAGCTACTGGGCGCTTTATCTAGCGGGGCCGATTTCGATGAATTTTATTGGCAAGTGGTTGGGATGGACTGGGATGTGAGGACAAATGAGGCCCAAATTTTAGTTAACTACCCAAAAAACATTTCAAAAAACCAAGTTTATGCTTTTGCTCACGGGCCTACAAACGGAAAATATGACTTTATCTCAGAAAATAGTGTCCAGTTTACGGTTTCGGATGTGGCGCCAAAAAAGTTTGTTGAGGTCCGCCTTGTTTTTCCGAAAGGCTCTTTTGCTTCGGTTCAGCGATCAGGCAAGACCTTGAAGGATGTATTTGCTGAGGAAAAGGATTATCAGAATAGGGAAAATTATAAAAAAATCTTTTTGGTAATTGTTTTCCTTCTTACCATCGCTTGGGCCCTCTATTGGATCTGGCAATGGTATAAATATGGGAAGGAGTACAAACAAGCAGGGGTTCCTTACTATGTAAATGATCCTCCCTCGGACCTGCCACCGGCTTTGGTAGAAGTCCTCTTAGATCAAGGAAATAATATTACTCCCAACGCGTTCACCGCTACCCTACTAGATTTAGCGAGAAGAAAATATCTGACCATTGCCAATAGAAGAGTTTTGAAAAATTTCTTATTTTACTCAAGGCAAGTAGATGAGTATGCGATTGTTCTAAAAAAGAGCCAACAAGAAATAATGGCTGACCAGAGCTTAAAATCTTTTGAAATGGACTTCTTAGTCCTCCTGGGAGGTATTACAAGCGTTTTTTCAAATGAGGAAATGATTGGCTTTGGCTTAAAACAAACAGATCTTTTGGCGGCCTTTAAGTTGGAAGATCTAAAAAAGAATATGAAAACAAGCAGTTTCAAAAGTTTTTGGTCAAACTGGGGCAAGCAAATTAAAAAAGAAGGAGAGAATCTTGGATTTTTGGAGCAGGGAAGTGTTAGTAAAAATAGATATTTTTTAATTTCACTTGCTGCTCTTTTTGGCCTTTACGTGTTGGTCTTTATATCCCAAACAGATGCTGCGATCCCTATCATTACCAATTTATTGTATGGAATAGTTTTCCTTAGTATTGTGTTCATGGCTATTGCTCATAGGCTTGGCATAGCACCCATTTCATTTATGAAACGCTGGACCCTCTCATACGGTCTGGAAGCCAATAAATGGCAGGGTTTTAAAAACTTTTTGGGCGACTTTTCTCATTTTAAAGACACTCTTCCGCAGCTATTGCCAATTTGGGAAGAGTACTTAGTTTTTGGCGCACTTTTTGGCAAAACTGAAAAAATCTTAAAGTTGATGCCGCAAATTTTAGGTGAACAAGTACCTTCCTGGTACACTTCTTCAGGTGGAGCGGCTGTTTCTTCCTTTGCCGCCTTTTCGGTAGGTATAAGTGGCGTTTCGAGTAGTGTGGCTTCTGGTTTTGCAGCTGGTAGTGGTGGAGGATTTTCCGGTGGAGGCGGTGGAGGAGGGGGAGGCGGTGGAGGCGGCGCTGGCTAAATTAGCTTTAGTCCCATAGCTTTACTTCTCGTTTCTTTTTTGCTAGAATCCCTTAGAGTTTGCCGATAACAACTTGCTGTTAATTTTGTTAATGGTAAATTGCTGTCAATAAACAGCAGGAAGTTTCTGCGAGGTTTGGAAGCTAGGGAAGAGCTTTCACTCTTCAGAGCACAATGTGAAGAAAGTTCAAAGACCTGGATAAGGAGGTCGTTGTGGACGCATTAACCGGTAGCCTATTGTTCTTAGGCGCGCTTCTGGTCGTCGCAGTGATCATACTATTGGTCATTCGGGGGGACATCACAGCGGATAACCAGAAACTAAAGGCAGAGATCGCGGAGAAGGATCGTACACACGCAGGTAGCGCGAAACAGATGGCCATTCCTTTCCTGCAGGACCGCGGCTATCTTGACCTTGTCATAAAGGCTGCCGATGAGTTTGTAGAGAGCGGCAGCCTTGAAGGCCCAGCATGCGAAGCGTGGCAGGAGGTGATTGCGTTCATTAGGAATGATAAGGCCTGGATGGACGCAGCCATAGGTTTGCTCGAGCAATCACACAAAACAGCCCAGAACCTCCACAAGAACGCGGCGCTTAGCATTTTCCTGGAGGTACGTGGTGGGTACACCATGTCAATGCCCTCGTATGTGTACACGCCTGCTGATGAAAGTGGGAAGCCGATGAAAGAGCAGCAGGCGCGAACCAAGGTCGCTTTGCTTGAGGGTATTAGCCAACCGGGAGTGGCCTCTGTCTTGGTGAAGAAGCCCAACGGTGAGTACCTTGGGGGAACACCGGAAGTGATCAGAGTGGCACTCGGCTAACTACTGTGTCAGTGAGGTTCTCGGGCTTCCGAGCTTCCCACCTCACCGGCGACTACTTTGGGGGCGTGGGGGACGAGCGAGCTAGTCTCAATCGTTTCCTGCGCCTCCAGTTCTTCTGAAAACAAAAAACCCCCAAATGGGGGCTTTTTGCTTTTCTATTTCAGTTCGTGCTTACTTTAACTCCACTTTTGCTCCAGCAGCCTCTAACTTGGATTTAGCCTCGTTTGCCGTCTCTTTATTTACACCTTCCAAAACCTGCTTTGGAGCGGCGTCAACTAGGTCTTTTGCTTCTTTAAGTCCAAGTGTAGGAACTAGTTCCCTAACTACCTTTATTACACCTATCTTATTAGCCCCTGAATCGGCCAACATTACGTTGAAAGTAGTTTGGCCTTCCTCTGGTGCACCTTCAGCGCCTCCTCCAGCAGGAGCTGCTCCCGCGGCTGCTACCGCGACTGGTGCTGAAGCACTTACGCCAAAACGGTCTTCCAAAGCCTTTACTAAATCAGCTAACTCAAGAACTGACAGTCCTTCAAGATCCTTAATGATATCGGCCAATTTGCCAGTAACTTTTATTCCTGCCTTGCCGGCAGGCAGGTCTTTTTTAGGTTCCGGTTTTGGAGCTTCGGCCTTTCCGCCAGCTGGCGGATTCTCTTTAGCCTCAGCAACTGTTTCTTTTACCTCCTCTTTAACTTCAGCAACTTCTTCCTTTACCTCTTCTTTAGCTTCCTCTGCGGCTTCTTTTGCTTCTTCGGATGCCTCTTTGGCTTCTTCAGCAGAACCTTCGGCTTTTTCTGCTTCTTCTGAAGCTTCCTTGTCCTCCGTACTTTGAGCGGAGGAGGATTCAACTTTTTCTTGTGGCTTCTTTTCTTCGTCCATAATTAATTAGTAGCACCTCCTTTCGAGTTTTCAACTTGTTTTAAAACGTAAACTAAGTTTCGTAAATTTCCTCTTAAAGTTGCTACCAAACCGTAAATAGGAGAGTTTAAGCTTCCGACGACTTTGGCATAAAGCTCCTGTTTGGAAGGAATTTCGGCCAAATCCAAGACCTCCTCTTTTGTTAGCATTCTGTTTTCGATAGCGCCAATTTTGATCTCAGGAAGCTGATACTGTTTTATAAAATCTGCAAGTTTCTTTACGCTCGCTAGCACGTCCCCAAAAGAAAATAAAATAGCAGTTGGACCTTCTAATTGCTCATTTGGAATTTCCTTCTTTGCTTCTTTGGCTGCGCGGCTTATCAGGGTGTTTTTTGAAATTACAAATTCCGCATCCTCTTCTTTCAGAGATTTTTTTAACTCCTGCATTTGGGGGACGGAAAGACCATGGTAATTGGCTAAAACCATACCGGAAGCTCGCGAAAGTTTATCTTTGAGGTCGGCTACTGTTTTTACTTTTTGTTCTTTTGTAATTTTCATAAATCTCCTGAAACTAAAAAACCTCGGGTTACCGAGGTCGTTGGTAACAGGTGAAAAGTTTAAAAACTTGTTACGTTTGTCTTGTCACTTGTTATTCATTTACTACGCCTCGGTAGTCCTTCCCTTCGTTCAGGATAAAGCCTAAACGAGTTCTGCTTTAGCTCGACTCTGCGGGACTTTATCCCGAATTCATCGAGGGGCTACTGTCTTCGGTCAAACGGGAGTTTAACCCAATAAGTGACTGCTTGTCAAGCCACGATTATTTTCGAGCAATGCGAGAAATAAAGACGCGTAGTATTCGGCTCTGACTGATAAGCGAAGAGGCATAGACCGCTAAAGCGTCCTGCGACCACTTTGTGGACTAAGAATACGAGCGATCTTATTTTTCAGTTGGTTGAAGAGAAGATAGATCAATTCTTACTGATGGGCCCATTGTGGAAGAGACGTAAACGCTTTTGATAAGTTCTTTTTTAAACCCTTCCGGCTTTGCGGCTCTGACTGCGGTAATTATCGAGGCTAAATTTTCGGAGAGTTTCCTGGTTTCAAAACTTCGCTTTCCAATGACTGTATGGATTATAGGAACTTTTTCGGCTCGTAGTTCCACCTTTCCTTGAGCAAATTCCTTTAAAACTGCTATTGGATTTTCTGTTACAGTGCCTGATTTTGGGTTTGGCATCAAGCCCCTTGGTCCCAAAACCTTGGCCACTTTTGCCAGTTTCGGCATCCAAGAAGAGTCGGCGATAATTTTATCGAATCCAACTTTCCCGCCTTCAATTTCCTTCAAAATTTCTTCGTTTCCAACGCTAGCGCCGAGTTTTTTGATTTCAGCAGCGTCTTTTTCAGCAAAAACGAGAATTTTAATTTTTTTACCGACTTGGTGGGGGAGTATTACGCTGGTTCTCACTTGGTGCTCTTGTTTGTCAGGGGAAACTCCCAGGTTGATATTTGCTTCGATACTTTCGTCGAATTTTGTGTTGGCCGCTTTTTTGATAAGTTCCGAAGCTTCTTCTACAGAATATACCTTTGATTTATCTATACCTGCGTTTAGATCCCTGTAACGGCGGCTTCTTTGCCTTGCCTTACCCTCTCTTGTCTTCTTTTTCTCGATTTTTACTTCCCCTTCTTCTTCAGGCTTAGATTCTTTATCTAATTCTAATTCTTCGATTTTTTTCAATTTTTCCGGCTCGATTGCCGTTTCGATTACTTTGGTTCTAATTTTTCCCATTATTCAATATCGACTCCCATACTTCTAGCTACACCCTCAACGATTTTTTCCGCTGCCTCGAGGGTATCGGCATTCAAATCAGGCATTTTACTTGTTGCGATCTGTTTAACCTGCTCTTTTGTTAATTTACCGACCTTTTCTCTGTGTGGAACGCCCGATCCTTTTTCTAGATTCAAGGTTTTTTTGATCATTTCTACCACTGGGGGTTGCTTTGTTATAAAAGAAAGAGTGCGATCCTCGAAAACGGTGATGACTACAGGCAAGATATTGCCTTTTTGGTCGCTTGTGCGTTCATTGAAGGCCTTCACGAAGTCCATTATAGGCAAACCATGCTGACCCAACGCGGGGCCGACTGGAGGCGCTGCTGTAGCCTCGCCAGCGGGGATATTAAGTTTAATCACTGTCTTTACCTTTTTTGCCATCCTTCGACTCACTTTCGTTCGCTCAGGACAAGTTTGAGCTAATTTTGTAATTCTTTATAGTTTTGCTACTTGGAGAAAATCAAGCTCAACTGGGGTTTCTCGGCCAAAAATTGATACTAAAACTTTAAGCTTGCCTTTTTCCTCATTAATTTCATCGATTTTTCCAATAAAATCGGCAAAGGGGCCATCAATGATTTTAACAGCTTCATTGACACTGAAAGAAGCCTTATAAGTTGGTGCTTCCATCTTGGAAAATCTTTGGATGGTTTCAACTTCATTTTCGTCTAATGGGGTGGGTTTGTTGCCAACCCCTATAAAACCAGTTACGCCTGCGGTTGAGCGGACTGTATACCAAGTTCCATCGTCTAAGCGCATCTGAACCAGAACATAACCGGGAAAAATTCTCTCCCGTATAGTCTGTTTCTTTCCTTCACGGATTTCAATCTTTTCTTGAGTTGGTACTATTACGTCAAAAATTCGATCCTGCAACTTGTTGGCTTCAATTTTCTGTTTAAGTGTTGCTGCCACCTTATTTTCATGGCCGGAATAAGTGTGAACGACATACCAAGCAGCTCCGGCTGGGGCTTTTTTTGTTTCCTTTTTAGCCTCCTCGTTTTTAAGTTCCTGCTCTTTCTTTTCTTTTTTAGCTTTAGCCATCGTTAATTAACCTCTACTACTATCTTGTTAAGATTTTACTAATAAATTGGGTTAAAACAAAGTCCAGACTTCCTATGAAAACCGCAACTACAACACTTACGGCTATTACAGTAAACGTCATTTTAATAGCCTCTTGTCTTGTAGGCCAGGTAACCTTTTTAAGCTCGTCCGCTACTTCGTTAAGAAATTTAAAAACTTTGCTGATCATTTAGTCGGATTATTCTAGCATAGAGGAGTTGGTGTGTAAAGGTAGCTAAGGAAGTTGGCTAAAGTAATCTTTGACTTTTGCGACGACCTGGTTTGGAGTAGTTTCCGCTTTAACTATGTAACCCCCTGCTCCCAGAGAAACAGCTGTCTCTTGATTTAGTTGCTGGGCAAGGTTTGTTAACATCCAGACAGGGATATTGGAGGTAGCAGGGTCTTGCTTCAACTTTTTTAAGACTTCGAAACCATCAATATCAGGCATCATAATATCTAAAAGAATTATTGTAGGCTGTTCCTTTTTAGCTTTTTCTATGGTCTCGAGGCCGTTTTGGGCGACCGAAAAATTTATTCCTGACGATTGGAATATTGATGTGTAGAGTTCTGTAAAAGAAGGGTCATCGTCAGCCAATAAAACTTTTTTTGAAAGTGGCTCTGTTTCCATCAACTTTAATTATACCAAAAATAAAAGCTTTAATCACATATAATTAATTGAAGCTATAAGTAAACTCTGATATAATCCGCTAGGATTACATCTCGTGGATTGTTTCTCTGGCGAGATATAATCCATTCCGCTAAAATGCCGACTTAGCTCAGCGGTAGAGCAACTGTTTTGTAAACAGTAGGTCGTCGGTCCGAATCCGACAGTCGGCTCCATGAATGAGACGTGCCGAGATGGCAGAGTGGTCAAATGCACCTGTCTGTAAAACAGGCGCCCTTGCGGCTACGTAGGTTCGAATCCTACTCTCGGCACCATTGCCGACGTGGCTCAGTGGCAGAGCGAGCCCTTGGTAAGGGCTAGGTCGTGGGTCCGATTCCCACCGTCGGCTCCAGATTATTATTAAAAGAGGTAAATATGGCAAAAAAAGGACCAAGAAACCTAGTAATTCTAGAATGCACAGAGTGCAAAAGGCAGAATTACACAACTGAAAAGAATAAACAAAACTTACAAGGGAAGTTGGAACTAAAGAAGTTTTGTAAAGGCTGTAAGAAAGTAATATTGCATAGAGAAGTGAAGTAAGCAGATCGTAGGCCCGTAGTTAATTGTTTAGGAAGCTAGCGACGCAGAGCGCGAGAGTACCTAAATTATTAAGCTTCAAGCGAATAATTTATTTACGGAGCGATCTATAACGGCGGTCTCCAACCCGCCAATTTAGGGCCATGGTGTTAGTGGTAGCACGCCGGTCTCCAAAACCGGAAGCAGGGGTTCGATACCTCTTGGCCCTGCCAAATTTAGGCGGGCAATTCCTCCCGGGCTTGCCAGTTTTCACTTTCGGTGTATTTTGCCACTGTAATTGGTTATGATTAAAGACAATCTATTAAGAATTAAAATAAACGGCCGAGGTCTGATAAAACTAACCAAACAGCATCAGGGAAGGGATTTTCTATTGTCATACCCAACTGCCTTTCAGAATGGTGTCTCTGTTGATAGTCACTTCAGCTTACACACGCCAAATAATTGTGTCACTTTCAAGGTAACCAGTTTCAAAGATGGTGGTGTAGAGCAACTTCCAGCCACCATTGCTCAACTGAAGAATCATCCAACTTTGAGTAATAGAGTTGCTGGCAAGAATCTTGATCAGTTAGATATTTATAAGAACCAACAGTTTGACTTCAGTGACCCGTTAAAGCTCACTTATGTAACTACAATGGCCTTGAATATGGAGGGTACTAGCTTAGAGAAGTACTTTAATAAAGCGAAGACTGCTAACAGTGCTTTTGTTCAGGTCAAGGACATTCAGATTCCCAAGGAAAAGAACGACAAAGTTACAATAAAATTGTATGTTGGTAAAAACTTTCGTGGTGACTTTAAGGATTTAACTAGTAAGGCTCAAGAATACGTAATTTCAAAAGAAGTGAGCTTCTCGGGAGATGAATATACTTTCTTGTTCTTATTCATTTTTGATTTTCCACAGATAAAGAAAACAATCCCGAGGAACTAAATGCGGGTTGCGGATTTGTCGTACAAATTTATTATTAACTTGTTTTTGTCAGTATCGATTTCCTCAGCCCTCATATCTCCTGATTTTAGCAAAACTAGAAAAAATAAACAAAAAAGACCCACAAAGGGTCCTTTAATTCAATCCGTTATTAAAAATTAGTCCTCCCTGCACCTCGGGCGGCTTATTCGGTTTCCTCCTAGACTGTTAAGTGGGAACCCTGTTCCGATAGACCACGGTCTACGGAAACTCTCCGGGTCAACCCGTCCAAGAAAGAAAAATTGAGGAAGATAAACCTCAAAGCCTGTGTCCCTGCGGCAGGGGCGCCTTTATTCTAACAGGCAAGTCCATTTAAGCACAAATACGGTTAATTTGCAAGACTCTTTCTAGGGCTAGGTACCTAGATAGTAACACCAGTTAAAATACCTAAAAGTAAATTTAGGACAAGGAATATAATAGGTGAGAGTATAGGTAGTAGAAGTAGTAATACAACAAGGAGAAGTATTGGGCCATAGCTTTCTAGAAGCGAAACCTGTGCAGCCGCTTCTTTAGGCAAAACCCCAACCAAAATTTTGAACCCGTCCAGTGGTGGTATTGGAATTAGATTGAAGATACCAAGAATCAGGTTTATTACTATGAAGTTTAAAAGAAAAGAACTTGCGATGGTAACTGGGGCTAATCTAAAAATCAGGGAAAGAAAAATCGCCAGCAAAAAATTGGAAGCAGGACCGGCGAAAGCGACAATCGCTGTGTCGCGCCGTGGGTACTGAAAATTGAAAGGATTGATCGGTGTTGGTTTGGCCCAACCAAAAACAGGAGCATGCATAATTAAAAGGATCAAAGGCAGCAAAATTGTTCCAATTGGATCAATATGACTTGCGGGATTTAGGCTCATTCGGCCAAGTAATCTTGCTGTGGGATCGCCTAAACGATTGGCGGCAAAAGCGTGAGCAGCTTCGTGCATAGAAATTACAAAGCCAATGATAATAAGGAAAATAAGTATTGAAGCAAACATTGTAGCCGGATTTGCGCTTGTTACGTCTAGCATAATAGCCATAGTATACCATTAAAAATATTGTGTGTGGTATGCTATAATAGCCACTCTAATTAGGAGAAACTATGTTGAAATGTTATCGCTGTGGTAAGGGAGTGCAGGTTGGGATGAATGTATCCCACAGCCACATAAGAACTAAAAAGAGAAGCAGACCCAACCTTCATGTGTTTAATTTGAATGTTGGCGGTATGACAAAAAGAGTTCGTCTTTGCACGAAATGTTTGCGAATTGTAAAAAAAGAGATTGTTCCAAAGGCTTCTAATAAACCAGCGGAAATTGAAGAAAAACAAG
>MHCP01000028.1:0-99835 GCA_001816655.1 Candidatus Woykebacteria bacterium RBG_13_40_15 | reverse complement strand
AAGTCTCCGCCTAATTACCAATTTAGCTTGAAATCTGAGTGGCCTCTTTTGAAATCGTCTAATTTTACCGGTTCCTTTCCTTCAAGCTGAACCATCCGATTTGGCAATAATTTAATTCTTAATTCCCTGCCCGCCGAAGCTTTAGCGGAGGAGGGTGAATTATTAATTCTTAATTTACTCCACACTCCCGGCCAAGGATGGTAAGCGCGGATCATTCTTTCTAAATTTTCCGGGGGTTTTTTCCAGTCGATGAATCCATCTTCTTTTGTTAAGATTTTAGTATAACTAGTCCCTGTAGGGCTCTGTGGCTTTGGTTTTATGTCGCTAACAGTTAGTATGTGCAGTACGTGATGTGTTAGAGAAGCGCCAAGATCTGCCAAACGTTCACTTAGAGATTCTGATGTATCGGTTTTTTTGATTGTTAGGTGCGCACTACCAAAAATATCACCGCTGTCCAGTTTTTCATTCATTTTCATTACGCTGACCCCAGTGTATTTATCGCCGCTTAATATTGCAGATTGGATAGGGGAAGCGCCGCGATATTTTGGCAAAAGTGATGGATGGACGTTCAAAGGTGCCTTCTTTGGTATTTCCAAAATCTCTTTTGGTACGATTTTTCCATAGGATGCTAGGACAATAAAATCAGGTTCGATCGACTTTAGTTTATTAACCAAGTCACTACTGTTTTTAAGTGTTGTTGGGACTTCAATCGGAATATTAAATTGATCAGCCAGCGCTTTTACTGGAGAAACTGTTGATTCTTGACCCCGCCCCGCAGGTTTATTTGGTGCTGTAACAACAAGAGTAATTTCATATTCTCCAGCCAATTTTTGGCCAATTAAGCTTTTTAAAACTATCGATCCAAACTCTGAAGTGCCAAAGAATACTATTTTTATTGTTTTATAAGTATAAAGATTCTTTTTATCTAAAATACGATCTGTGTAAAATGAGCTTGAAAGATGGTCGTACTCGTGTTGAGCAATTCGTGCGTAGTAACCAGAAAGTGTTGCTTTCTTTGGTCGCCCTTTTAAATCTTGATAATCTATTTCAATTTCGTTTGCTCTGTTTACACTGCCGCGAACACACGGTACTGAAAGACAACCCTCCTCAATTTCATTGGTTTCTTTGCCGCGACGAACTATTTTTGGGTTTATGAAAGCTTCTCTTAATTTTCCATAAGAAATTACGAAAAGGCGCAAGGCTGCTCCGACCTGTGGGGCTGCTAGACCGACAGCAGAGGTAATATCCACCGTTTCCATCATGTCAGTCACTAGTTTTTTTATTTCCGGCGTAATTTTTTTGACGTTTTGGAATTTCTGTTTCCAAATGGGGTCAGTATTTCTAGTTAGTTTTAAGATCATAGCCGAACATTATATCACTCTTTTCGAGTGTTGCGCTGATGCTTAGCATTCTCCGTAACTAAATTCATTTGCTACGAAAAGGAATTTAGGTACTCTCGAATGCTGCGTCGCCTCCGGCTCCTAACCAGGAGAACAAAAAATTACTTCTTTTTCTGAGCTTTTTTCTCTTTCTCCAACTCGGTTAATTTCCACATAAATAATCTACCGCGGTTTATTGATTCGCTTTGAACATCAATAGCAAATACCCTTGCTCTCTCGAGCAAGGAGCGTTCTTTCTCTTTGGCTAGTTTAATATAGAGTGCTTTATGGCGAATATCATGCAATGTTTCAGCAAGTCTTACTCCATACTCCTGAAACTCATATTTCGCATGAACAGGCACGCGTTCTCCAAATTTCTTTTTTAAAATGTCTCCAATCTTTTCTATAGCCATTTTTTATCTAAACCATTTAAAATTTCTTTATTCTCGAGAGGTAAAACCGATTTTAACTTAACGGTATGCTGTTTAAAAGAAACTTGATCATTTAACTGTAAATCAACTTCTAATAAAAGCTTCCAGGCGTCTTTATAATTGAATTTCAAGGCTACCACCTTCTCGAGTTGTTTTTGGGCATCCTTCAACTGGCTAGCAAACACATAAATGTTAGCTAGATTATACTGAACTTCGGCTTCATTTGGAGCAAAAGAAGCAATCTTTTCGGCCGTCTTTACGGTTTGGGCGGTGTAGGCAGGAACTACCTGTGAGAGATTGTATAAAGCCTCTAGGCGATACTGCCATATAACAATATTGGAAGGAGCGAGATTTGTGCTTTCAGTTAAATAGTTAAAACTTTCTGCTATTTTTTCTTTTCTGGCGTTGGCTTCTGTTTCTTTAATAGCTAAATTTATAGTTGAGAGGCCTAAATCTGCCTTGTATAGGGGTTCGTCAGGCCGTAGCGTAGAGGCTATTTTAAAACTTTTGTAGCTTTCAGAATCACTTGTCGTTGAAAGCCCTCTGTTGTAATAGTAATCCGCAAACCAGGTAGCGAAGCAAAAATAGATTAAAAAGACTCCCAATAAAATTACTAAGGATTTAGCCACCAAATTAGAAATTGAGCTTTTCAGACGCAAAGCTATTTTGTGTTCTTTTGGTTCACCGGTAGCTATGAAAAAGAAAGCAGGTAGTGTAAAAAATAATAGAGCAATTGCTACTACAGAAAAACCGAAAAAATTTTGGGCGTGATAACCTGCGTAGCTGGAGATGGCTACAATCCCAAAAGCTTTAGCCTCGGTAGAACTACCCTTAATTAAGAATCTTGTTGTGATCACAACAAAGGAAAAGATCAAAAATAGGTATGAAAAGAAACCGACTGCACCTGTGGTAGCAAGGTAGTTTACAAATTCATTGTGGGCTTTGTTATAGATAAAATCCCACTCCCCAGTCAAATTGTGCTCGACTGGTCTATATTTGTAATAATCAAGAGTGAATGTTTCCACCCCCGAACCAAAAATAGGGTAGTGTTTGAAAGTTTCAAGAGCTCCTTCCCATACTATTAGCCTTATCTTCCCAGTTTCGCTTCCAGAACCACTAGCTAATTGAGTCTCATTTTTAGTCTTAATTGCGGATATATTGATTCCGCGGAGAGTGAATGCGTTTCCGAAAAGGTAAAAAGTTGCGATCCAGCTAGCTGCAATAACTAAAAGTAAAATAATAAAGTTTGTTGGAAAAATTTTGATTAAAGAGAAATTTATCAGCCGCCTTTTTATATTCCATAAAAACTTATCTCTGAAAACAAATAAAGTCCCAAAAAAGAGCACAAGCATTGCTCCAACGAAACCAATTGTGCCTCCTCTGGAGTAGGTAAAAGTAAATGCTATAAAGGCCAAAATTAGAATTATAGTGTAAAAAAGTTGCTCTAAAAAACGGCCCCCCTTCCATAAAAAGAAAAAGGAGAAAGGAATAATCATTAGAAGGAATGCCGCAAGCCAATTTGCATGTCCTAGAGTAGAAAAAGATTGAATATAAGAATTTACCGCCCAAAATCCTTGGTCAACCCCTTTCCAGGAAATGTGTGTGTGTTTAATAGCAACTTGATGTTGCAGAACACCATAGATAGCGACAAAGAGAGAGGAAAGAAGGAGAATTTTCAGAAGCTGAAAGATCTTTTCTTTGTTGAAGAAAGTAACGAGAGCGTAGTAAAGGATTATATACGAAATTGTCGAAAGTAAACCTCCATTCCAGCGTGAATAGTAGCCGAAAATACTAATTTGGCGATCGATTGAAAAAATGGTTGAGGCTAAGTTGGCAAGCAAAAAGACGGCGATTGGTAAGTCAAGAGGAGTTCGTTTGAACGTGAGCGAGCCCTCGTTAATGCTTTTCAATAGCCAAGAGACCAAAATTGCTATCGTTGCAATGTAAACTAAAAGCATTTTGTTGAATTCAAAAAGCTCACTATTAAACGGTAGCCAAATCAAAGGAACAAGGAAAAATAGAGCGTAGAAGGAGTATTCAATGACTTTATCCGGGAATTTAAAATTGCCCATTTTCGCATTGATAATAACATAAAATTGAAAGCTAAAAAATGAAAATCTACTCCCCAATAGGGATTGACTACTATCCCATAGTGTGGTATAATTTCATCATCGGAAATTAAGAGCACGGGCAAAAAGCGTTCCGTGCTCTTTTGAAGTCAAGGGGAGATCAATGGACAGATTGAAAGAAATGGTGCTTGACGTACTTCGTGGGGTGTCAAGGGAAGACTGGGTAGCAACAGTTGTCCTCTTGACCTACAACCAGGGAGGTATTACTCGACCTACGTACCTGCTTCTCTTGTCTCAGGCCGAGGAATTCGAAACCATCGTCAACAACATCAAGAAGCTCGCTGAGGATTGTAAGGCGGCTGTGTCTAGAGTTCCAGAGCAGGTCAATGAGGCAAGGGAAAGATGGGAAGAGGTAATTGCCAGCACGCGGCAAAACGTCCGCCAAGCTTATGGAAAAGAGGTGCAGAAAGCATTTGATGCGCTGATAAACTCGCGAAGTTGGATCTAGATTTCTCGAGGAACGGGTTGGAGGCAATTTGGTTTCCAAATTGGTCCGTAGCAGACATCGTCTGTTCTCCTCCGGAGCCTAAGCAAATTATGGTTCGATAAACTTACCATGGTTTTCTTAGGAGGAGGTCTGATTCTACGCTTGTCGAAGGATCGGGCCTCTTTTTTGTACGAATTATTTGCTACCTTTTTGGAAAGGTAGCGCCAAAACTTCCGCTAATTTTTTCTTTTATCACCTTTTTCGCAAAAGGTGACACCAAAGGCGCCGGCCAAGATCCTCCAGCTAAAATCTCGCTTTTCTCGCCTAATTTTTCAAACCCCACTCCGTTACGAACATGAAAAATTCCCTTTCAGGTCGCTTCGAAAAGCTCAATTTATTAACGCTGACTAATCTAAGGCCGGATTTAGAAAAAATAATAACCGCTATACGAGCACGGCGTTCTTGCCTGCCGGCAGGCAGGTTGAAACTTGCAAAAATGCAAAGAGGAAACGGAAACTGACCGAAGCGAAAGCTGAGAGAATTTCCGAGGGTCCCGAAGCATTTTTGCTTATGTTTTACAGCCAGCGCAGTCTAGCGGCAATTTTAGTGTTACCTTTTTTGCAAAAGGTAACAATTAAATCATAAAAGAGAAGAAGATTTAAAACTCATCTGTTGATTAGCTTTATTTATGATGCTAAACTGGATTCCACAAAGGGGGCAGCAGGTGGATTTTAATTTCAACATTTTTGATCGTTTTTGGGGAACTTTTTCACACGACATTGGAATAGATTTGGGAACCGCAAATACACTTGTTTACGTTGTTGGTAAAGGAATAATGATCAGGGAGCCAACTGTTGTTGCCGCTCACAAAAAAACCAAGCACATATTGGCAATTGGGGGAGAAGCCAAAAAAATGCTTGGGAAGACCCCACCAACTATAATTGCAGCGAGACCTCTCAAAGACGGTGTAATTAGTGACCTGGACCTCGCAGAAGCCCTTCTAAAGTACTTTATTGTCAAAGTCCACCAGAATCCAGGGTCGTTGCCAAAAATCCCGCGTCCGAGGGTTGCAATAGGGGTCCCTTCTGGTGTAACTGAAGTTGAAAGTAGGGCAGTCCAAGATGCAGCGAGAAGTGCAGGGGCTAGGGAAGTTTATTTGGTAGATGAGCCAATGGCAGCAGCTCTTGGGGCGGAACTGCCCATCGATGAGCCAAGTGGAAATATGGTGGTGGATATTGGTGGGGGAACTACTGAGATGGCCCTGATTTCCTTGGGGGGTGTAGTTGTAAGTAAATCACTTCGTGTAGCAGGAGACGAAATGGACGAAGACATTATTAACTATTTGCGAATGCGCTACAATCTTCTCTTGGGGCCGCGTACTGCTGAAGAAATTAAAATTTCAGCCGGTTCAGCTTATCCAGTCGGTAAAGAATCAAAAATTACTGTACGGGGTAGGGATTTAGCTAGCGGTCTTCCTTCAAAAGTAACTATTAGTACGGCGGAAATTAGAGAGGCTCTTTCCAATACCTTGCGGTCGATAATCGAAGCTATAAAAGACGTTGTCGAAGAATCACCACCGGAACTTGTAAGTGATATTTCCGAAAAAGGTATTTACCTAACCGGAGGGGGAGCCTTGTTAAAAGGATTATCACAACTATTAGCCAAAGAAACCAAAATGCCGGTGATTCTAGCTGAGGAACCCTTGACCACTGTTGTTAGAGGAACAGTTAGAATTTTAAACGACAAAAAATTACTCAAAAAGGCTATATTTGCTGGTAGTGTGAGGTAATTGTAGATTAATGGATAATTACTTTCGAGCCTTGTTAAAACAAAAAACATTACTTATTTTACTTTCTTTAGTAGCCCTTTTTTTCATTTTTGATGTCTTAGGAATAATGGGATTTGTTTCGGATGTAACACAAAAAATCACTACGCCGATTCAAATTAGTTTGTATAAAAGCCACAATGATATAAAGGGTTTCTTGTCTGTAATTAGTGAAATTGGCTCCTTGAAACAAAAGGAAACCGACCTGGAATACGAAAATAGCCTTCTTTTGGCGGAAAACGCTTCTTTGAAGAAACTTGAGGTAGAAAATAAGCTTTTGCGGGAGCAGCTTGGAGATAAGATATCTGGAAACAAACTAATTGTTGCTTCAGTAATCGGTCAAGACCCACTTTTTTCCGTAAGCAGGATTTTAATAAGTAAAGGAAGAAATTATGGCATTGAGGAGGGAAATTTCGTAATTCTGAAAAATATCCTAATCGGTAAAGTAAGTGCAACGCACAATTCTTCGTCGCTAGTTATTTTGTTAACCGACCCTGAGAGTAAAATACCAGCTATCACAAGCAATGGGGCACGAGGAATCCTTGAGGGCGAGTTTGGCAATAGAATGTCTTTAAAAAATGTTGTCCAAAATGAAACTTTGCAGGTTGGGGAGATCATTTTTTCCTCTGGGGAAGCCGAATACCCCAAAGGTCTGGTGCTTGGGAAAATAAAAAGTATAGACAAAAACCCGTCAGCTATTTTCCAAAATGCTGAAGTCTCACCCCTCGTTCCATTTGAGGATTTGGAAACTGTTTTTATTATGCAAAAAATATGAAGGAGCTAATCTTATTTACCATTTTGATTGTTGTTGCTAGTTTCATTCAAGTTTCAATTTTGGCTTTGCCAATCGGTAGTTTTGTTGTTTTATTTTGGTTCAATATCAACAAAACTAAACATCTAATTTTTTTTGCTACCCTCTTTAGTTTGGTTTTAGCTATTATCTCAGATCTTCCGGTGTTTTTAGTTTTAATGAGTACAACTTTCACGATTGGTCTTTTTGCTGCTCTTAGATCGGTTTTGCCATCAAAAAATTTTATAGCCTACAGTCTTTTGGTTTTTTCCGCAATTTCCTGGGAAGCTTTTCTGGTCGCCTCATTAAGACTAATTAATCTATGAAAGCAAAAAAATTCGGTCTTGTTTTTTGGGAAGAATTAGAAAAAAGCAGAAAAAGAAGGGCTTCAGTTAGTTCAAAAGATCTCAAGTTTGCTGAAAGTTGGGGAGGCCCGACCGAAGAGAAGGAGAAAAGCAAGTTTGAAGTATCCGCTTGGCGACTCGTTCCAATTTATTTTATCTTTTTCGCCGCCTGTCTAGTTCTTTTTGCGAGAGCTATCGATCTTCAAATAATTCGTGGCGGTTTGTTTTTGGGAAGGGCAGAGGGTAATAGGATACAACTTGTTGTAAATCACGCCCCGAGAGGGGCTATTTTTGACCGAAACGGCCGTGTTTTAGCGCAAAATACCCCCGGTTACAGACTGATTTTCGACCCCTCCGGTTTATCAAAAAGTAAGAGGGAGCAAGCTTTATCAAAGCTTTTATCTATTTTGGGTGATAGTGGCGACATGGCCCAAAAGTTTAATGAAGCGAATGATAAACCGGTTACTTTGATGGGGAGTTTGCCGGCAGAGAAAGCTTTGGTTATAGAAGCAGAAGGGGGTAGTCTTCCAGGCATTCAATTGGAAATAAATCCAATCCGCTCTTACCCATACAAGGAAATTACTGCCCATCTCCTCGGTTACACAGCTGAAGCCGATCAAAAAGACATCGAGAGAAAAATTACAATTCCCTATAACTTAGGTGATCAGGTAGGAAAGTTTGGGATTGAACAAAGTATGGAGGATAGACTGCGAGGGATTAATGGTTACGAATTAATTAGTGTTACTGCTCAGGGTGAGAAAAAAGGGGGGATTTACAAAACTGAGGCTAAAAGTGGCCAAAATATTACTTTAAGTATAGACATAGATCTACAAAAAATTGTTTGCGAGGCACTTCTAGCCCAGATGAAAAACGTTGGTGCTAAAGGAGGATCGGCTGTCGTTTTAGACTCTTCTACTGGAGAAGTGTTGGCTTTGGTTTCAATTCCATCATTTGACGATAATCTGTTCGCCAAAGGCTTGACCGAAGCAGATTATTCGACTCTTACAAATAGTTCCGCAAAGCCATTGCTAAATAGAGTTATTAGCGCTTCTTACCCACCCGGATCTACCTTTAAGATGGTTTCAGGAACAGCCGGTCTAGAAACTGGAGCTATTAAAAAAGATACAAAGATAAACGACCCAGGTTACATTAGCCTTGGTTCTCATGTTTTCCAAAACTGGCTTTGGGCAGAAAGTAGAAGGACGGAAGGAGATATTAATATTGTTAGAGCCCTCGCTCGCAGTACGGATACATTTTTCTATAAACTTGGGCAGATTACTGGAGAAAAACCAATTCAAGATTGGGCTAAAAACTTTGGTTTGGGTAGGGTTACTGGGATAGAATTGCCTGGAGAAGAAGCAGGTCTTGTGCCTACAGAAGAGTGGAAATTGAAGACGAAAAAGGAGCCTTGGTATCCAGGCGAGACTTTAAACTTGAGTATCGGCCAGGGAGACTTACTTGTTACGCCATTGCAGCTTTCGATGATAACTGCCTGTTTTGCGAATGGTGGAAAGTTGCTTACCCCCACTATTTTGAAGGGTAGCGTTCCAAACGCTATTAAAGAAAATTTTTTGAAAAAGGAAACTATCGATGCAATTAGGGAAGGTCTTTACCAAAACACAATCGGTGATGGAAACGTTGGTTGGCTTTTTACTAGCTTTAAAATTCCAACTGCAGGTAAAACAGGTAGTGCGGAATCAGGACAAGAAAAACCACACGCTTGGTACACAGGTTACGCTCCTTATCCAAATGCAAAAATAGTAGCAACTGTTCAGGTTGAAAATGCAGGGCACGGCAGTGAAATATCAGCTCCGGTTGTCAAACAAATCTTTGATTGGTGGTTTGCACACAGGGAATAACTATTTCTTCTCTTTCCCGGCAATTTCTTCTTCCACTTTTTCGAAATCTTCCTCGACCTTTTTCTCCGCCTTTTGGTCGACTTTGAAGGTTTCCAAATCTTTTTCTACTTCCTTCTCGAGCTGTCCCAAAATAATAAGAAGGCGCTTTTTGAATCTCCTTGATTTAAAGAACAAAAGGAGAATAATTAACACAAATATGAAAATCGCTGTTAGCAGAGAGGTAAAAATTGCGACTCCGGGTATGACAAAACCAATTACAACAAACGCTTGAGGATCAAGGGCGAAAACCACTTCTTTTGATCTTCTTGACTCAATATTGGCCGGTGTGACGGCAACCGCGTAAATTGTGTGTTTACCGCGTTTTAATAAGCCTTTGTATGTAAATTCAAAGTTCCCGTTTTTATCAGCTACCACTTTTGCAATTTTCTTCCCGTCTAAAAATATCTCTACGCTATCCCCTGGAGATGAGTGGCCTTGGATTAGAAGCTCATCTGTGTACGGAACAAAACTTCCATTTGTGGGTTTGGTAATTACAGGTGAGGGAATTTCCTTTACCGTAACTTTAACGCTTCCAATTCTTTCATTTCCCGCTTTATCAACTGCTTTTATTTCAATTAGGTGCTCGCCGGAAGAAATTCTGGCCATTTTATAGGGAGCAGAAACAACAACCCAAGCACTATTATCAACCCGGATCTCGTAATGATCTACGCCGGAGGTTTCATCTTTTGCCGCGAAGGCGATGATTGGTGGGCTAGTGGCATTTTCTTTTGGGTCGGCCTCTGGCTTAAAGGGAAGGGGAGGAGTTGTGTCAATTTGGATTCTGAAATGCGTTGTTTCGCTCCAGCCGCTGCTCCCTTGGACTCTCACATGAAAATACCAAATTCCGTCTTTTAGTCCCGTATAGGTCTTACTTTTTTCAAGTGTTGGAGAACCTGTTCCAGGAGAGGTTTCAGGAGAATTATCTAGTGTGTAGACGAAATTATTTCCCGCGCCTGTCCAGGAAAGAGAGACGTCGGATTTTTTATACCATTTATCTTGATTGGGGTGGGTACTTGAAGTTACAGTTGGGGCTGCGGTTGGTGGCGGTAATATCTGAAAGGAGGCAGAGCCTAAGCCCGAAATGATATTTGTGCCAGCCCCATCGTTTGCTAAAATTTTAGACCCCCCTTGAATAGAAACAGTGCCTGTGCCAGGGGAGTTTCCTTTCACAACAACTGCTCCAATATAACCAGAGGATCCTAAGTATCCAGGGGTTGGAAGACCGCATTGGAAGAAAGCAGAAGAATTTGTGTAACTTGGTGGGCTTGGATATAGGTTGCAAATAGAACCGCCGGTCGAAATACCAGTAACGGTCATGTTTGAAGTCCCGATGTGGACTTCATAGGCGTTGGTTGATGCGTCGCCAGAGACGTAAATCATCACATAAAATTTTTCACCGACATAGTGACTTCCGTATGAAGGAGATAGAAAAAGGCTTGCCGTCGCAGCGTGGACCGGTTTTGCAACAAATGGGATCAGCAGAAATTGAAGTGTAAAAATGAAAATTAAAATCAGTTTGGCAGTTTTCATAATCTTTAGGCCACTTTAGTGGTCGCAGAACTCGAGAGTACCTAAATTACTTTCGCGAAAGCGAACGAATTTAGTTACGGAGAGTTCTATATCTTACATCTTAAATCTTAGATCGAATTACCCTGTCCAGTCAAACATCATAATACTAAAATCGATCAAACCAACCGTTCCATCACCATTTATATCACCAATTGCGTGGTTGGTACCCCAATGGTAGAGCAAGATCGAAAAATCAGTTAAATTTACGAAACCATCACAATTTAGATCACTTCTTCTGCAATTATTTACCTTTAAATTGAGAGTGTAGCTATTTACGGAATTTGCGTAGCCGGCTCTAGTCAAATAAGCGTAAATACTATTATTACCAAAATTGTAGCCAGAACTCAGAGTAAATTGCCAGCTGCTTCCGCTTACAACACCACTAAATTTTTGAGACCCATTTAAAATAACGTGAACAGTTGATCCAGAAGATGCTTGTCCGTAAATCAAGGTTGAGTCCCCTTTGTAAATAGTGTTCTTAGAAAGGGCAATTGTAGGTGGCATGAGAATGTTGCTAATTGGTGTGTCTCCATGGGCTGGTAGGGTTATATTATTAAAGTTTGTTGCTGGTGTACTTCTTCCGGCAGTGTCAACTAGTGTGAGTGAATAATTATGTAATCCTGAAGTGCTAGTAATAGTCCTAATAAATGTCCCGGCAACAGAAGTCACCGTTGTCGCAACGACGCTACCGTCCTCCCTGATCGTAATTGTTGAACTTGCTGGCGCGCGACCGCTAAGGGTAACAGTAGTTGGGGGGACGGTTCCAGTTACAGTTACATCTGCAGCACGAGCCTGTACTAAACAGAAAACAAAGCTAAGTGAAACTATTAGTAAGCTGCAAGTTAGTTTTTTAATCATGTTTAGTAGATTTCCTAAATTTGAAATAAAGCAAGACCACAATTACTAAAAGCAAAGTACCTATCAATGCAAAATCAGGATTTACCCAAAAATAAGGGAACAAGTGTTCCCTCCCAGCGGTACCGTACAAAAGTACAACATCAGCCCCGTAAAAACCAGGTGGTAAATTGCTGTGAGCTATCGAAATTTCTTTTTTCTCGCCAGCTTTAAGTTCAGTTTTGCTTTCCAAGTTCTTTCCAAATAAACCAAAAAGCTCTTCTATTTTAGCTTTTGTTTGTAAGGTAATTGTCCGATTGCCGTTGTTGGAAACTTCAAAATTAAGTTTACTTCCACTATCATGGAATTTTTCCACCGCTATTTCCTCTTTTGTTGTTCCGAGGATCCTAATAGTAAAATCGCTCTTTTCTTCGATAGAGCCAGTTTTTGCTACTAGGGAACCGTAATAATCAGCTGGCTGCAGATCTTTTGGAATTTTGAACTCAATTTCGATTGGATTAGTCGCATTTGGTGTGAGAACCAGATCTGATTTTTCAAATGAAACAAAGCCAATACCATTATTTTTTGGTACTGACCAAGAAAGTTTTAGGGTCTTATTTGAAGCTGATAAATTCGTGATAAGGACATTTTCAACTAAGTTATCGCCTGGGATAGCTTGCAACTGAAAGTTTCTTGGTTCGGCTTTAAGTTCAGAAGCGTTCGCAGGAGTAGCGATAAAAAGGATTATGAAAATAATAAATGTGACAGCCAGCCTTTTCACTAGTTTATTTTACTACAACAATTGGATTTTAGGAATCTTTCTTGATAATCAACCAATCTTGACTTTTATCCCATAGTTTAGTATAATCTTCCTGTTAAATCAGAAGATTTGACTAATGTCAAATAGTCCTCTTTTGAGGGTTATTTGATGCGAGTCAGACCACCAAAATAGTGGAGCGTGAAGAGCGCGTTCTGACGGCATTTGAGGTGTTGAGATGAGACGAGCTACGTTCTTGATCGTTGTTCTCACGATTCTCGTGGGTGCTGCCGTTTCTTGTAAAGGCGGCGCTCCATCTACGTACGGGACCGTGGAAAACCCCTACAAAGGGGTACTCGTGTCGGAGTTCAAGAACGGTGACCGTGTCACAGTCCTGGGTTCCACCCCATCCGGTGCATACAGTGGCACTCGACCGATCTACTCTACTGAGGTCAGAAACGAGCGTACAGGTAACGTTTTCTGGCTGCCAGAGTACGCTGTTGAGTATACCCCCGTCTACGACGAGATTGAGGATGTGGCATATGGGACAACCTTTTGGGGGCCCGGTGACTCGGGCGACCTGATGGTTAGTCAGGCGGCCTGTTTTGTCATTGTGCTGAGAAATGGCAAAGTACTCACAGACCTAGAACGGGCATCCTTTCGTAAAGTAAGCCCCGATCTTTGCCCGAAATAGAGGGCCTGGCCTCGGCTAGAACGGAAAGGGAAAATGAGCGAGGAACGGGAGCAACAAGCTTTGGCTTGTCCGTTCCTCGCATACCCAAGTAAATCATAGTGAGCTTATAGCGAGCCATGGTTTATTTAGGAGGAAAAACGAGTCGAAAGGCTCGTTTTTCTTTTTCGGACCAAACAAATTTTCCCAAAAACTTTCCCCGCAATAAATTATGAGTAGTCCGTAGATTGACTTTTGACCTATAGTTTGGTATAATACTTCTGTTCCTTGAAAACTTATTCGGTTGTTTTCGCCTTACATTGTGGCTGCCAACTTGGTTACCAATTTGTAACTTGACGGCTAAGTTGGCAGTCATGATGGAAGTTAGTTGTTCTAGTTGGTCCGCCAAATGGCGGGGAAAGGAGTGACGCCGTGAGGCGTTTTCTGGTTATAGCCACAGTTCTGACCGCCATATTCCTAGTGGCCTGTGGAGGAGGCTCAGACAACGAGGAGGCCCTGCGGAGTCAGATCGGTGACATACAAGCAACGGCCGTTGCTCAGCAGGACCGTATCGACGAGCAGCAGAAGCAAATCGAAGATCTGCAAGCCAGAGTCGGAGGGACTGAGGTCGGGTACCCTTACACCCTGAGCGGGAGTGTCGGTGACTTACAGGGACGCATGTATATCGTCGAGGCCGACCTGTATACTCATTCATCCTGGTACAGCGAGAAGAGTGGTGTGGAGGGAGGAGGCAGAGACTTCACTGCTCGGGGCTATTTCGACTCCTTGATCGCCCAAGCTCAACAGGAATTGGCGAAGGGCAACGTGACAACTGCTGAGGTACTCACCCACGTCGCCATCAGTTCGCTGGGTGTGACTTCCTGCGGACCCACCAGTGTGAAGCTCGGACGGTACGATTTGCCTGCGGATCTGGTGGCACTGGTGGAAGACGATCTTGCCCCGCTTTACACCTTCCAGAAGTTGGAAGACGGGACGGTTGTCATCCACTGGAACCCAGGGAGCCCGGGCTGCTGATCGAGAACCGAATAGCAAGGAGTGCCCCAGGACGTACGAGTCAAGAAGTGACTTGTCACGACACCGGGGTTCTTCCCAAGCAAATCTCATTAGAGGTTTTCTTAGGAAGAGAAGCGACTCGGAAACGGGTCGTTTTTCTTTTTGATATAATGGTTCTCAAATGAAATCTGATCTGCCTTATTATGTTGCTCTTGCAGCTACTCCGGGAATTGGGCCGGTTCATTTTAAACTCCTTATTAAACATTTCAAAACAGCAGAAAATATTTGGAGAGAAAAAGAAGAAGTTTTAGAAAAGGTATTAACTCCCGCTATTTTTAGGCAATTTATCGCGTTTAGAAAAAGCTTTGATGTCGACAGCTACTATAAAAAAATAGCTGCTAAAAATGTAAAAGTAATTACAATTGATGATAAAAGTTATCCATCTATTTTAAAGGAAATTTCTGATCCACCACCAGTGCTATATATAAAAGGAAATCTTGATTTGGGTGTGGAAAATAGATGCATTGCGGTGGTTGGATCTCGAAAAATAACAAGTTATGGTCGACAAGTCACCGAGATTTTGGTTGGTGATCTTGTTGCGGCTGGTTTTACGATCATTTCCGGTCTTGCACGTGGGGTAGATTCTTTAGCCCACAAAGCTACTTTGGAAAATAAAGGAAAAACAATTGCGGTACTTGGAAGTGGTGTCTGCAATATTTATCCGCCTGAAAACGTTTCTTTAGCTGAAAATATTATTAATAATGATGGGGCAGTTATCAGCGAATATCCACTTGAGATGCTAGCGACTCCGGGTAATTTCCCTTCGAGAAATAGGATAATTTCTGGTCTTTCGCTGGGCGTTCTTGTAACTGAAGCAGGCGAAGACTCCGGTTCTTTGATTACAGCGGGTCTTGCAGGAGAACAAGGAAGGGAAGTTTTTGCCGTTCCGGGACCGATTTATTCAGGCCTCGCAAAAGGGCCAGCACAATTGATAAAACAAGGCGCGAAATTAGTGATGAACGTTGGGGATATTCTTGAAGAATTAAATATAGATCTAAGATCTAAGATGCTAGATTTAAGAGAAATAAAGGGGGATACAGAGGAAGAGCAAACAATTTTAGATTTACTAAGAAACGGGCCTACTCATATTGATGAAATAGCAAGAGCCTCAAAACTTCCAGCCTCAAAAATAGGCTCAATCCTTTCCTTAATGGAGATAAAAGGGAAAGTTAAAAATCTAGGCTCCGGCTCATACTCCCTTCCAAATTAAATTGACAGTGAAAGTCCAATAAGCGAAAATTAAGTTAACTTCATGAGAGCCTGTAATCTGTTCCAAAAATCTGCTGTCGAATATCGGAAAAGTATAAATCCGCCCTACAGCCGTAAGGACCTACTTCCAATTTTAGCTACGATATTTATCCTTGTAGCAATTCCTTTGACAGTTTTTGCAGTTTTTAATATAAGAAGTTATCAGCCAAAAGCAGCGAGTCAATCGGTTCGAGGTGTATCTGGGGATCTTTGGGCAGATGTAATTTTAGGCCAAAGGGATTTTGGGGAGCTTTCTAGGGGCGAAATTCTACCTTACAATGTGCGGAAAGTTGGCGGGGTATTGGTTGATCGCTCTACCAATCCGGGTAGAGCCTATATCTTTGATGCCCAACGTAGCCGTATCCTTGGTATTGATTTAGCTAAGTGTTACTCGGGATCCTCTGCCTGTAGTGCCGATATTGTTATTGGGCAGCCCTCCCTCAGCGATTGGGGCGCCTGCAACCGGGATTTGTCTTTTCAAAATTATCCAACCAGGGCTCCGGCTTCCGCCCAAACTCTCTGCGGCATGGATGATGGGGTAAATAGCCCGGACGAAATCTTAAGCTTTATTGGTATGGATCTTGACGGTGGCAGATTAGTTGTTCCGGATTTGGAAAATCACCGCGTTTTGGTTTACGACAACCCCTGGGTTACCAATGCTTCCGCCAGTCAGGTGATTGGGCAGACTGATTTTACTGGCAATCTCTGCAACCAGAATTCAGCTTCTTTTGGAAGCCCGGAAAATCAACCGACAGCTTCTACTCTTTGTTTTTACGATTTAGCTGCTGGGTCTTACCATGGTGTGGGGGTTGCGATTGATGCGAAAGGAGATTTGTGGGTGGCTGATGAGGGTAACAATAGAGTTTTGCGATTTCCAAAGGATAAAGCCACCGGCTTGTTTGCAAAAACCGCTAATTTAGTTCTGGGGCAAGATAACTTTACTTCTGGTACTGGCTGGGATCACAAAGGAAGCGGTTTAAATCAAATGGCAAATCCCAACTCTCTGCGCTTTGGTCCGGATGGCAAGCTCTACGTTGCTGATGGAGGCAATGACCGGGTTTTAGTTTTCACACCCAATCCTGATTTCACCAATGGTATGACAGCTTCTGGTACTTTCGGAACAGGGCTGCGGGTGCCTTATATGGGTGAAGTTGATCCAAGCGGAGCAGGCTTGTGGATTAATGATTCGCAGCATGGCAAAGTTGTTCTTTTTGGCTGGGATGGAGCTACACTTAAAAAAACCCTAAATCCAGATGGTGGAGCTAGCTTAGGAGAAATTGGAATTGATGCTCAGGGTAATGTGCTTGTTGCAAGATCCGACGGTACTGGGGCATCGGTTTATCTTTTTAATAATCCGCTAGTTAACCCAGCGTCATCACTTAATCCAAACCGTGATTTATTCAGTCCCATTGCTCCCGGGGAGCCTAATGGTATTAGTGGCAGAAGAATGATATCTGGCAGCGGTATTGCTGTCGCTGCCAACCAGCTTTTTGTTAGTGATGGGGCAGCGAGAATCCTTTTTTGGAATAATCCTACTTCTTTGGTGAGCGGGCAGCCCGCTGATGGAGTTATTGGCCAGAGAGATCTCGAAACTTTGGAAGGAAATGTTATTCGCGGCTACTATACTCAAATTAAATCCGACGCTGATAGCAGGATTTGGGTTAGAACCGACTACAATGTCAGGGTTTTTCAGGCGCCGGTTAAAATCGGGGATAAGCTGATTAAAATTATTGGTTACCCCTTTAATGTTTTAGGCGGTGGCCAGATACCAGAAACGAGAGACTCTCCCGGAATTGCTCCAACTGCTCATGGGGAATACCTTTGGATTTCGGAACCGGGCAACAACCGGGTATTTAGAGTCAGAGATCCGCTGGGATCAAATCCGGTTGTTGATGTTATTCTTGGTCAAGAGGACGCAACTAGCGTATTGCCAAATCGCGGTCAAACTTTTAGCGAGGGTCAAGCACCCCCGTTAAATTTTCTTAATGCTCCCGGCGCTCTTTCTTTTGATCGAAAAGGGAATCTTTACGTTTCTGATCATTCTCTTGAGGCAAGCGGCAACTTCCGCCTGCTTATTTTTACCCAAAGCGTGATTGATGCTTGCACAGAGAATAATACGAAAGTGTGCTTTGGGCCCTTTGCAGCCAAAAGTTTTCCCGAAAAAAGTTCCCAAATTGCTGCTACTTGGGAGCCGGCCTTTGACTCTACTAACCGAATGGCAGTTGGTTACAATGCGTATAAGCATGGAGGTTTTATTGGCTACTATGATGATCCAACCGGTCCTGAAATCCTTCCAACCGGCTATCTTAGAGATTTTACTATATTGCCGCTTGGGGCTACTTTTGATAAATTCGACAATTTATATATTGTCGATGGTAATCGGAGCCGCGTTCTTATTTATAAGAACCCGTTCAACACTGATCCTGGCATTACGCCGGATCCGACAATCCCTCCTGTTACCAATGTATTCAAAAAAATCACACTTGGCTCTGACGATGCAGTTGATAGTTGTTTCCTGGAGCTTACGGGGGATAATCTTTGGATCGGTTACAATCCTTCGTGTTCAAAAAATCTTACCACTGGTTTTCGGTTTACAGATCTTCATATTCCCCGTGGGGCAAAAATTACTAATGCGGCCCTTATTTTTTCACCAAATAATGCGGTTCCGGCTTTGAACTTGAAGCTGAAGGGCGTGGCTGATCCGGATGTGGCTACTTTTTCCACAAGCAATAACCCAGCGAATTTACCGACCACCGTTGCTTACGCAGATTGGAATATCACTAGTTTTGGTAGCTATGAGTTTACCTCGAAGATTACTTCGATTGTGCAGGAGTTAGTTGATCAAGAAAACTGGGAGAGTGGGAAGTCAATGGCTTTTGTTATTAGTAATAATGGTTCAGCAACTGCTGGTCCCTTGATTTCCTTTGAGAGGGATTCCTCGTGGGCAAATATAGGTGAGTTAGTTATTACTTACGAGACTAGTGATATAACTCCGCCGACAGTGGCTATCACTTCGCCTGCGGTGGGAGCAGCGGTTTCGGGAACAGTAGCAGTTGCGGCTACTGCTTCGGATAACACTGGGGTAACCGAAGTGGATTTTTTGGTTGATGGGACATTGAATACTACAGATACAACAAGCCCATACAGTTTTTCTTGGAATACTACAGCTTATTCCAACGGCTCCCATACACTTTCCGCCAAAGCCTATGATGCCGCCAATAATATTGGTACATCAGCAACCATTACTGTGAATGTCTCAAACGCAGGCAAGATCGGCGATATAAATGGCGATGGCAAGGTAGATATCTTTGATCTTTCTATCATTTTGACTCGTTGGGGAAGCAGCGATACAGCCGCTGATTTGAATAAAAATGGTACAGTAGATATCTTCGATCTCTCGATTCTCCTTTCCCACTGGGGAATTTAAAGGGCTCTGGTTCCTATTCCCCGTCCAAGTTGACAGGTCAGAAATTGAATCCTACAATTTAATTGTGAGGGCTGCCGATCTTTTTCAAAAGTATCGCAAAAGCATTAATCCCCCTTATGATCCAAGGGATTTGATAAGCCTTTTTTTAACCGTGTTTCTTCTTATCACCATCCCCTTGACCGTAATTTCTATTCTGCAGACTAGGGAGCCGACTTCGAAAGCAGTAGCTAATCCAAGTGGTCAGCAGATAGTTCAGAAGGTTTACTGTTCGGCGGAACCTTTGGAAAGTTTTAGCGAAAGACCGGATAAAAACAGAGCTAAAGTTGCTGCTTCAAAGCTTGCCAGTGTTACGGTGGATCTTACCCAAAAGCAGCAAGAGTTTAAAAAAGATGGCAGCGTGAAAGCCGCCAAAGAACTTCAGAGTCTCCTTCAAGAACGAAAGAGCGACTTAGTGGAAACCATGCGCCAAAATCCCGACCAGGCTTTAAACTCGCTTCTTTCTGATCAGGAGAGAAGCAACTTTGCCCCATTAGCGCAAAACTGTCTGGAAAGATCAGCAACCATTGAGGGACAGCTTGAGGTAGTGCACGCCGACTTTTTCAAGGAAGGAACAAGCACAACCAGTTATACCCTGAAAACTGACAGCGGAAAAAAGATAAGTATCCATCCGGCCGGTGGTCTTCGGGCCTTTTTAGAATCCCGAACCAGGGTTAAAGTCAAAGGAATGCAGATTGATAATGATCTTGTTTTTGATGGCAGCCGCCCGCTTTCCCAAGCCGGCGACCTTAAAGGCGGGATTGATGTGGTGTCGCAACCGGGCAATCCACCGGTTCTGGGGCAACAGAGAACAGTCACTTTACTGGTAAATTTTCAAAACACCGCTCAGCCCTCTTTTACCAGCGCCCAGGTGGATAATTTTGTTGATACGCAGATTAATAATTTCTACGCTGAACTTTCCTACAACAAAATCAGCATAACCGGTGATGTTTATGGTTGGTATACACTACCGATAGACCAAACCTGCAGTGCCGGTGGTACTGTTTTGCAGGAAGCTATAAATTTAGCTGACAGTGCTGTTTATTTTCCAAACTACAGCCGTCTTGTTATTATTGCCCCTTATGGTCCGAGCTGCGGTTGGGCAGGAGCGGCCAGCATAGGGAAAACTACAATAGTTACCGCTGACGGTAATGTCAGTTTATCCTGGGCTTCCATTGTGTCGAATTATGGGTTTGATCTTGGGCTAGTCGGTCATGAACTAGGCCATGGCTTTGGTAGTGGCCACGCCTCACTACTTGATTGCGGCAGCGTCACTATTGCCCCCTCTGGCTGTACTGTTTACGAATATGGTGATCCCTACGATATTATGGGGTCTACTAGCCCACCTTTTCACTTCAACGCTGCCCATAAAGAAAATGTGGGTTGGTTTGACCCGACCAATATTCAGACAGTTACGACTAGTGGGGCTTATGTTTTAGAACCGATTGAGAGAGCTACAGCTAGCCTGAAAGCCTTGAAGATTCAGCGGGGCCAGTCTACGGCCGATTATCTCTATGTTGAATACCGCCAACCAATTGGTTTTGATTCGGCAAAAAGCCCGTCAGACAGTGTTTACCAAGGCGCTCTTCTTCACATCCCTCTTTCCCCAATTAACAAGACCGCGCTTCTTGATCCAACCCCGCCTATTAGTATTAGTACAATCGTTGTGACGCCTGGCTCGTCTTTCACCGATCCGGATACCGGTACCCGAATAGCGGTGACATCGGCAACCGCCTCGGCTTTAACTTTAAATGTTGTTCTAGGCAAGACCGACTTTACCGTTCCAACTGTTTCGATTACTGCGCCAAGTTCCGGAGCAACAGTTTCGGGCACGGTTACAATTGCTGCCAACGCCGCCGATGCCTCTGGTATTAAAGAAGTGGAATTCGCTTACATTCCCTACGGGGGAATGGGGCAAGTAATTGCTACCGATACGACAGAGCCATTTAGTGTACCTTGGGATACGACGAAAGTAGCGGATGGTGGATATACCCTTACCGCCACAGCTTATGATAAATCCGGTGAAGCTTTTGGTGTTCCAAATAACCTGGGTGGCGCAAGTACCGTGTCAGTGACAGTTAATAATGCAACCTGCACCAGAGCCAATCCAACTGTGAGTTTAGCTCCCGCCAGCCAGGGAGGAACAGCCGGAACCACCTTAAGCTATACAGTATCGGTGACTAATAGTGACAATTCAGTCTGTGGCAGCTCAACCTTTTCGCTCTCTAGTATTGTCCCAACTGGTTGGTCAGCCACATTCACACCAGCATCTTTAACCTTAACTTCCGGCGCGAATGGGAGTTCAACAATCAAAGTGACATCATCAACCTCAGCTTCCGCCGGTAACTACACAATCTCCACTACCGCGACCAATTCTTCGGCTGCCAGTTACAGCGCTTCGACAAGTGCGGTTTATCAAGTAACCAGCTTAACAAAGACTGGGGATTTGAATAGTGACGGAAAAGTCGATATCTTTGATCTTTCTATCCTTTTGACTCGTTGGGGAAGCAGCGATACGACCGCCGATTTAAATAAAAATGGTACAGTAGATATCTTCGATCTCTCGATTCTCCTTTCTTATTGGGGGAGTTAGGTTGACAAGTAAACGACAAGGGGCAATACTTAAATAAAGAAATGAAAACTGCCGAGTTGCTTAGAAAATACCGCCGAATTATCAACCCACCTTATAACCCAAAAGATTTACCGGTGATTTTAGCTACCCTAATTATTTTGATTTCTATCCCGCTGACGGTAATTGCGGTGCTAAACGCCCGGGAATTTCGAAGTAGGGCCCTGGCTGGGATAACTTTATCCATTTCACCAGCAACTCAGAGCATTAACCAAGGAACAAACTTCACTGTCCAGGTCAGAGAAAACAGTAATACTGAACCGGTTAATGCCGTCCAAGCTAACTTAACGTATGATGCTACAAAGCTAGATTTTGTCAGTCTTGATAATCCGCCCGCCGGTACCTCGTTTACAACCGTCGCGGAAGGTAGCGGTGGGGCTGGCTCAATCCGGATCGCCAGAGCGTTAGCCGGTGGTGCGACACCGGTTACTGGTGATCAACTCGTGGCGACAGTTACTTTTAAAGCAAAATATGTGCCTGGTGCAACAGCGGTAAGTTTTGCAGCCGGATCTGCAATCGTGCGAAGTACGGACAACATCGACATTTTAGGTAATACAACTAGCGGTACTTTCACTGTTGTCAATCCGCCGCCAACGGTAACGATTACCAATCCAGCGGCCGGCTCAACTGTTAAAGGAACAGTTAATGTTACGGCGACTGCTTCAGATGATTTAGGCGTAACCCAAGTAGAATTCTTGGTGGATGGCAGTTCCAAAAGTATCGACACAACGACGCCCTACGCATATTCTTTAGATGCCACGACATTAACTGATGGCGGTCACACCATATCAGCAAAAGCGTATGACTCGAATAATACAACTACAGCAACGATTAATGTTATCGTTGATAATAATGCTCCCACAGTTTACATCTCCGCACCTGTTGGTGGAGCACTTGTTCGGGGAACGGTGAATGCAACAGCGACTGCTTCCGACACTGTCGGTGTAACAAAAGTCGAATTTTATGTTGATGGGGGGTTGAAATCTACTGACACGTCTTCCCCCTTTGCTTATTCCTGGGATACAACAGCGGTGACCGATGGTTCGCACAGCTTATCAGCCAAAGCCTATGATAATGCTGGTAATGTGGGTAACTCTTCCGCTGTGGCGGTGACGGTTGACAATACTTCTCCGACCGCTTCTATTACCTCGCCAGCAGCCGCCGCTTTTCTACGTGGGACCGTTAATATAGCGGTTACAACCTCAGATGCCAATGGAATTTCAAAGGTTGAGTTTCGTATCGACGGAAGCTTAAAAGTTACCGACATATCCTCCCCCTACTTATACAGCTGGGATACGACCACAATGGCCGATGGGAATCACGCTATTTTGGCAACCACCTATGATAACGCTGGTAATACTAATGCGGCTACAATAAACGTTACTACTGATAATACACTGCCATCAGCACCAACTGGATTGACGGCTACTGCTGTCAGCGGTACTCAAATCAATCTTACCTGGACGGCTAGTACAGATGCGATCGGAGTGGCCGGTTATGATATTTACCGCGGCGGCATTAAGATTAACACGGGTTTAGTTAACACCACTAGTTATAACGACACTGGGTTAACGCCAGCAACTTCTTATAGTTACTACGTCAAAGCAATTGATAAAGTCGGAAGTGCTTCTACCTCTTCAAGCACCGCTTCAGCGACAACCAGAAAGACAGCGGATATAAACGGTGATGGGAAAGTAGACATCTTTGATTTAAGCATCCTTCTGACTAGGTGGGGAAGCAGCAATGTGGCGGCAGATTTGAATAGTAGTGGGATAGTTGATATATTTGATTTAAGTATACTACTTTCAAGGTGGGGAACATAAAATGATAAAACAGCTGCCCAAGTTGTTAATAGCAGGTTTAGTTTCTATAATTTTAATTTTCCCATTGGCCCCTCTTTCAAAAGTTTTTGCTGGAGGCAGTCTCTATTTGTCACCAGGCTCAGCTACAGTCGTCCAAGGAGCAACATTTTCTGTTTCTGTGCGAGTTAACACGGGAGGAACTCCCGCGAACGCTGTAACAGCAAACCTTACTTATCCCACAGCTTCATTGGATTTTCTTGGCATTAGTTCAGCAGGTAGTGCATTCGAGATAGAAGCACCAAGTAGTGGTGGGGGAGGTTCAATAACAATCAGTCGAGGAACCTTAAGCCCGGTAGTTGGAGACAAGCTACTGGCAACACTGACTTTCAGAGCCAAGGTTTCCTCGGGCTTGGCCACGGTCTCTTTTTCAGGAGGCTCAGCAATAGTTAATGACGGAATAAACATAATGACAGGATCAAGCGGTGGAACTTACAGCTTTACATCTACTACATCTACCCCCAAACCAGTTGATAAGACTGCCCCGGTAACATCTACATCTACCCCCAAACCAGTTGATAAGACTGCCCCGGTAATTTCAAATATAAAAGTTAGCAAGCCTGGTTTAAATTCGGCGACAATTTCTTGGAAGACCAATGAACCAGCAAATTCAACTGTTAATTATGGTATTTCCCAGAATCTTGGCCTTTCTGCCTCAAACGGAGGATTAAGAACTAGCCAAGTTATCAATCTTTCCGGCAATTTTCTTGTTCCAGGGACCACTTACTATTATAAAGTTATAAGTGCAGATGAGGCTGGCAACGCCGCGACTAGCAAAATTTTATCATTCAAAACAAAGGGTTATTCTATCCAAATAAAAGTCTCCGATCCAGCCGGTAAACCTCTCTCCGGAATAAAAGTGAAGATTTATCCTGGTTTGGAGGAAGCGACTACGGACAAAGAAGGAATAGTAAAATTTGAAGACATCTCTTTAGGTAAGCATGGGGTAAATTTAACATCTGGAGAAGAGACTTTTGGTGCAGAAATCGACGTAAAAGCTTCGAAGAGCCGGCAGGAGTATCAGGTTACAGCTTTTGCTGGCGAAGTAAGTTTACAAGGGATATTGAGAGTAGCTTTACCAGCCTTTGTAGTTGTAGCAATCCTAGCGTTAATCGCTATTTTAGTTATATGGGAGAAAAGGAAAGGGAAGTTGAAAGAAGCAATTTCGAATACTTTAAATCCTCCTCAAAACCCTCCTGAAAGTCCTCCTGACCTTAGCTAATAACATTTTGCTTTTTCTACTATGTTAAAATAATGTCTGCTTTAAGGAAGATAATTGATCTATTCGGCAGTTGCCCAAGAAATAGGAGGGAGTTCCATGCGGCCATATTCCATTAGGAGAATAGGCAACCACGAGCTCTTGACTAGTAAGCGGGGGATTGTACTTCGAGTACTGAAGCTTTCCTGGGTTCTGGAGATACAGTTTCCCAGAACTATTCCGGCCGAGAAGAGAAGTGGTGCAGCGCTTGGCATCCTCGCGGAGGGTATTCTGCAGCTAAAACCCTGTTTGGGTAAACTCGAACGACTCGCTTCCTCGAGTGGCCAACTGAAATTCTCCGTTGCACGTCTCCGTGGTACGGAAAGAGAGGCGGCTCTTCAGGAGATTGCCCGATACCTCGATGAGGAAGTGACCCGGGAGAAGGAGGCCTCGAAGCAGTAGGAGCAAATGGAGAGGGTTTAAGGACACCATCTACGGAGTAGCTTGGATGGTGTCCTGCCCTTGCCATTTCCCATTTGACTTTCTCATTTGTTTTCTGATTAACTACAATAAGCTGTTTTTATGGAAAAATTAATTATTGTTGAGAGTCCAACAAAAGCCAAAACTCTCTCCCGTTTTTTGGGAGAGGACTTTAAGATTGAAGCTTCGATGGGCCATGTTAGAGATTTGCCTAAGTCGAAAATTGGAGTGGATATCGATAAAAACTTTGAGCCTTCTTATGTAATTCCGCGCGACAAAAGAAAAACAGTTGAACGCCTAAAAGACCTGGCAAAAAAGGCAAAAGAGGTTATTTTAGCAACAGATCCAGATAGAGAAGGGGAGGCAATAGCTTGGCACATTCATGAAATGGCAGTAGACGGGAAAAATAAAGCAAAGCGTATTGTTTTCCATGAAATAACTAAAGAGGCCATTCTCGAGGCACTGAAGAGCCCGAGGGGCATAGATTTAAAACTCGTAGACGCCCAAGTGGCACGCCGTATTCTAGACAGGTTAGTTGGCTACAAACTATCGCCACTTCTTTGGTTTAAAGTGAAAAAAGGCCTATCCGCTGGTAGAGTGCAGTCTATCGCACTGCGTTTGATTGTTGAGCGCGAACGGGAAATAGAAGCATTTAAACCTGATGAATACTGGAGCATTGAAGCAATACTCCGAAGTCAAAAAAAAGAAGAATTTGAAGCAAGTTTAATTAAAATTGATGGTGAGAAAGCGGAAATAAAAAATGGGAAGAGGGGAGATGAAATTGTCTCTGATTTGGATAACAAAGATACCCAATGGATTGTTTCAAAAGCGGAACAAAAGGAAGTTAAAAAGAGTCCTTATCCGCCTTTTACTACCTCAACAATGACTCAGAGTGCTTCTTATAATCTGGGCTTTAGCTCTAAGAAAACCATGAAACTAGCCCAAGATCTCTACGAGGAAGGATTAATAACATATCACCGAACAGATTCTTTCAATATTTCGGCTAGCGCAATTAACAACGCAAGGGAGTTTATAAATAAAAACTTCGGCGATAAATTTTTGCCTGCACAAGCTAGAATCTACAAAACAAAAAGTAAGGTGGCGCAAGAAGCACATGAGGCCGTTCGACCGACTAACGTTGGCATGGGTAGTGAAGAATCAATAATTAAGAACTTAGGGAAGGACCATCAAAAACTTTATGACTTGATTTGGAAAAGATTTGTGGCCTGTCAGATGGCCGATGCCGCTTACAATCAAGTTTCACTCGATATCTCCGCCAAAAAATATTTGTTTAGAGCTTCTGGCTCAGAGGTTAAATTTCCAGGCTGGCAAAAAGTTTATGGCGAAAAAGAAGAAGAAGTACCGGTTCCACTTCTAGGGGTAGGGGAAAAGCTAAATCTTTTGAAGCTTACTCCAAACCAACATTTTACAGAAGCCCCGCCCCGTTACACAGAAGCGTCTTTAATAAAAGCCTTGGAAGAGGATGGTATTGGGAGGCCAAGTACTTACGCACCGATTATTTCAACAATTATAGAGAGACTTTATATTGAGCTTTTAGAGCGCAAACTTGTGCCAACTCCACTTGGGATTGCTGTGAGCGATTTTCTCGTTAAAAATTTCCCAAAAATTATCAATGTCGAATTTACAGCCAAGATGGAGGATGAACTTGACCAAATCGCAGATGGGAAAATTCCATGGGTTCCTGTAATACGTGAATTTTATGAACCCTTTGCGTCGCACTTAAATGACGTTTCGGAAGGAGCGGAAAGAGTGAAGATTGCGGTTGAAAGAGTAGATAAAAAATGCCCGGAAGGCCACAATATGGTTATTCGCTACGGCCGTTTTGGTAAATTTTTAGCCTGTGAAAAATATCCTGAACACAAATACACAGAACCGTTTGAGACAGAGGAGCAGAAGAAAAAAGAAGAAGAGGTGCAAAAACTTGGGATGAAATGTCCAAAATGCGGTTCTGATATAGTAGTTCGAAAGACGAGAAAAGGAAGAATTTTCTACGGCTGTTCGAGTTATCCAAAATGTAAATGGGCCAGTTGGACTATTCCAACAACGAATTAATCTTGTAAATAGTTGAGCGGCCCTGCTCCGTTTGCGCATTCCATGCGAAGCAAGGCCGCTACTTGAACTGGCCAGGTGTGTTATGGTCGCTCAATCCCAATTCCTCCAAGAAGTCTTGCTTCGACTTCCTTCCTCCAGGCTCTGATTGCCTCTGCCTTTTCCGGAGGAAGAACGCCGTCTACTCGGTGCCTTACGGCTATTGGCACTGTGCCATCCCGTAGGGCGTCAGTGATACCCTTCTCTGTGTTTAGCCTTCCTGTAGCGACCGCTATCTCGACCTCCTTTCCCAGCTCTCCCAGTCCCGCAAGAAGTGTGTCTTCGGTGCCAGTCGGCACCTTGCACATAGTAACCATGGCTGCCTCCTTTTCAGCCCTGGCCAGTCGCTCCTTTTTTAGCATAAATTTCTAAAATTTGCAACAAGCGAGGGGTTGTTTTTGATTCAATAAATATCGAAGTATTTTGAAATTGAGGAAGCATACACCTGGACTATCCAGCGTGTGAAAATCTATAGATTGCCGAGTGTTTAAAATCTTTATTACCACCTTTTTGGAAAGGTGGTACCAAAACTTCCGCTAAACTTCGCTGGCTGTAAAACTAAACAAAAATGTTTCGGGAGCCTCGGAAATTCTCTTCGGTCAGTTTCCGTTTCTCTCACATTTTTGCAAGTTTTAAGACGCCAGCTACATAATAGCGTGTATAATAATTTCCGTAAAAAGGGTACCTTACAACCAAAAACTTGCATTAGTGTTATATAATGGTTTAAGATTATTTTATACCCTTCGTATCCCTCAAGACTGTGTCACAAAGCGGAGTTTGATGAGATAGTTTTGAGGGAGCTGAACGGTCCGTAAGTAGTCCGGAGAGGGCACTTCCACTCCTAATGGGCGCCCCGCGCTTGGAGAAAGGCTCGTCCGAGAGTCAAGGGAAGAAACGATAATCCGGAAAGTTAAGATCCCTGGTAGGACCGACAGCGACTGATGTTTACCGGAGGGTGTCCTTTTCTGCAACGTAAGAAGGAGGCGATCTTGGAGAAGAAGATCGGAAGAGACCCGCCCTGCTAGTGTTCCCAGTCTATATCCTTAGCCGCTGCTGACGCATGGAGGTATAGTCGGTAGTGGTGGCTGATTGGGAACTTGAGTCGGGGGCAAATGTCCTTTCTAAGGACGATTGCGCGTTGATACGTCGGCACGCAGCTTTTTTATAGCGGCCCCTAGACCAATGATGCAGACCCAACGGAGAGGGATCAAGCCCGAGGCGTTCATGTTGACAATGCGACGTCTCGGGTCCTCTCTTAAGTCATCCTTCTTATTTTCGAAGGATGGTTTGGGAGAGTTTTTTGTACCCCAAGAGCCACTTAAAAATCTTCTTTTTCAGGGATTGTCAAGTTTCCACACTAGTGCTATTCTAAATCCACAAAGAGGGCTTTTATGATTTTGTCAGACCAAGACATACGCAAATACTTAAAAAGCGGAAAAATAAAAATTAAACCAAAACCAGATTTAGCAAAACAACTTGGGCCCTGCACAATAGATTTTTATCTAGGCAACACTTTTAGACTTTTTGACCATTCAAGATATCCCTATATTGATCCGAAAGACCCCAACCTTTCGAGCGAAGTAATGAAAGAAATCAAAATCCCAGATAATGAACAGTTTATTATGAGGCCAGGAGAATTTGTTTTGGCCACAACCGTTGAGGAATTGGAACTTGCAAACGATGTCCTAGCACGCCTAGAAGGAAGAAGCTCCTTGGGCCGTCTTGGAATTATAGTTCATTCTACAGCTGCTAGATTTGATCCTGGCTGGATCGGGAAACCGGTAATGGAGCTTGGAAATATTGGAGTAATGCCAGTTGCTTTGTATCCGGGTATGAAAATTTGCTCTTTTACTTTTGAAACGCTTTCTTCCCCAGTCGATATTTCCTATACGCAAAGAAAAAGTTCTAAGTACGCCGGACAAAAAGCGCCAGATTCATCGAGACTTTTTCAGGAGTTTACAAGTAAAAGTCGAAAAAAGGAGTAATTTTAATGGTACTTTCTGGAGAAACTATTAAAAAATATGTAAAGGAAGGGGAAATAAAAATCGATCCGTACGACGAATCTCAAGTTGGGGCTGTCAGTGTGGATCTTCGTCTTGGCAACCAAGCGCTCAATCCCGACAGCGGAAAAGAAATAAATTTGCAAGACTATCACCTTTCACTTGATGAATTTTTACTCGCTAATCCAATCGAGACAATCACCCTGCCCTCCAACTTGGTGGCAAGGATTATTCCTCGTTCGAGTTTTGCCAGGCTTGGAATTTTAGTTACCTTTGACGCCGACCTGCTTCCACCAAACTACTCAGGAAAGCCGATTTTAACTATGAAAAATCTCTCGAAAAAGCCGGTTCTTTTGCGTTCGGGATTGGCAATTTGCCAGCTTTTGTTCGAAGAAGTGGACAGTCCTGTTGAAGGTTACAGATCAAGGTATGATCATACAAAACCAGAACCAAGTAAACTGGAAGGATCTACATAAATGGCTTTAGGTGTTGGTTGATAGTATCCTACGTAACAAAATAATCTTCGATAATCCTTGATTATTTAGGTACTCTTGGATACTGCGACCACTTAAGTGGGCTACGAATTAAAAATATGGGAGCATTAGGTGTAGACAAAATTAAAAAGTTAATTAAAAAAACCCATCTTGTCGAGGATTTGGGGCAGCGGGATTTAGAAAATCCTGAGGGTGCCGGTTTGGATCTTCGGCTTGGTGAAATTTTCAAAATAGAGGGAGAGACTTTTCTCGGCGAAGAAAAAAGAAAAACAGTCAGTCACACTTCCGTTGCAAAATATGATCCGAAAAAGAAAACTTCTTTTACAGTTAAACCTGGTGAATTTTATTTGGTTCAGACAGTGGAAAATGTTAACCTTCCGGATTACTTAGTTGCTACAATGCATCCAAGATCAACACTTCTGCGTTCGGGTGTATGGCTTCTGACCACTCAAATTGCCCCAGGTTACAAAGGCCCCTTGAATGTGGGCCTAAAAAATATGGGAAATGCGGATTTTACTGTGGAACTTGGAGCTAGAATACTACACATTATATTTTGGGAAGTAGCTGGTAAAGGTTCGATGTACCGCGGTCAGTGGCAAGGCGGTCGGGTGACAACGGAGAAGGAAGAAAAACAAGTCTGATTCTTCTAACTGCTCAAGCTCGTTTTTAAAAATTTTCTGACCCAATGTGAATGGAGGCATATGAAATACAAAAGAAGAATTTACCCAATGGGCGTGACAGGCCAGATTAAAAAAGATTTAGGGCTGACAAAAAACGAATTACTGACAGAAGAGGAAATTGCAGTCGTTTTTGCAAGAACCTCTAGGTCTCCAAACCCTTTTGATGAAATGGCAAAAGAAGTGACTGAAGAAGGAGCGGCCAACTTTCATGAGAGGTGGGTAGCCTCTGTAGAAGGTTATGGACATTCCTCAGTCGCTGAACATGCGATTCATCATCTGGCTTGCGAGGGTATTTCATCACTTGTAGTTGATGAAGTTACCGATAATCGCCTAGCTTCTTTTACGGAACAGTCAGCCCGATATCAAGTAATCGCTCCTGGATACTTCTACACCCCTAAAGATATCAAAAAAGACAAAAAGTTACTCAAATTGTATCGCGAGACGCAAAATATGCTTTTTGAATCTTATGAAAAATTTGTCGGAGCTGGACTCGAATATATAAAAAGCGAAGAATCGCTTAAAAAATTTCCAGAACGCAAAATGAAACCTAACGAAACTGACAAAGGATATTTAGCAAGACTTAAAAAAATAGTTACTGACAATGCAAGATTTTTACATACCACAGGGAGATTATCGAATGTTGGTGTGACTGCAAATGCCCGAACGATGGAACATATGCTTAGAAAGTTGCTTTCTTCTCCTTACGAAGAGGCAATCGAAGTAGGTAAAATACTAAAAAAACAAGCTATCCAAATTACTCCAACCTTGGTAAGATTCGCCGACCACAACCCTTATTTGTCCGAGGTTGACAAAACTCGGGAAAAACTAGCAAAAAGTTTCAGCACTCCAAAATTAGTCATCAAGGGCAGTGAAACCGCTGTTAAATTATTATCTTATGACAAAGATGCAGAAGATAGATTTGTATCAGCGTTTCTTTACGCTGACTCAAAAGCAAGTTACGAATCAATAAAGAATAAAGTAAGGAGGTTATCAAAGACGCAAAAAGAAAGAATAATCAAGAAAGCGCTTTCCGGAAAAAAATATCATGATCCCACTATTCGCGATCTAGAATTTGCAACCTACTATCTTTTTGAATTTGATTTTGACTACGGAACTGTCCGGGAATACAAGAGACATAGGATACAAAGTTACCTAACGAAATCACCGTCTGTAGACTATGGTTACGTAATTCCTGATTTATTTGGAGAAATGGGATGGGAAGAACGTTTTAGAGAGGTTATTAAAAAAGTTGATGCTGCATATCATAAAATAGAGAAAAAATTTCCTTTCTCAGCGCATTACCTTTTAACTCGTGCTCATATACGTCCAATGTTGGTAGAGTTTAATCTTCGTGAAGCATATCACTTATTTAGGCTTCGGACGCGAGCCGGTGCTCACTATCGTATCCAACGGCCAATTCTAAAAGCGTTTAAACTCGCGGAAAAAGCCCATCCACTTCTTTGGAAGTATTATGATGGCCCGCGCGAGCTATAAGTTTAATTAACTTATATCCGCAATAATAAGTGTTTTTAGTTTTTACTTACTCCTCAATCAAATTTACCTACTTCTCAAAAATAACATCGGTGTGTCAATATCAAAAATGAGACATAAAACGACTTGTTTTCGTTAACAATAGAGCAAGGGGAGAGGTTAGTGGTAAGAAAAAAAACTACCAAGTCAGGTCCTGTCCGGAGAGGGAAACAAAAGAGTGCCCCACCACCAATAAAGCTGCCCAATAAGCGTAAAACAATTAAGCTAAGTGTTCTACTGGCGTTTAAGGACCAAGGCTTTACCATAATAGACGTGGGGCGGACTATAAACCCTAAAGGCACTTTCTGGAAGTTTAGGGTTTCAGACGACGATCACTCAGTTTCCCTACTAGTTCCTGCTGCTCAGATCGTTGCCAGATTCGGGGACGTTATAGATTGGAAGGAGGTGTGTGATAAGCTGAAGGAGGAGGAGAACACAACGTAAGGCCGGGTCACTTCGTCTTGTATGAAGTGACCCTTGCGCTTTTGTATACAATTTTGCTATCATTGTGCGAGTCATTATGGCAAAGTTACCTTCAATGGAAGAATTACTTGATTCTGGTGCTCATTTCGGCCATCAATCGAAAAGATGGAATCCAAAAATGAGTCCATATATTTTTGGCCAGCAATCTGGTATCCACATTATTGATTTAGAAAAAACTGAAAAGCAACTAGAGAGGGCGGCAGAATTTATAAAAGAAGTAGCAAGTCGTGGCGGCGTTGTTTTATTTCTTTCGACCAAAAGGCAGCTTTCTGAGATTGTAGAAGGGGCTGCAAAAGAAGCTGGTGCAATGTTTCTTACGGAGCGTTGGTTTGGTGGGCTTTTAACCAATTTTGATTCTGTTAAAAAAACAATCGAAAAACTAGGAAATCTAGAGGAAGAGTTAAAAACTGCAGAGGGACGCTACACAAAAAAAGAGCAGCTTCTTATGCAGCGGGAAATTGACAAATTAATACGAGTTTTAGGTGGTATAAGGAGCTTGGACCGTCTTCCAGATTGCCTTTTTATTATTGATGCCAAGAGAGAAGATAATGCGGTTCGTGAGGCAAATAAAATGGGTATTCCAATCGTTGCTTTGGTCGATACAAATGGGGATCCGACAAAGGTAAATTATCCCGTTGCCGCTAATGATGATTCTGTAAAGTCGGTTTCTTTGCTTGTTAAAACAATCGCCCTCTTTTATAAAGAGGGCAGAAGCCTTCACGAAAAGAAAGAAAAGGTTGCAGAAGTAAAGAAAGTAGCCGAGGAAGCAAAAGTATAGCATTCTCCGTAACCAAATTCGTTTGCTAATCGCAAAAGTAATTTGGGTACTTTCGAAAGCTGCGACCACTAACGTGGGCTAGGAAATTTTTACTAACAATAGGAGGTTTATGGTAACAGCAGCAGAAGTAAAAAACTTGAGGGAAGAAACAGGAGCGCCAGTAATGGAAATAAGACGGGCTTTGATGGAAACTGACGGCAACGTCAAAGAAGCTAAAGAAATTTTGAAACAAAAAGGTCTCGAAAAAGTCGAAAAGCGAGCAGAGCGTGAAACAGCCCAAGGTATTATCGAATCCTACATTCATTCCGATGCAAGAGTAGGGGCGATGGTTCATTTGGCTTGTGAGACAGATTTTGTCGCCAGAACCGACGAATTTAAAACCTTAGCACGCGAACTCGCAATGCAAGTTGCAGCAATGGATCCACAGAGCGTTGAAGAACTTCTCGATCAAGAGTACATACGCGATAGCGAAAAAAAGATCACTGATTTGGTCGCTGAAGTAATCGCAAAAACCGGAGAAAATATTCAGGTCAAGAGAATATCTCGCTTTTCGCTCTCAGATCAATTAAAATAATTCGTATGGATTTGGATCATTTGTTAAAAGAAACAAAAGAACGCATGCAGAAAGCCTTGGAACATCTGCACGGAGAGCTTGTAGGTGTGAGGACTGGCAGAGCAAACCCATCCCTTTTGGAAGAGATTAAAGTTGAAGCTTATGGAACGAAAATGAATCTCCGCGATTTAGCTTCTATCAATGCTCCCGAGCCTCGTCTTTTGGTTGTCCAAATTTGGGATCAAAACAACCTTTCTTTAATTGAAAAGGCAATAAGAGATGCAAATATTGGTTTAAATCCTGTTGCAGAGGGAAATTTAATCAGAGTCGCAATTCCCCCCTTGAACGAAGAAAGAAGAAAAGAAATGATAAAGCTAGTAAACGAGCGGACTGAAAGCGCAAGGGTAGCAGTTCGACAAATTCGAAGAGAAGCAATAGAAGAAATTGATAAGCTAGAAAAGAGTAAGAAAATCTCTGAGGACGATAGATTTCGCAAGGACGAAGAAATTCAAAAAATTACAGAAGGTTTCTCCGGCGAGATAGAGAATATAGCAAAAGGGAAAGAAAAAGAAATCCTCCAAGTTTAACTTATGACTTTATTTTTTGGGATCGTAATTGCCATAATTCTCCTGGGCTTAATAATTTTTGCCCACGAATCAGGCCACTTTTTTGCTGCAAAATTATTTGGCGTAAAAGTGGAGGAATTTGGTTTTGGTTTTCCTCCGCGGCTTTGGGGAAAGAAAATTGGGGAGACTATCTATTCGATAAATGCAGTTCCCGCTGGTGGTTTTGTTAGACTTCTTGGGGAAGATGGCGGAGAGAGTAGCGAGCGTAGTCTCTCTTCTAAAGGGCCTTGGACACGAAGTGCTGTTTTAGTGGCGGGGGTATTTATGAATGTCTTGGTTGCCTTCACTCTTTTTACACTCACCTTGGCCTTTAATCACTTTCAGTTCGAAGCGCCTACATCTATTCCTACAAGTGGTGCGCCGCTGAACTTGAAGTTTCCTTTTGGCTCGCAATCAGAATCAATATTAATTGTTGCAGTTGATGAGAATTCTCCGGCTGAAAAAGCTGGAATCGCGCCTCCAGATGAAGTATTAAGTGTTAATGGTAAAACTCCTTCTTCGGTGAGCGACCTTCAAAATATTGTTGATCAAAATAAAGGTAAAGAGATGATCCTGCTTGTCCGAGATTTTAACTCGAGTCGAACCAAGGCCGTGACACTTGTTCCAAGAGTAAACCCACCAAGTGATCAAGGCCCTTTGGGTGTAGGCTTGGGTAGTTTTTATGTCATAAGATACTCTTCCATTGCAGATAAAGTATTTGTTGGCCCCCTTCATGCAGGGAATATGATTTACGAGCAGTATGTTGGTATAACTAGTTTGGTTAACCAATCAATAGAGGAGCATTCTGCTGCCCCTGTTTCCAATGCGGCCCACGGTCCTGTTGGAATCGTTGCATTTCTTGGTAAATTTATTGGCCAAGCCGGAGCTTCAGCCACTTGGACGATAGTTATGGTTGTTGGGCTTATTAGTTTGATGCTTGGAGTAATAAATCTCTTGCCAATTCCAGCGGCAGATGGGGGTAGACTGATCTTTGCTCTTATTGAAGGGGTTTTCAGGGTTAAAGTAAATGAAAGTATTGAAAGGTGGGTCAACACAGTAGGTTTTATGTTTTTGATCTTACTATTTATTTTATTGACGTTCAATGACATTCGAATGTTAATCTTTGGCTAATAGGACTTGCTTGCTAAGCTAGCTCCTTTGTTATATAAATATTGAAAGTATGCGTTATTCGAAACTTTTTGGAAAAACTTTGAGGGAATCACCGAAAGATGCGGAAAGTACCTCCCATAGGCTTTTAGCGAAAGCTGGATTTATCGATCAGCTCTCGGCTGGAATCTACAATTTTTTACCTCTTGGTTGGCTGGTTCACTCAAAAATTGAAAATATTATTCGCGAGGAAATGAATGCCTTGGGCGCGGCTGAATTTTCAATGCCGGTTCTTTCCCCAAAAAATTTATGGGTTGAGTCTGGTCGGTGGGAAAGTATGGACCCGCCGTTATTTAAAGTAAAAGACCGCCACGAAAAAGAATATGCTCTGGGGCCAACTCATGAGGAAGTAATTACAGATCTTGCCCGCAGATTTATAAAAAGCTACAAAGATTTACCTACGGCTGCTTACCAAATACAGGATAAGTTTCGTAATGAACAGAGAGCGACCGGCGGTTTACTTCGGACTCGTGAATTTTTTATGAAAGATCTCTACTCATTTCACGCAACAAAAGAAGATTTTGATAAATATTTTAAAAAAGTAATTGAAGCCTACGAAAAAATCTTTGCAAGACTTGGTCTGAAAGTTTTAATTACCTTGGCCCCAGGTGGGGCTATTGGGGGAGACGTAACCTATGAATTTCAAGTCCCAGCCCCTGTTGGAGAAGATACCGTTTATTTCTGTCCTTGCGGTTACGCGATCAATGAACAGTATATGGCGGAAAAAGGAGTAAAAGAAACTTGCTCGGATTGCGGAAAGAAACTTGAAAAAACACGCGCTATTGAGGCGGGGCAGGTGTTTTCTCTTGGAACAAAATATTCGCAAGCTTTGGGGGCTGCTTTTGTTGACAAAGACGGTAAGGAAAAACCAATAATAATGGGTTGTTATGGAATTGGGATTGGTAGAGTAATGGGGACTGTTGCGGAAGTTTGCAATGACGAAGCTGGACTAGTTTGGCCAGAGGAAGTTGCTCCGTACAAAATTCATCTGGTTTCTATTGGAACAAATAGTGATGCTGTTAAAAAAGCTAACGAAGTTTACGAAAAATTAATCAAAAAAGGTGTTGAGGTATTGTTTGACGACCGGGAAGAAAGTCCTGGTGTGAAGCTTGCAGATGCAGATCTGATTGGCATACCGCAGCGTTGGGTAGTTTCTGAAAAAACTATCGAAAAAGAATCGATTGAAGTAAAGAAAAGAAACGAAAAAGAAACTAGGTTAGTAAAAATCTCTGCTCTTTAAAGAACGAATGCCGATGGAAATTAAAGTTTTATCACCAGAACTTATAACCGATTCCTTGCTAGAAAAAATAAATAACCTTCGTTGCCAACTTGATCCGGATTTGACGCCTATAAATAAAGAAGAGCTAAAAAAGCTTTCAGAGCAACCTCATGTGAGACTTTTCCTTGCTTTCAGGGACAAAGCGCTAGTTGGGATGCTGACGAGCGGTTTTTTTCATTTTCCATCAAGAAAAAAGATGTTTATTGAGGATGTGGTTGTAGATGAGCCTTTTCGAAGGCAGGGAATTGGAAGGGAGTTGTCAAAAGTAGCGATTGCTCTTGTAGAGGAGCTAGCGGTGGAGACAATTGATCTAACTAGCACCCCCGATAGGTTAGCTGCCCACAGTCTATATGAATCACTTGGGTTTGAAAAAAGAGACACCCACGTTTACAGATTGAAGGCTGGGAGGAAGAAATGAAAGTAATTCTCTACATGGCGCCGACGGTAAATGGGTTTATTGCCAAAGAAGATGACGACACCACCTGGGTTACTGAAACGGAATGGGAAAGTTATAGTGGCATGATTAAGAAAGCGGGAAATATGATTATTGGCAGGCGGACTTATGAAATTATGCTCAAGAACGATGAATTTAACAGATCTCAGTTCAACCAGATAAAAACTGTGGTGGTAACAGACGACGCATCATTGCAAGTTCACAATCCAGAGTTTATTTTTACCGCCAAATCACCCCGCGAGGCCTTGGGTATTCTTCGCAATCAAGGGTTTGAAACTATTATGGTGTGCGGTGGAGGTGGGTTGAATGCCAGTTTTCTGAAAGAGGGGCTGGTCAATGAAATTTATTTGGATATAGAACCGGTTATTTTCGGAAAAGGAATCCGCCTTTTTGCCGAGGGCGATTTTGAAACAAAGCTGGAATTACTCGAGGTAAAAAACCTCTCCAAAAACGAAATCCAGCTGTATTACAAAATTATTAAATAACTCTTGCTTGCCTATTCAAAAAACTTATATACTGGTGGTATACTAGGTTTTTATGTCAAAAAATATTGTCGAGAAGTACAAACTACCTAAAAGAGTCCTGGTTAAAATCCAACGAGTGCCGGAAGGTGGTTTTTACGCTACTTTTCCAGAACTTCCAGGGTGTCATACACAGGCCGCTAGTGTTGTTCAGCTTGCGGATAATATTACCGACGCTATACTTACTTATTTCGACGTGCCCCGGAAGGAAATTGATGAAACCCTCCTTTATATTCCCGAGGCTAGAAAACTTGAATCAATCGAGGCCGCAAAAGTACTTTCTGCTACCACAAACGTAGAAGCCTATCGAAGATGTGCGGTCACTTGTTGAAATGGAAACTCCCACCTTTGGTACAAGAGAACTTCTCAAAGCTTTAAAAAAGCTCGGGTTTATAATTGACAAAAGTAAAGGAAAAGGAAGTCACGCGAAAGCAATTTATCCCACAAGAAGACCTAAGAAGCCTCAACCGCCTTTCATAATGATTCAGTATTGGCATGGCGATTACTACAAATCGTTTCGGGAAGATCTTGTAAAGGAGATTGAAAGTTTTGGCTTTAGCCGAGAAGAGATAATAAAGGTTTTGAGATGAAAATCCTTTACCTGGTTCGGCATGGGGAAGCTCTTGATGATGTTGAAAATCTGTATGGTGGGTCTGCTGACCATGAGCCGACTGAAAAAAGTTTGAAGGATGCGGCAAGCTTTGCCGAAACTTTTAAAGAAAAAGGAATTGAAATAGTAATCGCGAGCCCCTATCTTCGCGCCAAAAATCCAGCGACAATAATTGCCCAAAAACTGGGAGTCTCGCTAGATTTTGAAAATGATTTGCGTGAGAAGAATCGCTACGGGGCACTTTCCGGTATGACAAAAGAAGCGGCAAGAGAAAAATACCCCGAGCTTGTTAAGAAAATAGAATCTTTCCAAGATATTGAGGGGGCAGAGAAAGAGGATGATTTTGTAAAAAGAGTAAAGGGGGCGTTCGAAAAAATCTGGCAGAGAAAAGAGAAGACAAAATTAGTTCTAACCCACATGGGAGTAATCCGCGCTGGCCTTGGATTTCAAGGGGGCGTAATTCATATTGATCATTATGGTTGGGTAAAGACTGCGAAAAATGACGGTAAGTGGGAGATTTTGGAAAGCAGCGGATTAAAATACCTCTAATTGGACTATTTCCATTCTACGCAAATTTACCAATCAAGCAGACTTGTTTTTAGCTTTCATATTGCAGTATTATTATTTTCAGATCTTACTAGGAGGTGAGAGATGATTTGGCAAGAAGGAGCGGGTGTTTCGATTTGGGACCGAATCTTGCTTAGTGTAGCGGGGACCCTTTCGTTTCTGCTCCGTGGACGCTGGAGGACAGTTGTCTGGGTAGGAGTCTCAATCCTCGTCTATCTCGCCGCCCCTATTTTCGGGAAATGGCCTGCCTGGAGTGGAATAGGGATACTCCTGATCTACGGCGTTCTCTCCCTTCTGTTAGCAGCCACGCAGCGGTGGTTGGAGAGGGAGGAGCAGAGAAGAGAAAATCCGGTTTGAAGGCGGACGAAGGATGAGAGGCCCTTCGTCTCGCTGGTGGGGGTGTAGGAGTGAATGGAGAAGCGCTTCTCCCCCCCCCACCATACTTTAATTTGCCCAACACCTCTATCAGTGATAAAATCACTTCCATGGATTTGAAGAAACTAATAAAAGATTACTTGAAAGAAACGAATTTAATGCAGATAGCTACTGCCAAAGGTAATAAACCTTGGATAGCGAGTGTTTGGTTTGCCTACGATAGTGCTTTCAACCTCTACTTTATTTCCCGTTTTAACCGTCGCCACTCCCTGGAAATTGCCAAAAACCCTCACGTCGCCGGTGCTATTGTCAAACCACACAAAACTTTGGGCGATAAGACACGAGGGCTACAGTTTGAAGGAGAATGCCACGAAGTAAAAGGTGTTGAACTAGTCAAAGCCTTTGCGATTTTTGCCAAAAGGTTTCCCACTGTAACAAAATTTATCTTATCCCCAAAAGATATAGTCGAGGGGGTAACAGACCACCATTTCTACAAGGTTGTCCCAAGCCAAATCGTCCTTTTTGACGAAGTAAACTTTCCTGATCAATCGAGAAGGGAATTAAATCTCTAATTTGCCCGCCTCCTCCCCAAGTGCTATACTTTTCTCATGAATTTTTGGACACAGGCTACGTCTACTTTTGTCGGAGCAATACTAGCTTTTATTTTTTCCCTAACCCTTTTTTACTTAACAGAGCGCTGGAGAAAAAATATGAACGAAAATGATTTACTAGTTAGTCTGAAAAAAGAATTCGAGTTCAACATTGAATTTTTGAAAGCGTACAAAGAAGATTTTGATAAAATGTTGAGGCAAATTGCCGCCGACGATAAGAACATTTTTACTATTTTTAAATTTAATAAACTTCAGAGACTTTTTATATCGGAAGCTTTTCAAAGAGGGCTTCTGTACAAGTTCTTAAATTCAGGGGAGATTACTGATATGGATTCAATGTTGAATTTTTTTACTTATACAACCGATAACATGGCTTGGAATACTTTAAATGGTTACAAAGAGGGTAGAATCGCAAAACAAGTTGCCTTGAGTCAATTCGAGTGGGATAACGACCAAATTAAAAAGTATATCTCAGTTCTTGAGAATCTTAAAAAGAAAATAAAGAAATAAAGCCTCCCTTTTTGACAACAAGACTCCCTAACCGTACAATTTAGACTATGGAAAAAGCAGAAAAAGAGAAGTTGAGAATTAAATATGGGATAACAGAAGAGGACGAGAAACCTTATCTGATGCCGAAAGAAGAGGATTACGCGATTTTGGCAAAGGTGAAAGAGCTCGAAAGTAAAAATTTGTCGCCAGCGGATCGGGAACTGGTTTCTTTGATTCGAACCCAACTTCTTGACGATTGGCGAACTCCTCTTTTGGGTAAGTTAAACGAGATTTTGGGAAAGTACCCCTAAGTTTTTTTGACAACAAGACTCCCTAACCGTACAATCTAACCGATGCCTATTATTTTTGGCCTAATTTCCTATTTCACCTGGGGCAATGGAGTCTTTCTCGAGGCTATAGTTGCCAGGAGACTTAAAACATACTCTCTAGTTTTTTGGGGTTTCGCTTTAAGTTCTATAGTATTAACCTTTTTTGCACCTTTTGCACCAGGCAATCTTGGTAATCTAACTTTTGGCCTCTTAATTTTTATTATTGGTATTGGGATAGCAGGTTTACTTCTTGGGACTATTATTTACTACGAAGCACTAAAAATAGGGAATAGAGCGGTGGTTGGAACAATTGCTTCATCGTTTCCGGCTGTGGTAGTTTTAGTTTCTGTTTTGTTTCTTCACGAGCCGGTATCGGTTAAACAGCTGGTCGCAATACTTATCATTTTTGGCGGAGTAACTCTCTCGAGCCTTAATTTAAGCGAACTTAGAAGCAAGGGCATCTTCTTAAATAGGGCAACCTTCCTGGCACTAGTAACAATGGTGACATGGGGCGTTTGGATGGCGTTGTTAAAGATTCCAGTTAGTAAGGTTGGTTGGTTTTGGCCCAATTATATTACCTTAATGCTCTTTCCTTTAGTGTTTTTATATATAAAAATGAGGGGATTTACTCTGGAACTTCCTACTAAAAACCGGGCTTTTGTGCCACTAGTAGCTTCAACGGCTCTTGTTCGTGTTGCCGAATTTAGCTACTTCTTTGGAATAAGTAAAGGATTAGTCACCATCGTTGCGCCGATTGCAGGGGCAAATCCAACCCTTTTTATAATCTTGGCTTTTTTGTTTTTTAAAGATAAAATTACAAAACAACAAGTCGTAGGGATAGTGTTGACTTTGGCGGGAATTGTGCTTCTGTCGATTTTTAGTGTTTAGTTTTTGACACCACTTTGTCCTTCGGTTTGACTCAGGGCTTCGAGGTGCTAGCAACAAACTTCCTAACCCATTTGTCCCATAGTCGGTTGATTTTGATTTTTATAAGTGATATGATTTCCTTCAAGAAAGGAGGAGCGAGGCGTGAGAAATATCTTTAAGTTAGGCCAAACAGTCTTCCACCTCGTTGCTCCAAACGAGGTTTTCCTTAAGGAGGAATCTGGCTGGAGGTTGATGGTGGAGGATTACAGCTACTTCCAGGCTTGTTTTCTCAGCGCCGCTACTCCAGTGTCTCAACTTCTTCGTCGTGCCCGAGCGGAAGTCGAGAGGAGGGTCGGTAGGGAGATAGTTGATCAATGCTGACCGGAGGTGGAACAGGACCTTCGCGCGTTTTATCGAGGGTACTACGATTTTCAGCGTAGCACTACTTAGGCGGGCCAAATTGTGGTACGTGACGCAAAAGGCCCGCCGCCAACACTTTTTGACAATCAAACCCCCAAATCATAAAATCCAATAACAATGAAAACATTGAAATTTGATGAAAAATTTGTTGGGCCGATTTTGGCAGGTGAGAAAACTAACACCTGGCGGCTTTTTGATGAAAAGAACCTAAAAACTGGCGATGAAATCGAATTTATCAATAAACAAACTGGGGAGACTTTTGCAAAGGCGAAGCTGACGGACGTTTTCGAAAAACCATTTAAAGATTTAACTCCAGAAGATTTCGAAGGGCATGAAAAATTTCCTTCAGAAAAAGAAATGTTTGAAACCTATTCTAAATATTATGGTAAGCAAGTCTCTAGCCAAACTCCTGTGAAAATAATCCACTTTAAACTTCTGTAATTTTTCCAGGTAGCTGTCTTATAGCATTTACTTTTTTCTTTGCAATGTATATAATTCGTCAGCAGGAAAGAAGGGAACTTTACACGCGATCTCCCAAGCAGTCGTTTAGCTTAGTTGAAACTCAAGGGGGTTCAAGATGGCAGTGTTAGGATCAGGCGATGTCGACCCGCTAGAAGAGGTGAGGGTGTATTTGGGCGGGTCAAGAGTTCTTAGTGGTGAGATCGTTATCGAAGGCCCACCAGGGTTGCAAACCCGTCTTCTAAGAACCGGACCTGTTACTACCATCAGGTCCACGTGTCCGGATGGTACTGATGTTGTTGAATCGACTTACCTATCCGGACCAGTGAAGGCTGTCGCCAAGTCCTTTGATAAGGTGGGAAGAAGGGAGGTTCGGTTAGTGATCGAGGTGGGAAGGGGGTTTGTGAGGCGTGTGGTTGTACGGAAGGGGACTTCAAGCACAATCAGCACCCCTGAACCGGCGTAGGAAACCGGTCCCCAGGACTTCGCTAGGCAAGATTGGAGAGGAGATGCCCTGCCGGAGATTATGCGTTTTGTCGCAGTCCGGCAGGATTCCTCTTTTTCTTTTTCGATTTTCTTCAAAAGCAAATTCTAATGTATTATTGCATTTTTCCATTCCAATCAGTATAATCCGCAACATTACCTGTTGCGTATTGTTTCCTGCGGGATATAATTTCCACCAACTCTGTCTTATATTTCAAGCGGAAGATAGCAAACTGCAGCAGTAAGAGGGGAGAATTCAAATGGTTTCCTTGGGTATGGACACCATAAAGGTCACTCTGTGTAATGGGGAAGAGGTGGAGCGAGAGTTCGTTGGCTTGACAGTGGAAAGGGTCTGCCAGTATCTTCGGAAGGTGGAGCAGACCCCTTGCGGCTTGTTTGTTAAGGTCAACGGCAATCTCGTAGCTGCTTTCTCCCAAAGAGTGATTGAAAAGGGAGACGAGATAGAGATCATGTGAAAGGAGGGATCCTATGCCAGGAGGCGGAAGAACAATTAGAGCTGCTGACCTTCTATTGGTTACGGAAAAGATCGTGGTTAGACAGAGTAACGACGGTAGCAGGCTAGCTTCGGAAATAGCTGAAAAGACGCTCCAAGCGGCGAATGCAGCGGGTATAATCACGGTTGGAGATCTAGAACTCGCATCCGGCTCTCTAGAGGTGCGGGGGCTGACTCGAGAAGCGTGTCGAGTGCTGCAGGAGTATGCTGAGGCGGAAGGATTGGTCTGATGAGAAAGGAGGGGAGGAAACGAGTTGCTACAAGTTAGGGGAGATCTCGCGCAAAGGAGAGAGGTCGACCCTAGGTTTTTAATTCTTTTAATCTACTATCACTTATTCCAAAATGGTGGGCGATTTCGTGTTGGACTGTATCGGCCACAATTTCCTTAATTGATTCGCTGTTTCCTTTCGAAAAAATCTCAATGGGACCTTTAAAAATCGTTATTTTATCGGGTAAAACAAAAGAGTACCCTGTCCCACGCCGAGTTTTTGGAACTCCTTGATAAAGCCCAAGCAAAAGCCTCCCTTTTGATAAATCGGGGCTTGGCCAATCTCCCACCACTACATCTACATTATCAAGTTTTTCTTTAAAAAAAGTGGGTAATGATTCTAGTGCGTTTGAAACTAGTTTTTGGAATTCTTCGTCTATCACAAAAGGGATTATATCAGGTTTTCTTTTTTAAAACGGAGAGAGGGTAGAAGCATCCATGCTTGCTACCCTCCGCGTACAATAGGGGACTAATCCTGCTGATGCAAGTTGCCCCCAGGAGCACCAACCGGGATCCCTACCTCCTTTTCTTCCGGTCCTGGTGCTTCCGTTCCGGTCTCTTTCGCTTCCGCTAAGGCTGCTTCGAGAATGCGTGTGACCTCTAATCCTTCTGCCAAAGTTGCCCCAATCATCGCTAGGTCTTTCTCCGGCAGGAACTGGCGCATGTGAGGAAGGGCTTGCGCGAGAGTTTGAACTACTCGAAGGTATACTTTGACTGGGCTTCTCACAGAGAACGGAGAGTCTTCCATTCCAAGATCACCGTTCTCAAACAGACGGATCACTGTCAACATGTATTGGAGCTGGGTGTAAAGCGCTCCAAGAATGTGTCGCTCGACTATTTGTTTGTGCTGTCCAAGTGCTGCAAGTCGCCTACTTACATCGCTATCGAAAAGACACCCCTGCCCTCTCAGGAATTGCAGGTAGCTCGTCACGGACTGACGGAAATCGGGGACCGTGGTTCTGTCGAGCTGCGCTGTTTTCATACGGTGTAGGAGCTCTTCCTCGTCGCAACCGTGTTCCTGAAGTCTGGCAAGTTGGACGGCTATTCCAAACTCAAGCTTGCCGTAATCATTACCGTTGTCGACAGCACCTTGGATCTCGGGTGGTAACTTGCAGAAGCGAAGAGCACTTCTAACAGTGGTTTCTCCTCGTCCAAAGTGACGAGCGAAGTCCTTCACGGTAAGAGCGGGATCGGCCATCCGAAAGGTTCTGTAGAGATAGGCCAGGCCGCGTGCTTCATCATTGAGGGATAGCTGGACACGGCTCGTGTTCTCGATCATCTGTAGGATTAGTGCCTCGTGAATCGGCATGTTTTCGCAGATTCTGGTGGGTATCATTCCCTCTACCGAAATGTGCCGTCTGAAGCACGTGCCGCGTTTCTCCTTGCCGTAGACTTCCAGGCAATCGCTGCAGCCTTTCTTCCACAAGTGGCGATAAGCACGTAGCCGGCGCTCTCCGGCAAGGAGGAGATAGAAAATGCGCTTTTTCCCCTCGCGTACCACGGTTAGCTCTTCGATACAGTGCTCACTCTCCCAGATTGCGTTTAGGTTCCCCAAGTACTTTCTGCATTGCTCCTCATCGAGTTTTAGGATGACTAGGGGGTAGAGCAAGCCGTGTCTTGCGATGCTATCAGCTAGCTCTCGTATATCGGGGAATTCCTTGCGTGGTTGCGAAACGGTATTGATTACACGGAAGTCTAGCTTCGTATCTTGTTCAGGAAAGGTAAAGTCAGCCTCGTTAGGGGGCTGACCAGCCGCTTTTTTCTTTGCCATGATCGGCCCTCCTTCTTCATAGACTGGCTATTATTTTAGCTGTCAAGGTGCCCTCTAGTGTTTTTTATCTAGCCTTTTTATTTTGTTTTAGAAATTGTGGAAAGTCAATTGGATCTTTCTGTAACAACTTTATCTTTCGAAATTATTAGCGACTAAAAGTCCCATCCGCTCATTAAGTAATTGATTTTAAGTATCGAAAGGATTAAAATCGCCTGATGGTTCGACAAGCTCACCATAAATGGATTTGACAAGCTTACTATGAAAAAGTACATTGATCTACACGCCCATACATATTATTCAGATGGAGGACTTTCTCCCGCAGCCGTAGTTGAAAAAGCAAAAAAGATAGGTCTTAGCGCTGTCGGAATTGCTGATCATGATAGCGTTTCGGGACTTTCAGAAGCTACTTCCGCCGGAAAAAAAATTGGTATTGAAGTAGTTCCAGCAACCGAAATTACTTGTTACCCCAGCGAGAAAAGAGAATTTCATATCCTTGGTTATTTTATAGATTGGAAAAATAAAACTTTTCAATCCTTTTTGAAAGAATTACAAACCCAAAGAGAACAACAAGCGGAAAAAGTGGTAGCCTCCTTAAATGAACTAGGATATTTAATAAATCTCGGCGATTTGAAGAGTCTGACGCGTGGGGTAATAGGAAAACCCCACATTGCATGGATGGTTATAAATGATCTCGAGAATAAAAAGAAACTTTTGGAGGATTTTGGTGGTATTCCAACAGCTAGCGATTTCATCAGAAAATATTTAATAACGGGTATGCCGGCTCATCACAGAAGGGAAGCTCTAGACCCAAAGGATTCAATTGATCTGATTCACAAACATGGAGGGCTAGCAATACTTGCACACCCCAGTTGGGATTTAGTTAGTAAAGATTCAGAAAGTGGAAAATTAACATTTGACGATCATTATCTAGCTGAACTTCTAGGGAATGGCCTTGATGGAATTGAGGTCTATTCTCATCGTGACAGCGAGGAAGATACAAAGCTCTGCGTTGCTCACTATGAAAAAATAGCAAAGGAAAAGGGCCTTGCTGTCAGCGGCGGAAGTGATTATCATGGTTTTAGCAGTACAGGAAAAGAGCTTGGATTTGTTGGATTTTATTTGAAAATACCGTACCAGGTTTTAGATGATCTAAAATTAAGGTCTAAAAAATAATTTCCTTGGGCATTATGGATTGTACATTTTGTAAGATAGTAAAAGGAGAAATACCAGCAAATTTCGTTTACCAGGACGCCGATTTGGTTGTTTTCCCGGATATACGACCAAAGGCAAAGGTACATCTTTTAATTACACCAAAGGAACATATTGAAAGCTTTCTTGATTTGAAGGAGAATCATACAAAGTTGTTGACAAAAATAATAAAAGTGATACAACAATTAGTTAAAGACAAAAAATTAGAAAGCTCTTATAGGGTAGTTGTAAATGGAGGAGTGTATCAAGAGGTTCCGCATTTACACCTCCACTTGTTAGGCGATTAAGGTTGGGAGTAAGCGTAGAAAGAGCTAATTTTTGGCTTTGGACTTTTAAATTTTAACTTTTAACTTAAGTTAGGGGGTGTCTTTTTACTTTAATATTACATGGCAATAGTTAGAGCAAATGAAGGCGAAAGTGTTGATTCTCTGATCAGAAAATTCAACAGAAAAGTGCAGCAAGAAGGTGTTCTTAAAGAACTTCGCAAAAGGGAGTTTTATGAGAAACCATCTATTCATCGCAAGAGAGCAAAGGAGGCTCTTGAGCGCAAATTGAAGTATCAGGAAGAAGAATAAGATGAACTATAAAGTTGTTGCCTATGTTGAACCTCATTACCCAATCAAAAAAAGTGTTTTGGTGGTCGCCGCAGAGGCGACCCTTTCTGCTGAGAACGTGAAGGGAAAGGTTTCTCTGGTAATTTCTGTTATTGGGGATCGAAAAATGCGTGAGTTGAATAAGAAATATCTTAATTTGGATAAGCCAACTGATGTTCTTTCTTTCGCTTATTCTCTGGACACCGGAAAACCAAAAACTTTTGTTACACCACCGTCTTCCTATTTAAATTTGGGCGATATTTTAATTTCCTATCCGCAGCTACTTGATCGCGCTGCAAAGGAAGACATAATGGTGGATGATATGGCACGGATTTTAGTCATTCATGGAGTCTTGCATCTTCTTGGATTTGACCACGAAAACCCCCATGATGCAGCGGAAATGGAAAGATTGGAAGACACAATTTTTTCTAAAACAACTTCTTAAGTTTCCCGCGCTTGCAATGGCTGCATTTTACCTGTTAATCTTAAGGCGATGAAAATAGTAGTGGGGCTCGGAAATCCTGGAGAAAAATATGCATTTACCCGGCACAATGTTGGGTTTATGGTGATTGACGAACTTTTATCAACGTATGCGGCTAGTCCCCAATTCAATAAGAAATTCGACTCTATTATTTATACTCTTGATAATGAGAGACTTTTAGTTAAGCCTCAGACCTTTATGAATGTTTCTGGAAAAGCGGTTAATCGAATTGCGAATTTCTATAAAATAAAGCCAGAGGAGCTCCTGGTAGTTCATGACGATGTCGATCTCGAATTTGGCGAAATAAAACATCAGTTTGGCAGAAGTTCCGCCGGCCACAAGGGCGTTGAATCAATTATCGAATCATTGGGCTCCGATGAATTCAGTCGGGTGCGGGTTGGAATTGGCCGACCCAATGTTTCGATGGAGACTGAAGACTGGGTCCTGCAACGATTCTCAAAAGAAAAATCAGACATCCAAAAAACAATTCAGCGAGCGGCCGAAGTGGTTATTAATTGGCTGAAATAGTGGAATGTAGGCAGCAACTAAACTAAATAAAAACATACCCCATATTCTAGAAATGGGTTTGTTTGCGTTGGGATGATTATGGATCAATATAATGAAACAGGTTTAAATATTGCTTTGTGTGACAAAGTTTCGCCTACTGTTCTTGCAGCTAAATTAACGAATTTAGGATACGAAAATATTTCTCCCGGTACGATTGCAAAAGCCGGGGAGTTTTCTAAACGCGGCGGCTTAATTGATATTTGGTTGGAAAGATACAAAATTCCGGTGAGAATCGACTTAATTGGTGAGCAGGTTGAAAATATTTACATGTTCAATATTTTTACTCAAGGAATAATAAAAAGGTTAAAAGAAGTGTATATAATCGCTTGTGGTATTACGCCAAAAATCGCTCCGAAATGGACAAAACAAAAGAAATTTCCTCTGCAATCAGGGAATTCGGTTCGCCTATTTTTATCAGAAATAGAACCTGGAGATTTGGTCGTTCATATAGATTATGGGGTTGGGAGGTTTATCGGGATTTCTAATTTGAAGCTCGACGATCAACAATTTTCTTCTGCTTCAAATCCGCGCGAATCAAGGAAGGTTGGATTTACCTGTGACGCCTCGTCGCTTGTGCCATTGAAGCCTCAAAAATTGGGTCGTCTCGCTTCGTTGCAAGATGAGGAAATTTATGACGGTTTGGCTCAAACAGATGAAAAGACTGGCAGAAAGTCAAATCTGACTAATCAGCATTTAATTGTCGAATACGCGAAGGGTGACAAACTTTTCGTGCCGGTAGATCAAATCGAGCGGATTACAAAATATATTGGAGTTGGTGGCAGAAAAGTCCCACTCTCATACTTGGGGACTGGCGCTTGGGAGAAGACAAGGCAAAAAGTCACTGAAAGTGTTACGGAATACGCAAAAGAACTGCTTGAACTTTACGCAAAAAGGCAACTTTCAACACGGGTCGGTGTTGGTACTGATACTCCTTGGCAAAAACAACTTGAAGAGGCCTTTGAATATGAAGAAACGGCTGATCAGCTGAAAGCAGCGATGGAAATTAAAGCAGATTTGGAAAGCAATCACCCAATGGATAGAGTTTTAGTTGGAGATGTTGGTTTTGGTAAGACTGAGGTGGCAATTAGAGCGACATTTAAAGTAGCTCAAGCTGGTCGCCAAGCGGCAATTTTAGTTCCAACCACAGTTTTAGCAGAGCAGCACCTCCATTTATTTCGAGAAAGATTACAAGGCTTTCCAGTAAGAATTGAAAAACTTTCACGCTTTGAAGAAAAAGAAAAACAAGTCGACGTTGTCAGTGGGCTGAAAGATGGATCAATTGATGTTGTTATAGGGACTCACAGACTTCTCAGTGACGACGTGGAATTTAAAAATCTAGGGCTTTTGATAATTGATGAGGAGCACCGTTTTGGCGTGAAGCACAAAGAGAAATTAAAAACCATAAAACCCGTAGTGGATGTTTTGTCCATAAGTGCAACCCCAATACCGCGAACTTTAAATTTGGCGCTAACTACTTTGCGAGATATGTCGGTTTTGAGTGAGGCACCAGCCGGTAGAAAGCCGATTGAAACTTCGGTCGGCGAATTTGACGAAGAAAAAGTTAAATTAGCAATCGAAAAAGAAATTTTCCGGGGCGGGCCTGCCCGCCAGGAGCTTCGCCGCCAGGCAATGGCAGGCGGGCAAGTTTATTATGTTTTTAACAGTGTTCAAAAAATAGCCTCAAAAGCGGCAGAAATCCAAAAACTTGTTCCTTCTGCAAGAGTTACTTTTGCTCATGGACAAATGGAGAGGAAAGTAACAAGTAACAAGGTGCAGGTAACAAGTTTGGAAAAAGTTATGGATCTCTTTTATGAGAAAAAATATGATGTACTAATTTGTACGACGATTATTGGTTCGGGGCTGGACATGCCGAATGTTAACACCATCATAATTGAAAATGCTCAAGCGTTTGGTCTGTCAGAACTTTATCAGCTGCGTGGTAGGGTTGGGCGTTCCGACAGAGCCGCCTATGCCCATCTCTTTTATCCTAAAAATTATGTACCAGAGGGTGAAAGTTTGGAAAGATTAGCAGCGATTTCAGAAAGTACGGAGCTAGGGTCTGGTTTTAAAATAGCAAAACACGACCTCGAAATTCGCGGCGCCGGTAACTTGCTCGGAACAGCCCAGAGTGGCAACATAGCCTTAATTGGGTTTGAATTATATGTTCAGTTGCTTTCGCAGGCAATTGAGAGGTTGAAAAATAAAAAACTAAGCTAGTTTTGCGTCAACTGGTTTGGTAAAGTCTGGATGATGGACTCCGACTAAATTTATCCAACCATCCTCGTGTTCACCACGCTCATCGTGATGGGTTTTGTGGATTAGCCCACCATATTTGTTCCACTTGTAAGTTCCATGAACCTCTACTTCATCGCCAAGCTTCACCGGTACTCTATAAGCTCTCTCCAAGTTATGGGCGATAAGAATTGTGTTTCCAGCATCAAGTTTTATGACAAATCGCTGATGTGGGGTTTCGCCGATGTCATCGGGGAGGACTTCAATAACCTTTCCTTCTGCTGTCATCGGAACGTCGTTAAGTTTTTGTTCGAAGGCTTCCTCTGGTGTCATCAAGGTTTATTATATCAATTGTTTTCAGGTCTAGGCTAGTGTAAAATATCATCGCGATGGTTTTGTACCGTAAATACCGACCTCAAGCTTTAAGTGAAGTTGTAGGCCAAGAACAAATCAGGGATCAACTACTAGCCCAACTAAAAAGCGGAAAAATTTCCCATGCTTATCTTTTTTCTGGTTCTCGCGGAACTGGAAAAACATCAGTTGCCCGAATTGTTGCGAAGGCGGTGAACTGTTCTACATATACCGGAAACGTTTTTGGCGAGCCCTGTAACAAATGCGAGGTTTGCGTTTCTGTCACTGATGGTTCCAACCTTGATTTAATTGAAATTGACGCTGCTTCAAACAGGGGTATTGATGAAATTAGAGAGTTGCGGGAGAAAATAAAGCTTGCCCCAGCCGGTGGAAAATTCAAGGTTTACATTATCGACGAAGCTCACATGTTGACTGGAGAGGCCTTTAACGCCCTTTTGAAAACATTGGAGGAACCACCCGCCCACGCGATTTTTATTTTAGCGACAACTGAGCCCCACAAAATACCGGCAACTATAGCCTCAAGGGTTACCAAATTTGATTTCAAAATGCCTGATGTTTCTCAAATAAAAGAAAAGCTAACATCCATAGTGAAAAAAGAAGCTTGGGGAATTTCCGCCGATTCCTTAGAAGAAATTGCAAAAATGGCAGCAGGAGCTTTCAGGGATGCCGAGGTTCTACTAGAAAAGGTTGTCTCTGTTGACACAAAAGCAGATTTAGAAAAAACGCTGTCGATTCTTGGGAAGAAAGAGACCGCCTCGTCAATAAGTTTGCTTGATCTATTGGAAAAAGGCATGGCAAAAGAGTCTTTAATTTGGCTTGATAGTTATCTCAAAGAAGGTGGAAATGTGCGTATTTTAACTGAATCAGTTCTAGAGATACTGCGAAAAATAATACTTGTGAAAGCAGGGGCTGGGGTTGTGTTAGAACCTATTGCCAAAGAAGAACTTGAAGCTTTGGTCGAGCTGAACAAAAAACTGCCCAAGGAAAGATTGTTAAAACTAACAGATCTGTTTAATAAATCAATTGAGCAACTCCGAGACTCTACAATTCCCCAATTGCCCCTCGAAATAGCAATAGTTGAAGGCTCTTTAGATAAAATGGGGGAAGCGATTGTTGAAGAAGATAAAGATATTGCTAATGTTACTGAAGAACCAAAAGAGGAGGAGCCAGCCGTTGTCAAAGCGGAAACTGAAAAAGAACCAGCCCGTGAAGCCGTGGCTAAAGAGATTGAAAAAGAAAATCCGAGCAAACCAAATCCCTCGGAAGGAAAGATCTTAAAAAAACTCCATGATAATTGGTCTAAAATGCTAAAAGCCGCAAAAGAGAAAAGCTCATCACTTGGGATATTTTTAAGTAGCGCAAAAGTAAAAAACGTCGACGAAGATTTATTGATTTTGGAGTTTGGTTACAGGTTCCATAAAGAAAAAGCCGAGGAAAAAAAGTACAAGGAAATGTTTGAAGACGTTTTGGAAGAAGTAATAGGAGCGAAACTTCGGGTAAAATGTGTAGTGGGAGAGAGACCACCCGAACCTAAGAAAGAAGAAAAAGAGAAACTAGCTACGGAAGCAGATCCGGTTGAAATTTTTAGCAAGCTAGAATAAAATTATTAAATAAATCGGAGGTACTATGTTTGATAAGTTGAAGCAGATGTACGATCTAAAAAGAAAAGCAGATGCGATGAAGAAGGAACTCGAGTCGGAAATTATCGATGTCGAGGTGCATGGTGTGAAAGTCCGCATAAATGCGGCACAAAAAATAAAAGAAATTGACTTTCCGCAGGATGTCAATCCAAATGATCTGAAAGATGCAGTTAATAAAGCTCTCGATGAAGCCCAAAAAGTCGCCGCGAAAAAAATGCAGGGGATGATGGGCGGAATGGAAGGATTGCAGGATCTTCTCAAAGGTTAGTTCAACAAATTGTTAATATATGCGGATTCCAAAATCAGTTGAGGCAGTGATAGTCGAATTTGAAAAACTTCCCGGTATTGGTCCAAAGACAGCAGAGCGACTAACCTACCATTTATTGAATGCTCCAAAAGAGTATGCCGCGCAACTAGCTAGCGCAGTAGTTGATCTAAAAGAAAAAACCACAATTTGTGAAACTTGTTTTAATATCACGGAAGTGAATCCTTGCGAAATCTGTAGTGCTGAAGGCCGTGATAAGTCCGCTATAATGATAGTAGAGGAACCATTGGATGTTTCAGCCCTTGAAAAATCACGCGCTTACAGAGGGCTTTACCATATTCTTGGCGGCTGTATTGCGCCCCTGCAGGGGATTGGGCCAGAGCATCTTCGGATAAAAGAGCTACTTAATAGACTAAAAAAAGGCGCCATAAAAGAAATAATTTTGGCAACCAATCCAAGTGTTGAGGGTGAAAGTACGGCAATGTATTTGCAAAAACTAATTTCCCCCCTAGGTATAAAAATCACCCGTATCGCTCGTGGTTTGCCAGTTGGGGCAGATCTAGAATATGCTGATGAAGTGACTCTTAGTCGGGCGATTGAGGGGAGAATGGAGTATTAAGTAAAAAGGCAAAAGTTAAAATTCAAAATTAAAATAAAAAGGGGGCTTATGCTAGAGAAGATTCAAAAAAATTTAATAGAGGCGCAGAAAGCAAAAGATGAGTTGAAGGTTTCAACCCTACGTTTGTTACTAGGCGCAATTAAAAACTTTGCAATTGCTAAGGAAAGTGCTAGTTACAACCCTAGCGATGAGGAAATTTTAGGAGTTATCCAAAAAGAAATAAAGCAGAGAAAAGAGTCGATCGAGAGTTATAAAGCCGGGGGTAGGCAAGAACTCGCTGATAAAGAAAGCAAGGAACTGGAAATATTGCAAGGATATCTTCCGGAACAAATGGGTGAAGAGGAAATACGAAAATTGGTTGATAGTGCAGTAGCTGAAACCAGTGCCTCTTCTATGCAGGATATGGGGAAGGTAATGGGGGTTCTTTCTCCGAAACTCAAAGGAAAAGCAGATATGGGCCTGGTAAGTGGTGTTGTCAAAGAAAAGCTTTCCTAAACTACTTTTACCACCTTTTTGGAAAGGTGGTACCAAAACTTCCGCTAAACTTCGCTGGCTGTAAAACTTTGCAAAAATACTTCGGGACATCCTCGGAAATTCTCTAATCGTTCAGTTTCCGTCTCCTCTTTGTATTTTTGCAAGTTTTAAGACGCCAGCTGCCGTAATAGCGGTTTTTTTATTAACGCCGACTAATCATCTAAGGTCGGTTAAAACATTGTACACTCCTGGTGTGTACATTACATTTGTGTGTACATTTGTAGCGTTTTGATTTAATGAAATGTGAAAATTGGGGATTGGGAAGCAGGGCGCGCAGTGTTGCTGGTTCCGCACGCCCCGCACGAGTCCGAATGATCTCTTCCCTCAGCCGACGTCGATTTCCGATTTCGGTCCTGTAGCCCTCAAGTAGATAATCAAGACGGCCAGAGCTCTTATCCCGGCAAGGGCAAATATACCTCCAAAGACCAAGCCTAAGATCACTTCGACCCTCTTTCCACCTGAGCTGTAGTCGGCGGCTAGCTCTACCGTGATAGTGCCGGTGTCTTTGCCGCTGGTGCCCCTGTCGAGAGTGCGTCTTCCTATGTATTGATAGCCCTTTGCTTTGGCGACGACCACCTCTGCTTGGATGGGAGGGTCCTGGTTTATGTCGAGATAGACGATCTTTAGCGTACTTCCCCAATCGCTTCCGCAGCAGGTAGTATCCTTCAAGTCGGTTAAGAACACGATTGGTGTTTCGGAAGTCTTTGCGTGGAAATCGTCCATCGAGACCGGTTGTGTTCTGATGCCACAGACGACGCCCCACTCCGGTAGTACAGAGGCTCCTTGAGACAGCCAAACATCGTCTTTGGTGACGGTCTCTTCGGCGGCGGCTCCTGCTGGCGTGAGAATATTTCTGACCGCCAACCCCAAGAAGCCGCTAGCGACTAGAAAAAGAACACAGGCGACAGCGATTATTCTTCGTATGATCGTTTTGCTTCGCTCTTCCTTTTTGGGTGCCATTTTTCTCTGTCCTTCCCACCAGCTTCGCTGGTTTGATCTCTTAGCTGATTGTCCGTCGGTTTTGGACGAAAAGATTATAACATAAAGATTAACTAATCGACCAATTCACGTTATAATAACCTTGTGGCCGATATTTTTTTAACCAATACACTTGGAAAAAAGAAGGAAAAGTTTGTTCCAATTAATTCGGATAAAGTTGGAATTTATTCTTGTGGGCCGACGGTTTATCGAGATATTCACATTGGAAACCTGCGGACATATCTTTCGGCCGATATTCTCAAAAGAGTATTAACTTACAACGGTTACAAAGTTTATCACGTTAAAAACATTACCGATGTTGGGCATATGCGGACTGACCCCGCTACGTCAGGACCTCGTGGGGCAGGTGAAGAGGCCGCTATTGATCCAATAATTGATGAGGCGCTAAAACAGGGAAAGACCCCGCAAGAAGTAGCTTCTGAATACACAAAAAAGTTTCTCGACGATGAAAAAGTCCTCAACATAATTCCAGCCAATGTTTTTCCTAAGGCCACTGAACACATCAGCGAAATGATTGAATTAACTAAACAACTACTGGAAAAAGGTTTTGCCTATGAAACTAGGGGGACCATATACTTCGACGTCAAGAGGTTTGCTGACTATGGAAAATTATCCGGCAACACTCTAGATAAAATGGATAAATTGCTGGGAGCAGTTAGGGTGGCAACCGAGACCGATAAAAAAGATTCTATTGATTTTGCTCTTTGGAAAAAAGCCCAAAACGATCGTAGTTTGAAATGGGATAGTCCTTGGGGCGAAGGCTTCCCCGGCTGGCATATAGAATGCTCCGCAATGTCATTAAAATATTTGACTGATGCGTTTAAAGACGGGGAGTTTAATCATGAGCAAAGTCGAAGGATTGATATTCACACCGGTGGGGAAGACAATATTTTTCCTCACCACGAGGATGAAATTGCCCAAAGTGAAGCTGCCACAGGAGAAAAAGTAGTTAACTACTGGTTGCACGCCGGCTTCTTGTTGGTTGACGGAAAGAAAATGGCGAGGAGAGAGGGAAATGTTTACACGGTAAGCGACTTGGTTAAAAAAAGCTTCAATCCATTAGCTTTTCGATACTTAACATTAACAACACACTACCGCTCAAGATTGAATTTTACCTGGGATTCCCTCAAAGCTGCTGAAACTGCATTGAATAATTTATATCGGGAACTAACTGGTTATGTTACAAACGGAGAAGTAACTAGTGTAAACAGTGATTTCGAAAAGAAATTCGTTGATGCTGTCAATAATGATTTAGATACACCAGCTGCACTAACTTTGGTTTGGGATTTGGTAAGAAGCAATATGCCTGTAGGCGAAAAGGCTGCTACATTATATAAGTTTGACGAAGTTCTTGGGCTCGATCTCGAAAAAGTCGCTGAAGAGGCTGCTGAAGTACCAGAAGAAGTAAAAAAGCTTATTGAACAGCGCGAAGAAGCGTGGAAAAAAGGCGATTTTTCAGAATCAGATAAATTAAGAAACGAAATCAAAGGGAAAGGTTACGAGGTAGTCGATACCCCCGAAGGCCAAAAGCTTAAAAAGGTAGTTAGCTGACAAAGTTAATTACGATAAGAGGGCACTCGTTTCCAAGTACCCTCTTTGTTGATTCTCTCCGTGTCTAGGCTGCCGCAAGCATCTCCTGTCGCCTCTTGACGAACCGCAAGATTCCGTACGCGGCGGTCTCGGGGTGTTGTTCGGCGATGAATTCCTTGAACATGTTGGGTAGATCGAGTTCTGGACATGTACCCTCGTTCTGGACTTCGTATAGAAGGTCGGAGAGGTCTTCCTCCGTCAGCTCGAGCCTGGCGAATATCCGAGACTCCTCGTAGACGTGGACCGAACGTTGGGGAATCCGGGGCACAAGTTCGTCGATAATCCTTCCTAAGACCCTTGGGTCTGATGGCATATTCAGCCTCCTTTCTCAGTAAGCATTATAGGATAAATTATTTTCGTTATCAAGCCCTGTATTTTAGTTCTGTCGACAAATTTTTCTCTTGACTTACACTTCAATCTATTGATAAATTGAAGTATATGACGAGAGTATCTAAAGTCCCGCTGAAAGAAAAAGTTTATAAAGATATTTTAGAGACCTTTTGGGGAGTAATTATTAATTTGGACGACGAAGCGGTTACCGAAGAGTTTTTGAATGTATTTTTGTCGAGTGCGGAAAAAACAATGCTTGCGAAAAGGTTGGCAATTGCGGTTATGCTCGAAGTAGGGGTGGATTACAAAAGTATTTCCGATGCTCTTAAGGTTAGTACAGCGACAATTAGGGATGTAGGGTATAAGTTAGGGAACCCGAAATTTAAGGAGTTTATTAGAAGGTTTGCCGATAGGTTTAAAGAGGAGAAAAGAGAGATGAGTTGGTTGGAAGCTTTCCTTGGTGCGAAAACAAATATGAAGGCCCGTGCAAAGCTTTTAGGTGGTCGACCACTTCAATCTATTGATAAATTGAAGTGTAGAGTAATATTGTAAATTAAGGTTCGGGATGGAAAAGTGAAAGGATTTTTTGTAGAATTAATGTGTGGGGGAATGTCTGCCTATTTCTAAAAATCCGCAAAAAGGCTTCACGTTAATCGAGACCTTGATCGCTACTGCTGTTATTGCTATTGCTGGCGCCGCAATCCTTTCAACAATTGTTTCGATTTTAAAAGTAACCCTAGTTTCCCAAGATATAGTGCGCGCCCAAAACCTTGCCAATGAAAAGATGGAAGTTCTCAAAAACATGCCTTACGATGAACTTTCTACTCAGTGCGGAACAGTTTTGCCCCATGGTGGTCTTCTCGACGTGGCGCAGGTAAATTCGGGTGGATATAGCTACCTGGTGCTTACTTACATTAACTTTGTAGATGACCCTTTTGATGGTAATGCTTCTGGAACTATTCCGGGTAAGCCTCAGGATTTTTATGCGTTTGACTACAAGAAAGTCACAATAGAAGTAAGACAACCGGTTTCTTTTACCGCCGGTTGTTCAGCAATTACCCAGGTAAGAGGCAATAGTAACGCCAAGGTCTTGACGTCAATTTCGACCAACATTTCTGCTAATGCTGCTGAGACGAGCGATGATACTGGAATCCTCTTTTTACAGGTGATAGATTCCAACGGAGATCCGGTACCCAACGCTAATGTGACTCTTACTAATGTCAACTTAGGCCCAACTTGGGAAATCGTGACTATTACTGATGTAAACGGCGATTTGCAAATCCCCCTACTTCCAGAAGACACCAATAATAGCTACCACCTTGAGGTTAGTCTGCCTGAATACTCCAGCGATCAAACCTACCCGGATAACATACCTGGTTATAATCCAACAAATGGTGACTTTAATATTTTGGCTCAGCAGGTGGCCGATAAAACGCTGAAAATTGATTTACTCGCCAACCTACAGATCACAGTCGTAAATGAATCCGGGGCACCAGTCCCAGACTTAGAAGTGGCAGTTGCCGGTTCTGAGGAAAAGGCAATTTACAAGGATCCAGATGAAATAAATCCGTACATTCCCAAGTATTCTGATACTTTCAGTAGCGGTTCTGGCGGGGTAATTTCAATTGCCGATTTGGAATGGGACAACTATAGTTTTTCAGTGCCAGATGGCTATTATATTATCAGCACCAACCCATACCAAAATGTGAGTGTGCCAGCTGGGAGTAGTACTGCTGCTACTTTGAAAGTGACTACTGACTCTTCCTGGCCACAGATTTCCCAAGTTGCACCCAACTCTGGCCTAAACAACCTTGTTGTCTCAGTAGAAGTGCTTGGGGCCAATTTACCAGTTGGGTCCATCCTGAAACTTGTAAAAAGCGGCCAGAGCGATATTATTGCCACCGATGTAGTTAGTAGCGATTCGGATACGAAACTTTCTTGTAATTTTGATTTAACCGGAGTAGCTACCGGAACATGGGATTTGGTAGTAACCAAGCCCGACGGTAAATCTACCACCCAAACAGCTGGATTTACGATAACAGGGCCATAAAGAAATATGAAAATCACGGATTGGTGGGAAAAATTAAAAACTGGAAACCGCGGCTTTAGTTTACTTGAACTTCTTATCGCGATTGGAATATCTTCAATTATTCTAATCGTCGTTATAACTATAATTGTTCAGGTTTTTAAAAGAAGCCAAGGCAGTTGGGAATCCTACAAGGCGAATAATCAAGCTCAAGCAGTTTGTGAAAGAATTACAAAAGAGGTAAGACAAGCAACTGAAATTGTGTCAGCAGGAAACCAGGGCCTAACAATTAGAGAATATGTAGTCGCAACAGATCCTGCTCCATTCCAGGTGAGATTTTACCTAGACGGAACAAGTTTGATGAGAGGCGAGATACCGCCAACCGGTTCTGAAGCGCCATATACCTACAACCCAGCTTCCGAAACAACAAAAATTTTAGCCTTTGATGTGATTAATGGGGCAGAAAGAATCTTTTCGTATTATAATCAAGATGGAGAGACGCTCTCCGCACCTATAAATCCCTTGGAGGTTACGCTGATAAAGATGAAATTTATTTTTAAACAGCTGGATAATCCAAGCCCATTTAAAGTGGAAACTAGTGCGCAGCTTAGATGGAATAAAACTAATTTATGAGAACTTGTTTTATAAAAGAGCGGGGATTAGCTTTAATTTGGTCGATAATACTAATAAGCATTGTTGCTGGAGTTCTCTTTGTTGTCGTTAGTTTGGTCATATTGGGATTAAAAAATTCAAACGCGGGAGTCAGAAGGCTGTCTGCCTTAGATGTTGCTGAGGCAGGAATAAACTACTACCTTTGGCATCTTGTGCACTCCCCTGACGATTATTGTGATGGCAACCCTTGCGTAGGTTCCCCTCCATATGGCCCCTTTGTACACAACTATACGGATAATACCGGAAAGGTGATTGGTACCTACACCCTTTGGGTTGCACCACCAGAAATTACCCAGGGGGGTAAGGTTATTATTTGCCACGTTCCACCACCAGTCGATGAGACCCTAACAGTTGCCCCTTCTGCCGTGGCGGCTCATTTGGCCCATGGTGATTATTTTGGGCCTTGTGGAGGAGGTGGGGCAAGTGGTGGTGGTAAGGTGGTAGTAGAATCTAGAGGAGACGTTGCAGACGGTAATGAAAATAGGACGATTATAGCTACACTTGGCGTACCATCGTTTGCCCAATATGCTGTTGTGGCCAATGATACAACCAATCATCTCCGCTTTGGAGAGGGTACTGAAGTTTTTGGCCCAGTTCATAACAATGGCGGGGTTCGTTTTGATGGTGTAGCCCACGGTTTAGTTACTAGTGCTATGGCTAATTATAATGATCCCGATCATAGCGGACCAAATGAGCCGGGGGTCCATACTCACCGTCCGGATCCTTCTCAAGTCTTTCTTGGAGGGACTAGTTTTCCAGTTCCGCCTGTAGATTTCAATCAAGTAACAGCGGATTTAGCCGATATTAAAGAAAAAGCCCAACCACCAGATGGGCTTTACTACGGTCCCTCGGGAGCCAGTGGTTATCACATCGTTTTACAGACAGCTCCGATCCATAGTTTCGACATTTACAGGGTGAACAGTACAACCGGATCTTGCTGGACTGGTAATCAGTATAAATGGCAAGATAAGAATACAATTAACAGCCAAACCAAGATTGGTAACGATGTCCTTTTTCCAAATAATGGTCTTATCTTTGTTGAGGATAATTTATGGATTGACGGCCAAATTGACGATGCTCAGCTTACAATAGCAGCAGCGACTTTGCCGGAGTCGACCGACCGTTCAATCTTTATAAACAGTGATCTTGAGTACACCAATCTTGACGGCAGCGACAAGCTAGGTCTGATTGCCCAGAAGGATATTTCGGTTGGTTTGAACAGTGAAGGTACTCTTCCGACTCAGCCAGGTTACAACGATGATAGTAAGGAACTAAAAATTCATGCCGCCTTGCTTGCCCAAAAAGGAAGAGTCGGCCGTAATTATTACAACGAAGACTGTAGTTCTACCTATTACAGGCGAAACATAGTTACGGTTTACGGTTCGATTGGTACCAACAAGCGGTACGGGTTTGCCTACACTGATGGGACTGGTTACCAAACCCGTAACTTGACCTACGATCAAAATTTAAGTGTAGTGCCGCCTCCTTTGTTTCCGACGATTGGGAATTACTCAATTCTTGATTGGAAGGAAAAGTGAATACAGAGTTTTTGAAAAAACTAATAAACAAAAAGGATAAGAAAACGCTTTTAATAATTTTAGGGGTAACACTCTTATTGTTCATAATACTAACAGCAATAATAATGAACTTTGGGTCCTCAACTTCTGAAAAAGAAAATCTAAAAGCAAATAACCAAAAAACTAATGCGCTTGTTACCAAAGATGACAAGGATGGTGATGGGATAGCAAACAGTGCAGATTCCTTTCCAACTGATCATGACAATGATGGGACCCCCGATTCACGGGACACAGATCATGATAATGACGGCATTTTAAATTCTTCTGACTCTATGGCTTTTGATCATAACAACAATGGGGTAAATGATGGGCAGGACTCTGACGATGACAGCGATGGTATTGAAGATGGTCTTGATGATCTTCCGTACGACCATGATAACGATGGTAATTCCGATGCTGGAGACCCAGATAGCGACAACGACGGTATTCCAGATGATTCTGACGAGTTTCCTTTCGACCATGATAACGACGGGATACCAGACGATCAAGATCAAGACGATAGCGGGGATGATGATTCAAATGGAGATGGTCCGCAAGAAGCTCCTGCTGATAATCCTAGCGGTAAACCAAGAATTGTGCCGTAGGGTCAGCTTTTTGACTTGCAAACGAGGCTTATTATTGTTACGATTGTGTTAGTAAAAAGTTAGCTCGCCTTCGCTAAAGCCTTGGTGAGTAAGTCTGCTATGCCTATTTTTGAAAAAAAACAAAAAGAATTAAATTTAATCCCCGAGCCGAAAACTTCTCTAGATTTAGGGAAGTTTAAAAGTATATCGCTTTTGGTCTCAATTGCCGTTGTAATTATAGTAGCGATAATTTCTGTAACAATTTACTACGGCAGTTTAGTTGAGGAAAGCAAAGCGAGAGAGGTTTCCGAAAATTTAAGTTCTGAAAGGAGCAGTTGGCAGACTTACGCATCGGTAGCGCAGCAGGTAGGTAGTTTGAAGGGGAAGATTGGTCAGATAAAAGCCGCTCAAAGCAAAAACCAAGATTTTTATGACAAACTTATTGAGTTTGGGAAAACTATACCCAATGGTATTACATTGACTAGCCTTGATTTCAAAAATTCCAAATTGACAGTGCAGGTGAAATCGACGGATCCGAAAATACTTTATCAATTCTATGGAGCACTGAAGGGAGATAAAACTTTTTCGAGCGTAAACATAGGCTCCCTTACCAAGAGCATAGACAGCTACATTTTTAACCTAACTTTGGGGTTAAAATAGAAAAATGAAAGATAATAAATCGAAAGCGGCAAAAACTTCTAATTACACGGTGATTTTTACAATTGCCGGGATACTCGTTGCTTTATTAATTTCTGCCTCATTAATTTATTTCGTGATGGTACCAAGATTTCATTCCTGGTCTTCTGCAAGAGAAAAAATTAAAGAGGATGAGGCCCGCCTAGAGGTCTTAGATAGAAACTTACAGACCCTTAAAAATTTAGATTCAGCGGAAATTAGTGAGGATAACGAAGCTTTGGATAAGTTGCTTCCGACGGAATCAGATAATTTGAGGATTACATCGCTTGTTGAAGCTGTTGCAGCAGCTTCTGGTATGAAAGTCTCAGCTCTGCAAATTCAAACTCCGTCACAGGTAGGTAACAGTTCTGTGTCAGGAGTTAGCCAAACTACCCCCCAGAGTGCAAGTACGACTGGGCAAAGTTCAGCCCCGAAAATGCGAATTTCCTTTTCAGGTTCTTATCAGTCGCTGCTGGGACTCTTAATAAATTTAAATAAAATGGATAGAGTAGCTTCTGTGACAGATTTGAATATTAGTAAAAATCAAAGTGAGTCAGCGATAACTGCAACGGTTGGTATCGAATTTCCTTTGTATTCTTTACCTGCGGTTGCAAGCGCTGGTACATTTGTAGGTCTAACTGAGGCTGAGAAAAAAGATATTGACGATCTATTAAGTCAAATAATGGTGACTACATTTCCAGCGAGCGAACCCCTAGGAAGGGTAGACCCCTTTAATTAAATATTGAATTTGAACTCTACCACATCGCCATCTTTTATTTCGTAATCACGGCTTTCAAGTCTGATCCAACCTTTTTCGGCTGCTGCCTTCCAACTCTTTGCTTCAACTAATTTGTTCCATTCAATTCCTTCAGCTTTTATAAAACCTTTCTGCATATCAGTGTGAACGATTCCAGCTGCCTCTAAGGCGGTGGTTCCTTTTTTGACCGGCCAGGCTTGGACTTGTTTTCTTCCAACGATGGTGAAAAAGGTAATAAGGTTCAGAGGTTCATAGCAAGCTAAAATGACTTTTTCCAATCCTGTTTTTTCGATTCCAAGCTCTTTAAGATAGGCTTTTTGATCTTCGGGAGAAAGCTGAGACAGCTCAGCTTCCAGTTTAGCTGAAATTTTAATGGCATCCTCAATTGGGACAGAAGTGTCGGAAAGGTCGGTTTCGTCTGCATTGATCGCATAAATCGTTGGCTTTTCGATCTCTGCCAGTTTTAGCTCTTGGGTTACAATTTCGCTGTCTTTAATGGGGTCGGGAAAATCTGTGTGATGTTGAACATTCGGATTGTGAAAGGCTCGCACTAGGTGTAAAACGACATCAACGTCTCGGATGTGTCCTAAAAATTGGTTTCCCAAACCCTCTCCTTCATGCGCTCCTTTGACAAGACCGGCAATATCAATAAATTCAATCGCTGCTGGTACAGTCTTTTGGATTCCGGTTGCTTTTGAAATTTCGCTTAGTCGATGGTCTGGTACCTGAACAACACCGACATTTGGTTTGATAGTTGTAAAAGGGTATTCGGCGACTTCTGCAATCTGTCGCTGTAGCAGGGCATTAAAAAGTGTAGATTTTCCAGAGTTTGGCAATCCAACGATCCCGACTCTTAACATTTTTTACCTTTCAAAAAGGCAGATTGACTTGTATTATACTTGTTTGTTAGATTGTAAGTCTATGGAAGAAAAAGATTTAGAAGCTATCGACAAAATAATAAATAAGGCGCTCAAAGAAAAACTTGAGCCAGTAAATGAAAAACTAGACAGCCATACAGTTTCGCTCTTAAATTTAGAGAAAGAAATTAAAGCATACATGGATGCATTGGACTTAGAGAGGAAGCGGATTGATAAGCATGATGGGCGGTTGGAAGTAATTGAAGAGAGCTTGGAGTTAAATACGAGTGCTTGACGGCCCCCGCAGCTCTTTATAGCCCATAAGCTGCCATTCCTACAGTATTGGCGATGATAGATACCTACACGCGTTGCTACTAAAGCCCATTCACATTTAGAACTTAATGGAACGGGACTCAGTGTGCAACGCTGCTATTTTAGCATTTTTGGTGTAAAATCCAAAACTTGACATTTACCCTAATTATGTTACAATTCTAGTAAGACTTGTAACAATATCTATGGAAAAGGTAGCTAATTTATGTACAGCCCAAGAGTTAGAAGAAGTCCTTGGCAAGAAGTACTTTTATAGGCAGGGAATTTATCGACTTGCTGAGGATGGAAAAATAAACTCTTATCAAGTCGGTGGCGTGTTGTATTTCTCCCGTGATGAGTTAATTCTTGCAGCCATTAATAAACTAGTAGAGCGAATAAGATACAGGTACCCTTGGCTAACTAGGTTGCCGCTAAGAGTTAAGAATAACGAAAACAAGGAGTTACTAATTTATGGGTTTCCTGATGGTAGAGAAATAACCGCCGATACAGAAAACGAAACCGAAGAAGATTTATTAAATAAAGTTGAAGCTCTTCGAGAGGAGGTGACAAAAATGGCAGATGTACCAGTAAACCCACTGTACGAACCAGGACCGCCGCCCCCACCTCCTGGACATCACGGGCCGCCTCCACCTCCGCCTCACCACGGACCGCCTCCACACGTTGAGACAATGGAGGTCCTAAGACGAATAGAGGATAGGTTGGCTAAGATAGAAGAAAAACTAGGTTAAACAAAAAGAGTAGGCCTACTCATAAATTTAGAGAGATAAGAGTATTTTAAAGATGCCGACTAGTAACAACTCTTCCGAGAGAGTCTCTTTCAATAATTCTGGTTTCTTTTCTAGGTTTTTGGGATTCTTAATTTGAACTTAAAGGGTATTCTGGTAGCCTCACTTTTTCCGGTTACGCCCCAACAATTCCAACCTTCAGCATATCGATATTCTATCGTTTCTCTCGTATAACATCAATGTACTAGGGCCAAAGCTATGGGTTGAAAAATGTTCGATTTTTTGTTAACATTGTACGACGCGCTGCGGTGGGGAAGAGGCGGTGGCGGAAAGGATGGATAGTGGAGAGAATCTTCCCCGTAATCGTTCAGGCGGTGTCGCTTCAGCTGCCAGAGCTACAGGAGTTAGTTGAGCGTATTGCGCCAAACGGACTTTCGGAGGAAATCGCCGAAAAGCTCGTTCTCAGTGCAGTTGATGGGAGGTGTGATGAGAGGACAAGGGCGGTGTCAATCGCCTGTTTTCTGCTCGCAAATCTAAGGAGGTTGCAGTCGGAGGATCTGCTGACTATTTCAAGGATCAGCGGTTCCGATGGTCTTGTTTCCTTCCAGCTATTAGCGGCAGAGACTCTCGAGGCCTATCTTCTGTCTGAGGAGGCTCTAGGGATGCTCGTCGAGATCTTCGAGGCGTATCTCGATACGTTCAACGGCTTGTGGTTTTGGCGGGACAAAGTGGCGTAACGAACTGGACAAGACTGAGCGGCCTCTCGACCGATGTGCAGAGGCCGCTTGCCCACCCATTTGACACGCCGTTATAAATTCCTTATACTAACAAACGAATTAAATAGATAAATGCGCATGATGCAGAAGGGGTTGGTGTTGAAAACCTGACAGAGAGCTGGGGTAAGGTGGAAGCCCGGCAGGTGACTAGCCCAACCATTCACTGCGGAGCAGGGGAATTGAAAGCCCGCCTTCGCCAAAGCTTCGGTGGGTAAATAGATTTTCCCGGGAGCGCCCGTTACAGCGTGATGGACCTTGTCCTTCGGTGAGCTCAGGATAAATCTTGAGCGGTCTTGAGGCGAGAGGTTCTAGATAGTCCCGATTTGGTAACAGATCGGGAAAGTAAGGTGGTATAAGCGACACAAGACTCGCCCTTACGGGTGAGTTTTTTGTTGCCCAAGTTTACAGGATGAGGAGAGCGCCATGGAATCCCATACAAGGATGTTAAGTGGTTTGTTGCTGCTGACGCCTGAAGCGAGAGCGGCGGCGAGACTCATCAAACTCCCAGGAAGGGCTAGAATCCGGATATGCGGTGATATTCTGATAATTGTGAACGGGGGTGAAAAAGATCCGGCGAGGTTGGAGAGAAGGCTCAACCAGAAGGCAACAGTGGTACAAGTCCTTTCCGAAATGCCGCCGAAAGGGCATCAAGGCCCAGTAGTGCTGATCAGTGTGAGATGTCCCAAGTGCAATAAAAAGGAATCCCTGGTTAAGGGGGGAGACGATCTCGGTATCACCTGCCTTAACTGCGGTTTCCATAGAGCTAGGCACGCTCCTTCTTAGAGCAGATGGGGTGTGTGGGGAGGAGTAGCGATGAATCAAGAGGCCTTGGAATTTCCGAGGCCTCTTTCGCTTTAAGATAGAAGTTATACGTGGTTGAGGAATTACTTGAAGCGATCTTGGATCCTGTGTTTAGCCCACTTTAGTGGTTGCAGTATGCGGGAGTACCAAGTCCATAAAATGGTCGCAGAGCGCGCAGCGATCTAAAAATTCTTGAATTTCTGTTACGTAGTGTGCTTAGGAACGAAGTGACGCAGCACACAGCAACCTTGATTAGATTTAATGCTGTGTGCTATACTGGGGCGAGTTATGACAAGCGAATACGAATTAATGGTTGTTTTGAGGGTTGATTTGAGCGAATCAAACCGTGAAACCACATTAGACGAAATAAAGAAATTGATTGAAGGCAAAAAAGGGAAAATTGTAAGTGCGGAACCTTGGGGCGCTCGTGATCTAGCCTACAAAATAAAAAATCAAGAAAAAGGGTTTTACACGCTAGTTAACTTTAACGCGGAAAGTCAAATTCCAAACTTTTTAAACTCAAAACTAAAATTAATGGAGGAGCTACTTCGTTATTTGGTTGTGAGGAAAGGGGATTGAAAGACTTTAAGGGAGAAAGAGGGATAAATTTCTAATTTGCAGTAACGAAAGAATTATTAAGGAGGACTTATGGCTAATCGTAGTTTAAATAAGGTTATGTTAATCGGTAATATCGCTCGGGATCCGGAACTGCGATATATACCATCAGGGACCGCAGTCTGCTCATTTCGTGTTGCAACCAATCGTAGTTGGACTCCTTCAGACAGTTCCGAGAAGAGAGAAGAGGCAGAGTTTCACAGAGTAGTTGCTTGGAATAAGTTGGCGGAGCTGTGCTCCCAACTTCTTACCAAAGGGCGGAAGGTTTATATAGAGGGCCGTCTTCAAACAAGAAGCTGGGAAACTCCCGAGGGCGAAAAACGTTATTCTACGGAGATCGTTGCAGAGGACATGGTTTTGCTTGATTCGAGAAGGACGGCAGAGGAGGCTGGTGAAGCTGCTGAAGTTCCCGAAGTTGAAAAAAAGAAATCAGAAGAGACCGAAGAAGTAAAAGAAGAGGCGGAGGAGGCAGAAACAAAAGAGGAGAAGAAAACTAAGAAGGAGACGAAAGAAAAAGAAGACAAGCCTGAAAAAGAAAAAGGTAAGAGCGAAGAGGCGAGTGACGAAATAGATATCGATGACATACCGTTTTAAGTCAAAAGTAGAACTCTCCGTAACTAAATTCGTTCGCTTTCGCGAAAGTAATTTAGGTACTCTCGAGTTCTGCCTGCCCGACAGTGCCAGTCTTTGGCTCGCCCGCTTCGAGTTCGCGAAGCGAAGTCGGGCGCGGCAGGCGGGCGACCACTAAAGTGGACTAAAAAAGGAAAGATAGAATAATGGTACAAACAAAATATTACGTAAAAAAAGTTTGCAGTTTTTGCAAAGAAAAAAAGGAACCAGATTATAAAGATGTTGAGGCAATAAAAAAATTCACGACTGAGCGTGGTAAAATTCTAAGTCGTGCAAGAAGTGGCGTGTGTGCAGCTCACCAAAAGAAGTTGGCAACTAGTATTAAGAGAGCAAGAAATCTAGCTTTATTGCCATTTGTACCTAGAATTTAATGTTCGATAACTTGAAACAAAGATGCCCGATCAAAGATTTCTTACAATTGATATTGGAAGTACTTGGACAAAAGCTTTTCAGACAGCTATAGATAGCGAAAATTTCCTGAATATTGAAAAATCCTTCCGTTTACCTACCGCAAGGGAAGACCTTCTCCTTAGTACAGAAACGTTATTGGCTAATTTCAGTGAGAAGGAGCTACCAAAAATCTTTGTGAGCAGCTTGCCTGAAGCGGAAGGATTAGCGAAGAAATTAAAGGCTGAATTTGTTAGGGAAGAAGGTGTAAGCAAATTTCTAGTAGATTTCTTTAAGAGCGCTGAGACTAATATAGTACTTTTTGATGCTGGAAGTATTGTACTTCAAACCGAGGCTGAGCCAAGGGATGTTGGTAAATACCTTACTTACCCAGTCGATGAGATTAGTTTAGAAAATCTGTTGGGAAACAGAAAATATCGACCACATATTCTTCCCAACAGCCCAAAAGACTTAGAGGTAGAAGAGGCCTTTTTGCGAAATGCCCTTGGCAAAATTTTGCCCGAAAAATCAAAGAAGAAACTTACAATTATCGCTACTGGGGGATTAGTTTCTGGTACGCCTAGTATGTCTAGGCTAGCCTTAATTGTTTTAGACGTTTTAAGAGAACATGAAGTAGCTGAAGTTTTTTTTGACCGAGATTTCTTTTTACCCTCCTTTGGTACTCTTTTAGCGACTTACAAACAGTTGCAGGTTGTAACTCCCGGGCCGTGGCTAGATAGAGTAGGGGCGTTTATTTCTTTGGGTGGACCACTACCTTTGAAACTAGATTGGGGGTACTCGCAATTACAGGAAATTGAACTTTCCAAAGACGAGATTGCTCTTGTCCCCGCATCGCGCGAGCAGACAATTAATTTAAGTTTTCTGATCGAAAAGGAAAAGCATAATTTTTCCGTAAATGGGGGCTCGCTTGGTATTTTGCTTGATTCCAGAGAAAAGCCCCTTGCGCTTTCATTTGGTCAAGAAAGTTCCAGGGTATCTGTTTCTCTTTGGCACCAAATGTTAGAAAAAACAAAAAACGAGGAGGCTTTTTGATCTGTCCAGTAATTAGAAGAATAGAATCAAAAAATAAAATGCTCTTACCTAGAAATTACCCAGGTTTCTGTAAGCCTGCGGTAAAAATTGGACAGCCTGTTTCGGAAGCAGATGTTATTGCGCATTGCGAAATAAGTAGTGGGCAGAGGCTAGTTAAAATCGCTCACGCTCTTGGTGTTGGAAGTAGAGATGTTAAGAAATATTTAACTAGGAAAATTGGGGACTCGATTTATCAAGGAGAGATAATTGCTAAGAGGAGGTTAAATTTTGGCTTGACTAAAAAAGAAATCAAATCCCCAGTTGATGGCGTGATTACGGAAATCGATAAGCGAGGGGATCTAATTGTCAAGTTTTTGCCAAGACCAATCCGTCTTGTAGCTGCAGGAAGCGGGGTAGTCGAGAAAATTGAAGAAAACCAAATATTTTTATCGGTAGTAGCCACAAAAATTAATGGTTTTATTTCTGTCGGTGGGGAACATGAAGGATTAATATCAATCATTGCAAATCCCCAAGATTTTGTTTTGCCCGTGGCAATAAAAGCTGACTATAAAGATAAAATAATAGTGGGTGGCGCGCTTTTTGAACGTAGCGCCCTAGAAAAAGCAGTCGCTTTAGGCGTAAAAGGTATTATAACTGGTGGTATGAACCAAAAGGACTTTAGCGCCTTAAATACCGATGAGGATGTTGGGTTAGCTGTTTTGGTAACAGAGGGTTTTGGCAAATCACCAATGGGCAGGGATATTTGGGATTTCCTTAAAAGTAAGGATGGCAGGCCTGCCTTTATCTTAGGAAAGGAAAAAAGCATAATAATTCCAGAAGCCTCTGGTACGATTGTTACGGATGATAAAAAAGGACATAGGAGCTGGAAAAATCTGGAAATTGGTGATAGAGTAACCTTTTTTAGGGAAGAAAGCAGCGATCTTGTTGGAACCGTGAAGGAATTACCAGGGGAACAAATTTTAAATTCTGGAATTTTGGCAGAAGTAGCCTTGGTTGAATTTTCTAGCGGTGAAAAGTTAATCTTACCAGCGGCAAATTTAGAGATTGTGGAGTAGCGGATGGAAAGTTTTAAAGAAAAATCAAAACAGTTTAAGGAAAGTTTTTCCAATCTTTTTCCTAAAATAGTTTTTGTTGTTATTGTTTTTGCTTTTGGAATTTGGATTGGTCAAAACGTTGCTCTACCGTTTGGTAGACAAGACTACCCCTTGTTTAGAGTTACAAATAAAAATACCCCTAAAGAAATTCAGGTTGATTTTGCTCCTTTTTGGGATGTTTGGAAACAAGTTTCGTCAGGTTACTTGGAAAGAAGTAAACTTGATTCCAAGAAACTTTTATATGGTGCAATTTCCGGAATGGTTCAGGCAGTTGGAGATCCATATACGGTTTTCTTGGATCCGTCTCAAAATCAAGATTTCGAGACTTCACTCTCTGGAACTTATGAAGGCGTTGGAATAGAACTTGGAGCTAGTGGGGGATTTATTGTCGTAATTGCTCCAATCGATGGGACGCCTGCTGCCAAAGCAGGTGTAGCGGCTGGGGATAAAATTTTGGAGATTGATGGAACTGATGCCTCAACCCTTACTCTTCAGGAAGCAGTTCAAAAGATTCGTGGTAAGGAAGGAACAAAAATAACGCTGAAACTGGGTAGAGGCTCAAAGACATTTAAAGTTACTATGACCCGGACAAAAATTGTTATTAAAAGCGTTGAATGGAAAGATCTTGGTAGTGGGTTGGCGCAAGTTAGAATTCTTCGTTTTGGCGACAATACGTTCGATGAATGGAATGCTACTGTTGAGAAGCTTGTTTCTGGGGGTTTCAAAAGGGTGATTTTGGATTTGCGTAATGATCCGGGTGGTATACTCAAATTTGCGGTCGACATTTCAGGCGATTTTGTCCCGAAAGGTACGATAGTTATGTTGCAGGAAGATGCGTCTGGGAAGGAGACCCCATTTAAGACAGAAAGCGAAGGCCGTCTGCAAGACACCAAAGTTGTTATCTTAATAAATAAAGGCAGTGCTTCAGCATCAGAAATTGTTGCTGGGGCTTTGCGTGACACACGTGGCTTCAAATTGGTTGGAGAGAACTCTTTTGGTAAAGGGACAATACAGACTGTGGAGAAAATGTCGGATGGTTCTGGGCTACACATTACTTTTGCCAAGTGGCTGACTCCAAGCGGGTTTTGGGTAAATGGCAGGGGCTTGAAGCCAGATTTTGAAGTAAAATTGACCGAAGATGATAAAAATGCCGGTAGAGACCCTCAACTAGAAAAAGCAAAAGAACTTTTGCGGTAGGAAAAATTGAGCTCCTCTTTTAATCTGCCATTTAAACCAAACTCAGTTTAAAAGAGACTTGCAAATTTGACCAGATTATCTCTCAGCTTTTTCCCAGACAAATTTAAGTATGATATAAAATATCGCAGGTAGACCCTTTACAACTTTGTTAAAATATATATCAATGCTCAAAGAAAATAAGAAAAAATTTATTATCGCCGGTTTAATTATTCTCTTCGTCGTTACGGTTTTCCTCGCGGGTTTTATCGGGTCATTAATTAGTGCTACCTATCCAAACTGGTCTGCGAAATTGTCTTTTTTGCCGGGCTTTTTAAAACCAAAGGTAGCTGTTTCAACAAATACCGAGACTACTATTAGAACGGTCGAAGAATCAGCGGTCATTAGTGCTGTCAAAAAATCTTCCCCTGCGGTAGTTTCAATTGTTGCCCAAGGAGCCTCTCTCAATCCGCAAACGGGTTCTAATCAACAAGGGATTGGTACTGGTTTCATAGTTCGTAGCAACGGAGTTATTTTGACCAATTCTCATGTTGTTAGTGACGGAACAATTAATTACAAAGTGGTTACTAAAGATGAAAAAACTTATGACGTAAAGAAAATTGATCAGGATCCTTCAATTGATTTTGCAATTCTAAAAATTGATGCTAGCAGCCTTCCGACGGTTGATCTAGGAGACTCTGACTCTATTTTAGTGGGACAAAAGGTGATTGCTATTGGAAACGCTCTTGGGATGCTCCAAAATACTGTTACGGTAGGCGTAGTTTCTGGTGTTGGTAGGGGTGTTACTGCTTCAGATAGCCTGAGCGTGTCTCAAGAAACACTAGAAAATGTTATTCAGACTGACGCTGCGTTGAATCCTGGCAATTCCGGCGGCCCCCTACTCGACCTTTCAGCAAAGGTGATCGGCATAAATTTCGCTACTACTTCTGGGGCTGAGAATATAGGATTCGTTATACCAATAAACAGAATAAAATCCGTTCTCGAACAGTATCTTTCAGTTGGCCGTATTATCCGGCCATATTTAGGAATTCGTTCTCAAATGATCAACCAGGCTGCAGCAGCACTCTACGGTGTTCCACAAGGGGCTTATATTCAAGATGTGATTTCTGGTTCACCAGCGGATAAAGCAGGATTACAAGACGGTGACATAATAACTAAGTTTGGAGGCACTTCTTTGAAAGATAATATATCGCTGGTTGGAATACTCGGAAAATTTAAAGTTGGACAGACCGTAGCACTTGAAGTTTGGCGTGAGGGCCAAACAATAAAGTTAAAGGCTACTCTGGCAGAAGTTCCTCACTAGGCCCTGCTTGTCTTTCAAGATAAAAGAATTTAAAATTAAGCCGTGGTAAGATTTATAGACTTCTCCAGAAAAAATTTTCTTGGTATTTTGGTAACGGGGTTTTTATTCGTTAGTTTAATTGCAGTTAGCTTATCTATCGGTAAGATTGGGGAATTTCGTTCCCAAACCCAAGCTGCAACTGGTATTGTTGATGCGGTGGTGAGTGCAAGCGCTAATGACGCTCTTCAAGACCCACCATCACGCTCAGGTCAAGTGCTGGTTGCGTACAGTTTTATCAGTCTCTATTCAAATGACCATTGGGGTGGGCTACGTTTTCGGATTCCAAATATACAGCGGGGGAGTAAAATTAACAAGGCTTACTTACAAGTGTACATTGATTCCGCTGGGGAAAGTTATCCAAACGATGATTTTTACCTTGAAAATGCCAACAATGCATCTCCTTTTACAACAACTTCTTACAGTATTAGTAAACGCGCTCGTACTAAAGCTAAATCAAGGTGGTATTCGGCAATTGCAATTGGAGCTGGTTGGAAACAATCTCCATCCGTGGTAGCGCCCTTGCAGGAAGTAATTAACCGGTCAGGATGGGCGCCGGGAAATTATATTGCGTTTGTTATTGATAGTTTAAGCAGTAAATCTTTTGAGATAAGACAGTGGGATAACACAGATGGTGGAAGGTACTCTAAAGGAACATTCGCCGCAAAGCTTCATATAGAATATTCATACACCCCACCTCCGCCAACTGTTGATATTAAGGCTAACGGATCAGATGGGCCAATAACAATTGGGTACAATACTGCAGCAACAGTCAGATGGAACTCAAATAATGCTACGAGCTGTAGTGTCTCACCGGCAGGGTGGGGAGGAACATCAAATGGGGGTATTTCAACTGGAAATCTCACCTACTCAAGAACGTACAGTATAACTTGTTCTGGGGCTGGGGGATCAGCTTCTAATTCGGTTCAAGTCAATGTTGTATCACGTCCAAGCTCTAGTGGTTCCTCTAAGTTAAATAAAATTAATCTAAAAATTATAGTGCCGTTTTTGTTAGGGGATTTGAAGGTTAATGTTTTAGCTGATCAGTCTAATAATAGCCTTGTTTTGACAAAAAAAGGGACTAATTACAAAATTGATGTGTCGCGGCTAGGGTTGTCTTTGAATAAAACATATACGATTGTTATTTCAGGAGAAAAAATATTGAAAAGAAAAGTTCAGGCTAATGCAACAAGCTCTGAAGTTCCCGTTGACGCAGGTCAGCTAAATCTTGGGGATTTAAACCAAGATAACAAAATAAATAACTCTGATCAACTTAGTTTACTCGATTCGCTTTCTAAGCAAACTTCGAAGGGTGATTTGAATAGCGATGGTGCGACAAATTCCCTTGATTGGTCAATTTTGGTTTATAATATAGGAAAGAGAGGAGACAAATGATTATGGCGAAGAAAATGAGACTACATTTTTTACAAATAGCAATCTTTTTGTTAGGTTTAACTTTCGCGCTTCTGTTTCTTTTTAACTTCAATCAAAAGATTAATGCAGCAGAAAATGAAATCCTACTTGACCCTGCAGAAAAAAGTTTGAGGATGGGCGATGAATTTAAGGTAGATATTTTGATTTCAACCAGAGAGAAACTTTTAGGGGCAGACGTAAAAATTATTTTTGATCCTACCGTCATTGAGGTACTGGGTATTGAGGACGGAAAGGCGTTTAAACTGACACCACTCAAAGTATCTAAGGATGGATCAATTTCGATAGTAGGCTTGGCAGAGAGCAAGAATAAATTTTCTGGAAAGGCAGTTTTTGCGACATTAAAACTGAAAGCTAAAGATGCTGGGGATACCAAGCTAAAAATTGCTTTTTCAAAGGGGTCGACCACTGATTCCAATTTAACTAAAGAAAAGGCGACCGATGTACTGACAAAAGTAGGCGAGGGCCATTATATAATAGGGACTGCAGCGCAGCGAACCGGGGCGGGAATAAAAAAATCCACTTGGCAAATTATCTTGATCATAATCATTATATTGTTTATAGGAGCCCTGATATTTCTATATTTCAGATGGCGCAAATATCAGAAAGAAACCGAAGATATTTTTGTCCCTTCCGTTCCTTTGGACAGGCCGCCACCGTCAGGGTAGGAGGATTCAAAGATTTTTTGATAGGGTTCTCCATCAACCTCATAGAAGAGGTATCCCCCAGGTTTTAATATTTTTGGTGCCTGCTTAAAAATTTTTCTTAAAAACACAAAACCGTCTGCACCACCGTCTAAAGCAACTTTTGGCTCCCACTTGCGAATTTCCGGTTCTAAAGTTTTTAACCTAGACAGCGGGATATAAGGTAAATTAGCAACAACTATATCGACTTTTTGCTGGATGGGTGCCAGAAGATCGCCACGAATTAATTTTACTTGTCTTGATACCTCGTGCTGTTTTATATTTTCTCTGGTTATTTGGAGAGCCTTACTGCTTTTATCAATGGCGATAATTTCCGCAAATGGAATAGCCTTTGCTAGAGAAATAGCGATACTACCGCTGCCAGTACCTACGTCAACTATAGTAATAGATTTTCTAATTTCTCTTTTTGGTTGGGAATATACATGCTTTATAACTTCTGCAACAAGGTTTTCTGTTTCTGATCTTGGTATCATTACGCGGCTGTCAACTTTGAATTTTAAATTAAAAAATTCTTTGAAGCCGAGAATGTAGTGGAGTGGTTCGTGTTTTGAACGCCTTTTTAAAAAATCATTGAATGCTACCTCCTGCCGTTTATTCAACTTAAATTCTGGAAAAGCTTTGATGTAAGTTCGATCTTTTTTCAAAAGATGCGATAAAAATATTTCAATCTCTGTTTGATCAACCGACTTATTTTGTTTAAAAGATTCGCTAACTAACATCTTATTATTTTGGGGGATTTGATTGGAAACTATCTAAAATTGTATCGAGATCTCCGTTTAAAATTTCCTCAATGTGATGCCAGGATTTACCCAGTCTGTGATCGGTTATTCGATCTTGCGGAAAATTGTAAGTGCGGATTTTTTCTGAGCGATCACCAGTTCCTAGTTGTTCTTTTCTCGTATAGTCAATCTCCTTTTTGCCCGCTAGTCTTTGCGTTTCATAAAGTCTGGAACGAAGAACTGAGATTGCCCTCTCTTTATTTTGAAATTGGGAGCGCTCGCTTTGGCAAGTTGCTACCAAGCCACTTGGATTGTGTATGATCCTTACCGCAGTTTCAACTTTTTGAACGTTTTGACCACCATGGCCACTCGCTTTGTAGGTTTCTACTTTTAAATCTTTTGGGTCGATATGAAACTCAGCCTCAGTCACTTCTGGTAATACCGCGACAGTTGCAGTTGACGTGTGAATTCTACCCGAACTTTCTGTTTCTGGTACTCTTTGTACGCGGTGGACGCCTGATTCATATTTTAATTTTTCAAAACTACCACTGCCTTCGATACGAAATACGACCTCTTTTATATTTCCTATGCCGCCCTCGTTTAGAGATAATTGCTGGCAGCCCCATCCTTTAGAGATGGCAAAGCGCGTATACATCCTGTACAAGTGAGAGGCAAATAACCCCGCTTCACTTCCGCCAGCAGCAGCTCTAATTTCTACAATTGCCGAATTCATTGGGGTAGTAGATTCTTTTTGAGATTCCTGAGCAGATAGAAGCTCTCTTTTTTCAGCTTCCAATTTGGAAATTTCCTCGGCAGCTAAATGCGAGAGGGTGAGGTCAGAAAGTAACTTTCGATTTTCCTCAATTTTATTTTCAAGTTCTTCTAGTTGTTTTTGGAGATAGTTCATATGCATGGCGATCGGTTATTCGTCAATGGTGACTGGTGAATGGTTAATGGTTGATTTTAATTAGAACCAGTCACTAATGACTATTGACTGGTGACTAATTTACCCCCCTTTTTGTATAAACTCCATCATTTCCTTTAGAGAGCGCGGTCTTTCTTTTTCTTCGGGCTTGATATCAGTTTTTTTCTTGGTCTCTGCTTTAACCGTGTCTGCTTCTTGTTTTTGTCGCTGGAATCTTTCGACCCTTCCTTCTGTATCAATAAATTTTTCAGTACCAGTGAAAAATGGGTGGCATTTATTACAAATTTCCACGCGGATTTCCGGCTTTGTACTGCCGGTTGTAAAGCTATTGCCACAAGCGCAGGTCACTTTGGCTTCTAGATGATAAGTTGGATGCGTATCCTTTTTCATAAGTTCAAATCATATCATAAAAATCAGCTTGTTGGAAGAGTTTGAAGTTTTCTTGTTTTTAGTAGGTTTAATTGATAGAATTTAAGTATATGTTTGAACCTGCTCCTGAGGGGCCACCGTCAAGTGGAGTTGAAAATCCTGATCGAACAACGATTCCAGAAACCGATCGAGCCGATCGCGGAGAAGAGTTGGAGACTCATAATGAAATGGAGCCAGAAGGACAATTAAAAGCTGAAAGTTCAGAAACCTCTTCGGTAGGAGCTAGTCAAGAAATACCGCCTGTAACAGAACAAACAGAACCACCCCAAGAACCACCACATCATTTTGAGGCACCTAGGTTACCTCCAGAAAGAGTAGAGCCTGTAACTGATTACACATTAAGAGTTGCCCGCGAAAGACAGCGCGAGAGAGGGCCTAAAGGAAAACAATAGATGTCTTTTGTAATACCTGTAATTCTTAGTATTATTGGCCTTGTTTTATTTATTGGCTTACTTATTTTTCTAATTGCCTTCTACCGCTTCTCAAAAAGACAAGGAAAGTCTCTTGATTACGTGCAACTTGAAGTTCGAATACCAAAATACAATGAAATAAAACTTGAAGCTGCCGAGGGTTTTTTTACCTCGCTTTACAGTTTATTTAGGTATGGGGTGGGGGGTATTGTTCACGGTCAGGAACACATCGGTTTTGAAATAGTTTCAGCCGATAGATTAATTAAGGTTTTTATTAGTTCTCCGGAAAGTTTAGCTTCTCTCGTTGAAAAGCAAATTCATTCTTACTACCCGGAAGCAGAAATTGCCGAGGTTCCTGAGTACAATTTCTTCCGGCCGGATATGTATGTAGATATTGCGGAGCTTTCCTTGCGCGCAAAAGCATATAAACCGGTTCTTAGATTTCATCAGATGAAAGAAATCGAACCTTTAAATGCTATTACGACGGCGATGAGCAAACTTGATCCTGGCGAAGGTGTGGCACTGCAAATTCTGATTGCCCCCGCGGGTACTGGTTGGCAAGCCGCTGGATCTTCCAAAATTCACAAAGTTCAAACAGCGAGTAAAAGCAGCATTATGACGCCTTTCAATGTTCCTTCAGGTAGTTCAGAGCCTCCTCAAGCAGAGGCTAAAACAGAAACCATAACTGGGGACCCTTACAAAAAAATTGAGGAAAAGATTTCCAAGCCTGGTTTTGAAACAATCATTCGAATCATGGTTTCGGCAAAAGATCAAATTACCGCAAAAAGCTATATCCAAGACATGGTTGGTGCTTTTGGTCAGTTCAATGATCCAACAGGTAATGGGTTTAGAAGGAGAAGATGGCCCTGGACTCTAACCAAAAAACAGAGCATTAAACATTTTATTTATAAAATGATGCCGTTTCTTTTTGGTAAAATGATATTAAACGCTTCGGAACTTGCCACGATTTTCCATTTTCCCAATAAAAATGTAACAACACCAAATATCCACTGGTTACTATCAAAGAAAGCAGCCGCTCCAGCAGCTATTCCTATGGAAGGGCTTTACCTGGGTAAAAGTTTGTTTAGAGGGGTGGAAACAAAAGTTAATATTTTGCCAGATGATCGCAGGCGCCACATGTACGTGATAGGGCAGACGGGTACTGGGAAAAGTGAGTTCTTAAAATTTATGGCAATCCAGGATATAAAAGCTGGCCGTGGAATTTGCTTTATCGATCCACATGGCCCGGCGATAGAGGATATCCTACTTCAGATCCCGCCTTCTAGGGCAGAGGACGTAATTTATTTTGATGCGGGGGATACGTCAAGGCCGCTCGGCCTCAACATTTTAGAGGCAAAAAGCGAAGAGCAAAAGAATATGATCGTGAATAACTTTATCAATCTTCTTTACAAACTTTATGATCCGAAACGCACTGGTATTATGGGGCCCCGGATTGAGCGGGCAATTAGAAACGTGATGTTGACCGCTATGAGCGAAGAAGGCTATACACTGGTTGAGGTTCTCCGGCTTTTGATTGATCAAAACTTTGTCAAAAAAATGTTGCCAAAGATCGATGATCCACTGGTTCGTCGCTACTGGACAGATGAAATAGCCCAGACTTCCACTTTTCACAAAAGCGAGGTGATGGGGTACTTTGTTTCAAAATTTGACCGGTTTGTGACCGATAAATTGCTTCGAAATATTGTTGGGCAGAGCAAAAGTGCTTTTGATTTTAGGGAAGTAATGGACAGTGGTAAAATACTTTTGGTGGATCTTTCAAAAGGAAAGATCGGTGAGGAAAACTCAAATTTCTTAGGGTTAGTTTTAGTTCCAAGGATTCTCGTTGCGGCGATGGGTAGGGTAGATGTGCCCGAAGAGCAGCGAAGGGATTTTTACTTATTCGTAGACGAGTTTCAAAATTTTGCTACGCCTGATTTTGCCCAGATTTTGTCGGAAGCCCGAAAGTACCACCTAGATTTAACTGTTGCAAACCAGTTTATTGGCCAAATCCAGGAAGAGCATATACGGGAAGCCGTTTTTGGTAACGTTGGAACTCTCATGGCCTTTAGGGTGGGCGTGGATGATGCGACATATCTCGAACATCAGTTCGATCCAGTTTTTAAAAAGAACGATCTTATAAATAACCCAGTAGGCCAGGCCTACACAAGACTTCTCGTAAATGGTCAGCCGACGCAGCCATTTTCTATGAGTACTGATTGGGAACTAATGAAGGCGGCTCCTAGAAACGAAGAAGTTGCAAATTCTATTAAAGAGCTTTCAAGGCTTCGTTTTGGACGAGATAAGGCAATTGTTGAATCAGAAATAAATGAACGCTCTGGTTTAAATGAGATGTCTTTGCCGCAACCGCCCCAAAACCCACCCCAGCAAACCCAAGCCACACTCGCCACCCAAAATCCAGAACCAGAAAAAGCAAAGGAGGAATAAATGGATGGTGAAATAGAAGGACCAAGCCCAGAAGAGATGGGTTTAAAACAAGAAGATTTGAAGACAGAAAGGTCCAACGGTTTGAATGTGCACGAAAAACAAATCGACGTCGAAGTTCTGAAAGGTGTTCATGAAAAGTGTACCAGGGAATACGATGATAAGTATAGGTCAGGGTTATTCGGAGTTAACGTTGAGTTAGAAGAAAGAGAAATTGCCGAGGTTGAAAATTTGATAGGGCGGGCTCATGCTACGCTTGACAGATTTATCAGAGATGAGCCTTTGTATGGGAAATTCGAATCTCTTGTTCAACGTATGAGGGATTCTCTTGGAACTTTTGGAGAAGAAGGAAGGCTTATTGAAGACCCAAGTGCCACCGATATCAGCAAGGCTTTTACAGATAAAATGGTACCTGCGTTGAAAGTACCATCCAGAATTTACAATCTATATCTTTGGAGCAACAAAGTTAGTAATGTTCAGGAGACGTTACAAAGATACCAATCCAGTTTAGCCGAAGGAACGACTGCAAAGTTTTTTGGTAGGAATGTGAAAGATTTATATCGACTTATTAAAGAATCTGGAAACGAAACAACTTCTGATGAAACACTAGAAGCATCATCCAAGGAAGAAACGACTTAGGTTATTTTTGTTCTTCTAATTTCTGTTTGTGGTATTCGGTGAGGAAGCCTGTGACGAACCCATCAACTATCTCATCAGTTACATCAACAATATCTTTGCCTGTTTTTTCTTTGTAGAGAGCGGCGAGTTGCTCTTTCATCTCGTCGTCAGGAAGCGCATCAAGTCTTGCCATTTCTTCATCAGTGTCGAGTACTGAGGTAAGTTCTACCTGTACCTTTTGGGCAACAAGAGTAGATAGATCAGTAACAAATTCTGCTATTGCCTCGTCTTTTACATTATTTTCTTTTAGAGTGTCTATTACCTTTTGTAAATCAGCCATTTTTTTAATTCTTTAACCTAAATTGTAACGCTTTTTAATTGCTTCAATTCCAGTATCAGATAATACTTTAAACTCCCCATTGGCTGGAATCCAGTGCAAAGTTTCTGTCAGTTCGTGCATCGCAGCAGCATCCCCACCGTCAGCTAAGTTTATCAAATTTACCAGCTCATCTTGGGTGGGGAAGTGCTCGGTGGCAATACCCACTCCTGCGACGTTGTCGTGCATTTCTCTTAAAAGGTCATAATTTGCGAGTGCGTGTGTTCCAAAAAGGTCAGCATCTCCTGTACCCCAAGTCACTTCATGGCCGTTGTTTACCAAAAGCTGGCCAACTGTGTCTCCCTGGTGAATTGCAATATTGTGAGTGAGATCAGGGTTTGACAATACATCGGGAAGGTTTGGTACCGCTGCTTCCGGTGGGGGAGCCCCAGGAACCCCAGGGGTCTCTGGAGCGCCTAGAATTTCATGACCCGGTATTGGCGTTGGAGTAGGAGTAGCTATTGCTTCGATTCCATGCGGTGGCGTGGTTGAACCGGGTATTCCTGTTGGTGTTGCTATTTCATGATCCCCACCAAATCCGAGTTTATCTTTCAGCCCACTTCCAAGCGACGTAACCCATGAACCGGTGTGTTGAATCCCACTAATTATTTCCTTATGACCAAGAACGCCTGTACTGCTGAGTGTTCCAACTGTTAAGCCTGCTGAGAAACTTCGAAGGTTGCTATTTAGTTTTTGATATTTTGTATTTAAACTTTCAATTCTTCTTAACATCGCCTCAGCACTTATTCTGCCTATATCACGTTCGGCGTTGACTGAACTGGCGGCCATGCCGTATTTGGCAAAAAGCTCATTTGAGAGATTTAGCATCTTTGCCTGATAAGTTTCCGTACCATGGGCCTTTCTTAGCTCTCGGAATACTTCGTCAAATCTCTTTACATATAGATTTTTTTCAGCAGCGTCTTTTACCCCGAAACCCTCTAGAACTTTACCTACGGCGTGGTTTCTGAATCTATTGATACCGTAAGACACGCCTAATAAAACACCAGAATAAGTAGCTGACCTGACAAATCTTCCCGGACCAAAACTCAAAAAAGGGACAAAAGCGCTTAAAGCTACATTAGTGCCCGCACCGGTTACTATTCCTGCCACATACCAGCTTTTCTCCTTGTCCTTCCATCGAAATTTATCTGCAAATCTATTTACGTAATTGTATAAAGCTTCTGTTACGGCGTTTGTCTCGGCACCTTTTTTGACTAAAGCGCCTGCTGATTCTAGTCTTTCTCTCAACCTGGATTTTGGTCCTTTTTCTTCTTCATCCGCTGGTTTGGTCGCTGTCTCAGTTCTTTTAGCCGCCGCACGTTCCGCTCTTATCTGATCATTTAAATTCTGTCCCAGCGTTCTTCTAACTATATCGCCCAAAAAGTTTCTTTTTTGACCCCTCTGATCTACGAAGTAAAACCTTTCCATCCAGACATTGCCAACCTTTTCCGGTTCTCTTTTTTCTAGTTTCAAGGTATCGCGACCAACTTTCAATGTAGTTAAATTTTTATATTGCTCATCAATCTTTACTGAAGGTCTAATAAGATTTTTGGCTTCGCGGCTGCTACAGACCAATCTTTCACCCCTTGGACCTCTAAATATAAATCCTTCTTCTCTCTTGCCACCAGGCTTTAAAGCAGTTAAAGTAGTCCGTTCCTCAAAAGTATAAGTTTTTCCACTGAGGGTTCTTATTTCATCAGAGGGTTTTAATGAATTTAGGCGATTTTGCACCCTCTGTTCAAAAGTTTTCTCACCTGGTGCCTTTTCTGCTTCTGGGGGAGGGGCTTCTTTCTTGTCCTTGGCCCTTCTTGGGGGTTTTCCTTCTTCTGACGTAAGTGTTTCGCTCGAAGGCTTTCCTATTTCTCCAGCGGCTGGTGTTTTTTTACGTAGTATTTCTCTTGCTTGGGCGAGAGACAATTCATCAATAGCCTCTGGGGTGTACTTCAGTCTTTCTAGCCCTCTTCTCTCAGCAGATCCTAGAAAATCGCCAGCTCTTGTAGCTGCTGGAGCTTCTGCTTCCGTTGGTTGTTGGGGAGCTGGTTCTTCAGCAGCTTTTGGTGGGGGAGTTTGTTCTGCTGGAATCGGCTCTGGAGTAGGTTCAGCAGCTGCTGGGGTTTCAGTTTCTGTTTCTACTGCAGCTGGCGTTCCTCCTGCAGGGGTTGGTTCTTCAACGGGTGGTGTAACTGCTTGTCCTGGTTCCTCAGCAACAAACCGCCCTTGGTTGTAAGCTTCAACTAATGGTTCAAGAGCACCTCTTACGTCTCCTCTAGCGAGTTTGTCTCTATATTCCGCTGGGGTAATCCCAAGATCGTTTTTAAGAATTCTTGCAAGCCGTTGACTAACACCGGTTGGGACACTTCCTTTTGCCAAATTCTCTATTGAAGACAGATCAATTTGGCTAACTCTGATTGGTTGGAGAGGGGGTTCCTCCTCGCCGGCTGGACGAATTTCTGGAGGCAGCTCCGCTTCGGATCCAATCCCGTTAGCCTTTAACCTTTCTAAAGCCTCTCGGGGAGCTGGGCCGCCGTTTGGATCTTGGGTGGTTGAATCATTTGTTCCTGAATCGCCAGATTCAGGCATTGGAATATGTGGATTATCTGATTCTGGGGCAGGGATTCCGTCCATATCTTATTTAATTATAGAAGGGAGGGTGTGTCTAGTCAACCTAAAACTACTTTATTTCGCGGATTACTTCGCCAATTTTCAAGTTTTTTTGCTCGCCACTTGCGAGATCTTTTAAAGTTAGCGTTTTTGTTTTAACTTCTTCTGGTCCTAAAATGGCAACGTAGGGGATACCCTTGTTGTCAGCGTATTTTAGTTGTTTTTCAAGCTTGTCGTTTGGATCAAGGCTTATTTCAGCGGGGACACCTTGCTTTCGTAGTAAAGAAACCAAGGAAAGCGATTCCTTGAGAAGTTTTTCATTGAATACCGTAACCAAAACTCGACTTGACACCTTGTAGGGATCTAGTAGATTTAATTCTTCCGCTGCCTCAATAAGTCTATCCAGCCCAAAAGCAAAACCGACTGCGGGTGTTTTCCCGTTAGCGAATCTACCAATTAAATCATCATATCGGCCGCCCCCGCCGACAGAGCCAGCAGGGTATCCCTCGACCTCTATTTCGTAAACGATGCCAGTATAGTAATCCAATCCACGGGCAAGTGTAGGATCGAAAGCGTATTTATCGGTTTCTACTTTGTAATTTTCTAGTAGTTTAAAGAGGTCTTTTACTTGTTTTGTTGGAGAGGAATTCTTTACCCTTTTTAGCAAAGCCTTTGCTTCTTTGGTATCATAGCCAACCCGCTTCAACTGGTCTATCACACCGTACTCTCCCACTTTCGCTAATTTGTCAATTGCTCTTATGGCTTCTATTGGTAGCCCTTGGAAATTTTTTCGATCGTTTACTCTTAAGATATATTTCTCAAATCCAACCTCTTTGGTAGCAGCCAGGGAAGCTACAATTACTTCAGCATCCGCTACAAGGGAATTAGATCCCAGTATGTCAAAATCTATTTGGGTAAATTCCCGAAACCTACCTTTTTGCGGATTGTCCGCACGATACGAGGCTTGAATTTGGTACCTTTTGAAAGGTTTGCTAAGATTTTGGTTGGTTGCTAGGACTCTTGCTAGGGGAACAGTTCGGTCGTAGGGGAGAGCGACATCGCGCCCTCCTCGGTCAGTAAATTCAAAAATCAATTTTTCTTCCTCCCCATACTTTCCCTTGAGAAGTTCAGCGTATTCAAGAGTTGGAGTCTCGAGTGGTTCAAAACCGAAGTTTTCTAGGATACCTCGAATTTTTTCCACGACAAATCTCCGGCGGCTGCTTTGCTCCGGCAAGAAGTCTCGAAAACCCTTTGGTGTCTGCAAACTTGATTTTGTCATCAGGTAATTTTAGCACAAACTTTTTTGAAAAAGAAATACGCTTATAAAATAGCCACTTAGTTGTTTACATTGGACTTTCTCGTTTAAGGAGTTGTAGATGATGTAGCTGAATTCGTGCTTGTTTCTGGTTTGGTTTCTAGTGGTTTACCGGGAATTAAAAGGATTTTTGAGGCTGTCAAAACATTATCTTTATCAGGCGTTCCAGTTACAATAACAATATCATCTATTTTTATTTCAGCCAAAATTACCCCTGTTCCGTCCTTTGTTGAAATAGCGGTGCTCAAAGTCGCTTTTACAGAAATCGTTTGGGAAGTCTGGTTTAGATAGCTTAGTGTAAGAACGCCGGACACTGTTTTTACTTTTCCTATCGCAGCGATTCTTTGGGGAAGATCCTTATTTAGTTTAATAATAAACTTTGCTAAACCGACCGTGTTATCCGCCGAGAGACCCACAACGGAAACTTGATCTCCAACTGCTACGTTTTCTACGAATATGCTTTTAAAGCCATTTTTATCCAATGAGAGGAATTTGGTTAGATCATCGGTGAATACCGTCTTAATACTACCGCTTGTATCTAGCTCGAAGGTTGTGTTACTTTTCGAAATAACTTTTCCGAAAACATGAGAATTTTTATAAGAAATTGTACTTGTTTTTGCTGATTCGGAAGCCATTTTTTCTTTTACAGCTTGCAACTTTTCTTTAGTTTTGTCGGTAATATCCCCGCTGGAAGAATCTAAGGAAACATTTGGATCAGCTAATTTTTGGGGTAGGTACAAGATACTTATAGGCAGCTGCACACTTTCTCCAGTGGTTGTTTCAAAAGCATAGATGTTTAGCAAATTTTCACCTTCATTTAAGGATGTTTTTATTGAAAATTTTCCTTGAGATGTCTCTTTAATAGTGTCTTCCTTTCCACCTGTTACGACTATGACTGCATCTTTCCCACTCGTCCCGTGTATTGATAGATTTTGGTCATAGACAACGTCATTATTACTTGGATTTGTAACAGAGAGAAGAAGGCCTTGAGTTTCATTACTAACTTCTGCCTTGCGGTTTTTTAGTCCTGAATAAACAAAGGAAAAAGCGCTAGCGATTAAAATCCCTATTACTATTCCAGCGATAATTGGTAGAAGGGGGGAAGTTCTTGTGGTTTTTTGGGCATCCATACAACTTCTTTATATTACTACACACAAAGGTTCTTATCAAGGGTTTCTTGTCAGAAAATTTTTTCTATGATAGTATCTTTCTACGAATTAAGAATGGAAACTTTAAAAATTAATTATAAGTACGCATTATGGAAATAGCTTACTTGGGGCATTCATCATTTAAACTAAAGGGTAGGGGAGCAAGTGTCATAACAGACCCTTTTGGTCCTAGCACAGGGCTGAAATTTCCAAAAGTAGAGGCTGATATTGTTACAGTTAGTCACCATCATCACGATCACAACGCTGTGGATCTTGTTGGTGGAAACCCCTTTGTTATTTCAGGTCCTGGGGAATATGAAATAAAAGATGTAAAATTGGTTGGAGTAGCGTCATTCCACGACGGTAAGGAAGGAAAAGAGAGAGGAAAGAACACAATCTTTAATATTAGAATAGATGATCTTTATATTTGCCACCTGGGGGATTTGGGACAGGCCTCTTTTACTAGTGCTCAACTTGAGGAAATCGGTCAGGTGGACATACTATTAATTCCTGTTGGCGGTACGTTTACTATTGATCCAGCAGAGGCGGCAAAGATTACCGCTTCGCTGGAACCAAAGATAGTTATTCCGATGCATTATTTTAACCCAGCGCTAAAAACCAAATTAGAAGAGGCAGGAAAATTCCTAGAGGAAATGGGGAAAGAGAATTTGGCTCCGCAACAGAAAGTAGTTATTACAAAGGACAAATTACCGGAAGAAACAGAAGTTATTTTGCTTGAAAGAAAAAACTAAATGGCTGAAACTAAAATAAAAAAAGAAACAGTGGATTCTAAAGTGGGTAAGGTTCCACCGCAAAGTGTAGATGCGGAGGAAAGTGTGCTAGGGGCGCTTCTTATTGATAAAGATGCGGTTGTGAAAGTGGCAGAAGTTTTAACGTCCGACGATTTTTATCAAGAGCGCCACAGTGAAATTTACCGCGCGATCCTTTCTTTGTATGAAAAAAGACTTCCTGCCGATCTGGTAACACTTACAGAGGAGTTAAAAAAAACCGATAAATATGATTTGGTTGGTGGGGCAGGCTATTTAACTAACTTAGTAAATTCTGTTCCAACTAGTGCGCATATCGAACATTACGCAACTTTGGTTCGTGAGGCCGCAACAAAAAGATCTCTTATTTCCGCGGCAGCCGCTATTACCGAAAACGCTTTTGACCCTGATAGCGAGGTAAAAGATCTTTTGGAATTTTCTGAAACTACACTTTTTGGCATCTCCCAACAGCATCTAAGGCAAAATTTTATACCACTTCGCGAAGCTTTGGCTGAAAGTTTTGATCGCCTTGATGAGCTACATAAAAAAGGAACGGGGCTAAGGGGGTTACCAACTGGATTTGGTGATCTTGATAAAAAACTCTCTGGTTTGCAACAAGCAAACCTACTAATTTTGGCCGCGAGACCTTCTGTTGGTAAAACAACGCTAGCAATGAATATAGCTGCTCACATAGCTACCAAGGAAAAAATACCGGTTGGGATTTTTTCGCTTGAGATGAGTAAAGCGCAACTTGTTGATTTGATGCTGGCCTCGCAAAGTGATATTGATGCTTGGAAGATAACCACTGGGAATCTGACAGATGACGATTTCGAATCCATTTCCGATGCAATGGCCCTTCTTGCCGAAGCACCAATTTACATTGATGATACAGCGGGCGGCTCAATTATGGAAATGAGAACGAAGGCTAGGAGACTTCAAATGGAGACAGGCCTGCAACTTTTAATTGTTGACTACCTACAGCTTATAAAGGGCCGAAATTTGGATAACAGAGTGCAAGAAGTTTCCGAAATTTCGCAAGCTTTGAAAAACCTAGCGCGAGAGCTAAATATTCCTGTTTTAGCAATTTCGCAGCTTTCTCGCGCCGTAGAAAGCCGGCAAGCAAAGATTCCACAACTTGCAGACCTTCGGGAAAGTGGGGCGATTGAGCAAGATGCTGATGTTGTAATGTTTTTGTATCGCGAAGATCCAGATAATGTGGAAGATATAAAACTTTCTGTTGCAAAACACCGAAATGGTCCGCTTGGAGAACTGGATCTTCGTTTTAAAGGTGAACGCCGCCGCTTCTACGGGTTAGAAAAGGTAAGATAAATTATTTTGTGAGGGTGATCTTATCTGCTCTAAGATTTCTATCGCAAGAACCTGGGTAATAATCGTTATCAAAGATTACTTTTAATGTGCGGGCCCCGCTTGTAATACTTACTGTTCCTGAATAATCCGCCCAAGTTGCTGAACTGACATTTGTTGAAAAAATTGTAGTGCTGCCGACTTTAACAGTCATATGCGGGGAGCCACTGCATATATCTCCACGTGCCCTAATAGTAATTTTTGTTGCTGATGTGTTAATTGATTTTGAAGCAGTAGCGTTTGACCAGATAATAAGGGCTTTTCCAGCGCTAGCGTTAGTGTCAGAAAAAGTTCTACCGTAGTTTCTGTTCAAACTCATCGTTTCGGCTTCAAATGAATAAGTTGTTGGTGTGGTAGGCGCAGCGGTTTTAAAACTTAAAATGCCAGAGCTACCAGTTAAACCAGAAGCATTTGTGGAAGATACTTTGTAATAATAAGTTGTGTTTGAATTAAGATTCGCTAGCGTTACACTATGCGAAGTGACAAGTGTTGTAGTGTTAGAAATTGTTCCGAGATTTGTTGTTGTACCATAGTCAACCTTGCTAGTGCTTTGCTGATCAGTGGTCCAAGTAATTGCCGCAGATCCTGTTGTAGGTACTGCCGTTACGTTACTTACTACTGGAGCAGTTGGGCTTGGAAGGGCTTTGGTTGAAAAACTCAATGTTCCTGAAGACCCAGTAAGACCAGATGAGTTTGTTGAATAAACTTTGTAGTAATAAGTTGTATTGGCAGCTAAATTTGTCAGAGACATTGTGTGAGATGTTACTAGGGAAGCGCTGCTTAAACTCTTTCCAAAACTCGCCGTTGTACCGTAATCTACTTTGCTGGTGCTTGGCTGATCAGTTGTCCAGGTGATTGTTGCAGCATCTGTCGTAGAGGTTGCAGATACACTGCTTACTACGGGCGCTGTTTGTGGGGGGTTTGTATCGCCAGCGAGTTCTGTTACTCTTTGATTGAACAGCCCGCAGTCATATTTTGTATGACTTGGTAGATTCCAAGACTGGGTGTTTGCTGGGTCATAATCTTCAATCCCAGGCCCAAACAAAAGTTTATCGACATAAGGGGAGAGTTCGTTCAATTTTGCTACGGTGAGCCAAGTCTCGACGATATTGGATCTTCTACCATTTTGGCATGTCGTATTTCCCATTGGGATTTGCCAGATACCAACCTTTTTACCAAATTGCCCTTTTAGTTCCCTGGCAAAATTTTCCCACATTGTGATTCTTGAAGCCGGCCAGGGAAAAGTGCCTTTATATTCCTGGTCCCGATCAGAAATGTCAAAGTAAACATCTTCCATTTTGTCTCCACCAGCAGCTAGCCAACAGCTTTTCCAGCTAGCAGCGTCTTGCGCGGGGGTTGAAGCCCAGGATTCGGTTCCGCTTCCCAAGTTCCAACCACTAATGAAGAACCCCAGGTGAGCATTAGCAGGTTTCGTAGAGAGGAAACGGTCGGTGTAAGTCTTTCCAGTTGTTCCGCAGGCATTATTGTTCCTTATGTAGCCCATCAAATCCGGTTCGACGACGACCCAAACTTCTCTTCCGTCCGCTTTGATTGCATTCATCGTAGCGTCCCATGTAGCCCAATCTGGGGTAGTTGTGTCGTAGTTTGTATAAACAATTAGGACGGGTTTGAAATTGTATTGATAAGCCGTGTTTATATAATTTGGAACAATATTTGTGCCTCCAGGGATGATGTACTTATATACGTAGGTTAAGCCTTTTGGTTCAGAAGAAATATGGTTTGTATAAGCAGATACACCGATTGCGATGGGGGAAGCGGCCTTTGCTTTATTTGATAATTCGCTCGATTTAAAGACTGCTAATACGGTTAGGGGTATTAAAAATATTATCCAAACGGTGATAAAAATCTGGAGCAGATCTTTAGGAGAATATGGAGGCGAAATAATCCTCTTAATGCTTTCTAACATCAAAAAACACAATCTATAAGAAAATTATGATGTATAAATTATCCCTTGTCAAGAGTTAGGTATTAAAGTTCCAATCTAAAATAAATGTTGCTGGCGGTCGGAGTTGAATCAATTAAAACATTGGTGGCGCAGGTGGGAGTCGAACCCACATGATATTGCTATCACACGATTTTGAGTCGTGCGCGTCTGCCAGTTCCGCCACTGCGCCATAAATATTTTGAGATCCGCGCGCCCGCCTGCCAAAGCTTCGGCGGCGGGCAGGTCTGCCAGTTCCGCCACGCCGGCTTTACAGCTACCCATTATACCTGATAAAATTAACCGAATCAAAATCAAACCTATAAATGAATTGGTAGGTTTTATCTTGTGTTGGAGGAGAGATCATGGTTAAAAAAGCAACGAAGGTCGTAACCTATTCAGGTGAAGACCTGCGGGAGATGTTCGAAGCCGCCACGGCCTGGCTGGAGCGCAACGCGGGGGCGATCGACGCCATCAATGTCTTCCCCGTCCCCGACGGTGACACCGGCACCAACATGTACCTGACGATGCGGGCCACGATGAGTGAGGTTTATCAGACGGATAGTGACGCCGCCGATTTCGTCGCCCAAGCGATGGCGCGGGGAGCGCTGATGGGGGCTCGCGGCAACTCGGGGGTCATCCTCTCCCAGGCGCTGCGGGGGCTCGCCGACAGCCTCTCCGGTAAGGCCCGATTCGACGGCTCGGATTTCGCCACGGCCCTAGATCAGGCGGCGAGCAGCGCCCACCGGGCGGTAAAAAACCCGGTGGAGGGTACCATCCTTACCGTTATACGGGCGGCGGCTGAATCCGCTCTCAACCGCGCCGAAAGGTCTGAAGGTAGCGTTATTAACGTCCTGGCCTCAGCGGCGGAGGCGGCGAAGGAGGCGGTAGCGAAGACACCCACTCTCTTGCCGATCCTACGAGATGCGGGGGTGGTTGATGCTGGAGGTCAGGGGCTGTATATCATACTGGAGGGAGCGTTGCGCCATCTATTGGGAGATGTTGCTGGCTCGGTGCCGCTTGCTATCCAGTACCACCCTCCCGACCAAGCCTGGTTTGAAGCTACGGGGAAGCTGCACGAAAGAGGAGAAAGTGAATATGGCTACTGCACGGAGTTCCTTATTATCGGAGAAGGACTCGATGCGAACGCCGTGCAAAAGAAGATGAAAACCCTAGGAAAATCCGTCCTGGTAGTAGGCGATGCTGGGATGCTGCGGGTGCATGTACATACCCCAGATTCGGAAGCTGCTATCAGTTACGCAAGGAATCTGGGGAAGGTTACACAGTCTAAAGCTGACGATATGGAAGACCAGGTGAGGGAATTCGCCCGCAGGGGGCAGGCGGGGCAAGATCCCAAACTGGTGCCGCTGGGTACGGTGGTAGTAGTCTCGGGTGATGGGTTGGAGAATGTCTTCCGCAGCCTGGGAGTGACTGCGATTGTCCCTGGTGGAAGGACGATGAACCCCAGCACACAGCAGATCCTGGCGGCAATAGACTCCTGTCGCCAAGACGATGTCATCGTGTTTCCCAACAATCGGAACGTTATCCTGACCGCCGAGCAGGCGAAGCAGCAAAGCAAAAAGAACGTGATAGTCGTTCCCACGGAGTCGATACCACAGGGAATAGCGGCGTTCCTCGCCCTCAATTTGGAGAAGAATCTACCTGCGAACGCAACTGCCATGGGGAATGCGCGCCTTCAGGTGCGCACCATTGAAGTGACAGTGTCAACTCGATCCGCTAAGATCGACGGACTGTCGGTGGAGAAGGGGCAGCCAATCGCTCTGCTGGACGGTAAAGTGGTCGTCGCCTCAGATTCTTCCAGCAGCGCCGTCTGCTCCTGCTTAGGCTTGGAGGGAGTAGTAACTCAGCAAAGCAGTCTTGTTACCATCTACTACGGTGTTGGCAACACTCAGGGAGAGGTGCAGGCGCTGGCAGCGGTGATCAAGGAGGAGCGCCCATCCCTCGGCATCGAAGTTGTTGATGGCGGACAGCCGCTATACCCTTACATCGTATCTGTGGAGTGAGAGGAACTGAGATTGATACCTGGTGGGCGAGTCTTTGAAGGAGGGAGACTCGCCCACAGTTGATTTTAAAAGCATTTTTGCTAAACTTAAGGCTATGATTTCCGTTACCGAACTTAGAGCTGGGGCGGTTTTTGAGGATGCCCAAGGGCTTTGGGAAGTAGTGAGCTATAAACATGTTAAGATGGGCCGTGGTTCGGCTACTATTCGCGTGAAGGTGAGAAATTTGAAAAGCGGCTCAACTATCGAAAAGACCTTTACTTCTGGGCAAAGAGTCAGTGACGTGGCTCTTTCAAAAAGAAAAGGACAATATTTATATACACGTGGGGAAGAGGTTGTCTTTATGGATCCAGCAACTTTTGAGCAGGTTTCTCTTCAGAAGAGTATTTTATCCGGCAAAGAAAATTATTTGCAAGAAAACGAAACTTATGATTTAACGACTGCTGACGATCAAGTTTTGAATATTGAAATACCAAAGCTTACGGTTTTAAAAATTAAAGAGACTGGGCCGGGTGTAAAAGGGGACACTGTTTCCAATGTCTTCAAGGATGCAATAGCCGAAAACAGCGTAAAAATAAAAGTCCCGCTTTTTATTAATGTTGGGGATAAAATTAAAGTTGATACAAGAACAAATACCTACGTCGAACGAGTCCGCTAATCTAACGGGCTAAAAAGGCTAAAGCAACTAAGGAAGTAGCGATGGAGGTTATTACACCTATACTAAATCTGACATTTACCTGTATTTTCAAATGGTATTTATGATATTTTTTTAAAATGCCTATTTTACCAAGGCGAGAAACATGGCGGAAGAGAATAGAGATAAAATCGGGCAAAGTAGCTAAAAACGCGCCTAGTAATATTATTGGCTGATTTGGATAACCGCGGCTAATTAAAAATATAATTGTCGCTCCCAAGGCGTAGTCGAGAGCAGCGCCACCGATGACCTTTTTTTTATAAGGGGCCGATGGAGATCCATCCCAGTGCGGCGTCATATCCAGTAAGAAGTGGCTAACAAACGCGGCAGGTAGGGAGATTGCTGGATTTGGAATCGAACGCGCGATGGCAGCTCCAACAAGCAGATGGGGTGTTGATAACATCTAAACTTGAATTTTACAATTCTTGTGGTATAGTTGTCAAACAACTGACTATAAGTCTGCCATTTAGATGCAAAAATGAGTGAGGTAATCGCATTTATTTCGAATAGTTTGACCATATCCGTCTTTGTCGGTTACATTTTTGCGTTGTGGGCGGCTCTGGCTGCGTGGTCCTGGTTTGATATTCATTCACGCACCGATAACAATTGGTTTAAATTGGGCACAGTTTTAATAGTTGCTACAGGTGGAATACTTGGATTTGCAATTTATTTGCTTCTTAGACCGTCTATCACTAAAGATGAGATAGCTATGCGGGAGATCGAAGAAGCAGTTTTAGCATCTCAGTCTCAGTTTTTCACTTGCCCGACCTGCCATTACACGATTCGAGACGATTTTGCCTATTGTCCAAATTGCTCCCTGAAGCTTCATTCCGTTTGCGAAAGCTGTGAGCGTGAGATTAATATCACCTGGAATTCATGTCCATACTGTGGTAAGGATCAAGGAAAGAAGCAGAAAGAAGAAAAGGAAGCCGAGGTGCTAACACCAGTTGAAGTTGTTTCTGAGGGGAAAACCCGCAACTTAATGCTTTTTTCTGCGCTTTCTAATTGGTTTAAGAAACGAAATAAAAGAAGTAGAAGAAAAGAAAAGATTTCTCAAGCAAAGGTAGCTGCCTCAAAGGAAACAAAGACAGCTCGTAAAAAGAAAGCTAAAGCGTCGATTTAAATCCTCGTTACTTGCAAATACCAAGTTCTCTCTGTTAGAATTTAGATTCAAATGAAAATAAGTTGGCTTGTTTTCATCTCAAACTTTGGAGTTTCTCATGAAAATCACCCAAACTAGAGAAAAAATCGAAAAAATAAGTGTGGATGCAGTCGTTATCCCACTATTTCAGGGAGAAAAGCTCCCCGGTGAAGTAGGGAAATTCAATAAGCTCGTTTCAGGCTCGCTTGATGAAGCAATAAAACTTGGCGATTTTAAAGGCAAACTGTACGAGGTTACTTCAATCTATACCCATGGAAAAGCTCTATCTGCAAGAGTTTTTTTGGTTGGGGCTGGTAAGAAAGCAGATTTTGATGGACGAGCAGCTAGGAATGTAATTGGTGCAGCAGTAAGGCGTGGAATTAAACTTGGGATCAAAAAGGCCGCTGTTTATTTAAGTAATCGAATTAAAGTAGAGGAGGCAATTGAAGGGGCAACTTTAGCAAATTACGATCCGGGCATTCACAAAACTAAAAAAGAAAACGGTAGCGCGCTCGAAGAGCTTATTTTAATAGGTAAGGCGGACAACAAAGAAATAAAGAGAGCATCGGTTATTGCGGAGGCTACTAATTGGGTTAGAAATATGGTCCACGAACCAGGGAACATAATTTCACCAAAAGAATTGGTAGAAGAAGCAAAAAGGCTGTCAGATACTTATAAATTCGATTTGGAGGTTATAGATGAGAAGGAGGCCTCCAAAAGAGGGTTTGGGGCTTTTGCTGGAATTGCTAAAGGAAGCGACGAACCATCATTTTTAGTTTGTTTGAACTATTGTGGAGGGGGGAAGGATACCCTAGGGCTTGTCGGCAAAGGTATTACTTTTGATACGGGGGGCCTCTCACTTAAACCGGGGAACAAGATGTTGGAAATGAAAGCTGACATGGCAGGGGCGGCTGTGGTTTTTGGGGTTATGAAAATAATTGGAGAGCTGAAGCCTAGTATTAATGTGGTTGCTGTCTGCCCACTGACGGAAAATATGCCTTCTGGTAAGGCTCTTAAGCCTGGTGATGTGGTAACTTCGTTTGCTGGTAAGACAATCGAAATTTCCAATATGGATGCAGAAGGACGAGTAGTTGTGGCCGACGCCCTTACTTACGCCCAGAAACTAGGTGCCAACCGCATTATTGATACAGGCACTTTTACCGGTGCCGCCGACATAGTCTTAGGTAGTGAGGCGGCCGCCGTTATGGGAAGGCCTCAAAAATGGGTTGATCAACTGATGGAAGCAGGCAAGATAGAAGGCGAGAGGTTGTGGCAATTGCCCATGTATGAGGAATACAAAACAGTCCTTAGGAGCGATATAGCTGATGTTGCTAATGCTTACGTAGGCCACCCAAAAGCTGGGACAATAGCTGCGGCAATGTTTCTGCAGGAGTTTGTTGGTGAGGGGCTACCTTGGATTCATTTTGAGATAGCAAGTACGGCCTGGGTGGATGAGGAAAGACCCTATATCGCAAAGGGGACGACAGGCTTTGGTGTGCGAACTCTGGTAAAATTAATAGAGGGCATCTAATAAAATGTTTCCAGTTTTATTCAAAATTGGTTCAACCACAATCTATTCTTGGGGATTCTTTTTAGGCCTGGCTTACTTAGCTGGTACTTTTATTTTCTGGCGGGAAGGGAAGCGTCAGGGTTACAACGAAGAAAAACTCTTTGATTTTTCTATTTTTGCTCTTATAGCAGCTTTAGTAGGCGGTAGGGCTCTTTTCGTTATATTAAATTGGGATCTCTTTAGAGACGATCAAATTTTGGCTTTCTATTTTTGGCAGGGCGGCTATGCTTATTACGGAGCGCTTTTATTGGTATTTTTAATTAGCCTTTATCTTGTAAGAGTGTGGAGGTGGTCTTTTTTTCAAATAGCCGATATTGCTTCACTTTCAGGTTTGGCGGCACTTTCAATAGGTAGTATTGGGGCGTTTCTCGCTGGATTGAACTTTGGAAAATTAAGCAGTCTGCCTTGGGCGGTTACTTTTCCCTCCTTGTTAGGGGCTCGCCATCCAGTCCAGCTTTATGAGGCTACTAGCTACTTTTTACTTTTTTTGATTCTTTACATTTTGTATTTCAAAAATCTTGCTGGGACAAACATGAAAAGTGGCAAGGTGTTTTTTAGCTTCCTTATTCTTTCAAGTTTAGTACAAGTAATTACTGCTTACTTCCATGCTCAAATTACCTATCTTGGGCCCGTGCCCCTAAACAGTGCTATAAGCGGTGCAATTGCAATTCTCTCTATAGTTGCTTTATACTATTTACAAATACGAGACATCCGAAACGATGTTCGTGTTTTTTTAAAAACTCTTTTTGTTTTAAACTGGAGAATCTTGCGGAGGTTAAAGTTTTAAAATGGAGATTACAAAGCTAGAAAAGGAACTTTTATCTGAAAAAGAGAATTTGGAAAATCAGCTGTCTGCTTATAAGAGAGAGGATCCGTACGCATCTTTTGATAGGGAACCTTCCGCCGCCGTTGAGGATAGTGTAACCGAAACAGAGGGTCACGATCGTATAATGGCTACAAGATTAGAATTAAAACAGAGGCTTTTGGAAGTGTCGGCGGCGTTAAATAAAATTGAGAGTGGCAAGTTTGGGTTTTGTGAAAAATGCGGCCAAAAAATCAGAACAGAAAGATTGGAGGTTTTACCAACCGCGAGATTTTGCCTAGAATGTAAAGGCAATTTGAGGCATTAATTTACATTTACTTTCGTGGTATACTTAAAAAGTATGGCAAAGATTTTAGTAGTTGAGGATGACCAGTTTTTAAGGGAACTTTATGAAGAGCTTTTAAAGGAGGAGGGTTATGAGGTTGAATTAGCCTCTGATGGGGAAGATGGTTTGAATAAAATGACGGCTGGGGGCTTTGACCTTGTTCTTCTCGACATAATGCTTCCAAAGATTGATGGTCTTGAAATTCTCCGCCGATTGAAGGAAAAACACCCCGAAAAACCAAATGGCCCTGTTGTGCTTCTCACAAACCTTGGGCAAGATTCTATAATTAAAGAAGGATTTAATTTAGGAGCAAGCGGATATCTAATAAAAAGTTCAATGAATCCAGACCAAGTAATTTCTGAGGTTAAGGTTTTTTTAAGTAAAAGCAGTGTTCCACAGTAACTTTAAATGAGGCAGATCAAAATCTCTGTTAAGCCCAAGGTTCATAGAATTGACAAATTCCTCTCGTTAAAAATAAAAACTCTTACAAGATCACAGGTAAAAAAATTAATAAAAGACGGAAAAATTTTAGTTGGCGGTTTGAAAGTAGAGCCAGACTATGAATTGCAGAAAGATGATGTAATCAAAGTAGAGCTACCACCCCCTAAGAATCCGTTGGAAGTAAAACCGGAAGAGCTACCACTCAAGGTTATTTATGAAGATAATGGCTTACTTGTTTTGGATAAAGAAGAAGGTATGGTGGTTCATCCATCAGCTGGGCATCCTGCTGGGACACTCGTAAATGCGCTTTTGGCCCGCTATTCGAAACTTCCTGAATTTGGGGAATCCCTTCGGCCTGGTATTGTTCACAGATTGGATAAAGAAACCTCAGGGCTAATGGTTGTAGCAAAAGATCAGAAAACGCTGGAAGAACTAAAAAAGCAATTCAGGGGCCGGTCCGTTGTCAAAAAATATGTGGCATTGGTGGGAAAGAGACTAGAGCCAGAAGTTGGCACTATTGAAAAACCAATTGCTCGGCACCCCGTTTTCAGGAATAAATTTATTGTAGAGATGTCTGGTAGAGAGGCAAAAACAGATTTTAGGGTTTTAGAACACATTGGAGATAAGGCCACTTTGGTTGAAGTTTCGCCTAAAACCGGCCGTACGCATCAAATTAGGGTTCATTTGGGAAGTACGGGCCACCCAATTGTTGGGGATAAACTTTATGGGGGAAGGCCAGCTCCCAGAATGTTTTTACATGCAACTTATTTGGAATTTAAAAATCCTAAGAGCGGTAAAGTTGAAACTTTTTTAAGCCCTCTCCCTAGTAAATTAGGGGCAATTTTGGATAAAATAAAGAAAGACAGTAAATAGTCATTAGTGAATAGTGACCGGTTTAATGGTCAATGGTTGATACTAATTAAAACCAGTCACTAATGACCAATGATTAAGCACCATTGACTAATATTATGACAAACATTTTTGCTGACATTGCTCTTATTTTGGCCACAGCGACAGTTTTGGCGGCCCTTTTTAGCAGATTTAAGCAGCCCGTAATGATTTCTTTTTTGTTTGTTGGTATTTTGGCTGCTAGCGCAGGGCTTTTAAAACATACCTCTGGTGTTAGTCTAAGTTTTTTCTCTGAACTTGGAATTGCCTTTACATTATTTTTAATTGGGTTGGAGCTGCGTTTCTCCGATATAAAACAAATTGGCCAAGCAGCGGTTACGGTTGGCGTTGCCCAAATCATATTTACTTGGGTTGTTGGTTTTGGTATAGCGAAGTTATTAAGTTTCGGTACTAGTGATGCAATAGTGTTGAGTTTAGCTTTAACTTTCTCTAGTACTATTGTGATTGTCAAATTGCTAGGAGAGAAAAAGCAACTAGATTCACTCTTTGGAAAAATAACGGTAGGGTATCTTCTCGTTCAGGATTTTATAGCAATCGCTGCTCTTATTTTTGTTACTTCTCTGGGCCGCGAATTTAAAGCCAGCCAATTCTTTATAACCGCTTTAGAAGGCACCTTTCTAGTCATTTTGATTCTTCTTTTAAATCGGTTTGTCCTTCAGAAACTTTTTGATTTTTTTGCTAAAAATTCCGAAGTACTATTTTTGGCGAGCATCTCTTGGGCTTTAGTTTTTGCCACTCTTTATGCAGCAAGTGGTTTTTCTGTTGAAATAGGAGCGTTTTTAGCCGGTTTGGGTTTAGCAAATTTGAGGGAGCAAGCTCAAATTGCAGCTTGGGTAAGACCTCTTAGAGATTTTTTCATTACGTTGTTCTTTTTAAGCTTGGGATTAAAACTGCCTTTAGCGAGTTTAGTTCCTGTAGTCGGTAGTGTTAGCCTTTTATCGATTTTCGTTTTGATTGGGAATCCGGCTATTATGATGGCGATTTTAGGGTTTTTGGGATATCGTCGGCGGACCTCCTTTCAGGTTTCAATTACTAGTGGGCAGGTATCGGAATTTTCATTTATTTTAATATTTTTAGCATCACGTGCAAGGCTGATAAGTGACTCAGTTGTAGTTACTACTTCGGCAACGGCGATAATTACCATTATCCTTTCGACATATGTAATAACTTATTCATCAAAAATTTACCGATGGGTTTCCCCTTACTTGAAAATTTTTGAAAGAAAAAATTTGGTGGAGAAACCATGGGAGGGTTTAGAGGAGTTTTCTGACCATGTTGTCTTGATTGGAGTAGGGAGGCTAGGCCAAAACATATTGAAAGGCCTTAAAAAAAGAGAGTTTAAAGTAGTTGTTGTAGATTTTAATCCCGAGACTGTAGAAAAGCTTCAGTCTGAAGAAATACCGGTAATTTATGGAGATATTTCTGATCCTGAAATTTTTGAAAGGGCGATTGGAAAGTCCGCAAAAATGATAATCTCTACTGTTCCCGACAAAGAGGATAATAGAACTATGTTGTCCGAAGCAAAGAACGTAGGAAATAAAGTTCCTGTGGTTGTTACCAGCGCTGAAAGCAGCGAGGCACTTGAGTTTTACAAAGAAGGCGCTGCGTATGTTATAATCCCAAGAATTTTAAGTTCCCACTTAATAGAAAAATTTTTGATGGGTGATCAGTTTAACGATTTGAGGGACGGCAGTCTTCGCAAAGAACATATTGAGGAACTTAGCAATCAATATCTAAATCTTACTTAAAATCTAGTGCGAGACCTACAGTTTGACTTTTCATCGAAATTAATGGTAT
>MHCP01000027.1 GCA_001816655.1 Candidatus Woykebacteria bacterium RBG_13_40_15 | reverse complement strand
TACTGATATAGTCAATAGGAACAGCGACCAAGTAAGAGTCTTAAGGCTAATCCCTATCGAGTCCGGCAATCCCAATAAGAATGTGCTTATGAATAGCCCGAATGAGAGCATGATTATTATTATGAACATACCCTTCATATTCCCAACCCCCTTATGAGCCTTATCCCCCCGACCACGAAACCCAATCCCCCAATGAAGAGGATGAATATCGTTGCTGTGTTCACGCTTGGCGAGTAGTTGCATCTAGTCCCCAATATGGTTTCCGTGCAGTTGTATTCGCAATAGGTATAGTTGTAATAGCTTATGTCCCCGTAGGTCGTATTCTTGATAAGGTATTCCCCATCGCAGATATACTTTATTATGGTGGAAGGCGGGCATATCGAGAACATCTCTTCCGTCCCTGAGCCGGAATTGTACCTAGCCGATACCTGTTCCCCCGTCATTTCAAATTCATATATCGCCAATTCGTCAATCGTCCCATTGAGGTAATCGGCATCCGCTATATCTATCCCCCCAATCCTGAATTCCCCATCATTCAATATCGATTGGGTGAGGTTGTTCATTACGACTACGCCGGATATTTCAGTCCCATCGATATAGAAACTAATACCATTTGCATCACTTGAACCGTCATAAGTTATAGCGATATGGTGGTATATCCCATCTCCTATCTCATGGAGGGTAGCCTTTACAATACCATCTCCCGTTTCATTCTCCCCGATATTGTTGGCTATTATGAATATCAACACATTATCCTCTTTCACTAATGCAATCACCTTGCCATCCGCTAACCTACCCATGATGTCCGTAACATTGGTCGTGGTGTTTATCCAGAACTCTATGCTGAATGGTTGTGTCCTCTCGAAATTAAGCACGTTCTCAAAATAGGCTGATTGGTTCTGTGTTTCGTCAAAGCTTAGGGCGTTGTTGATTTTCCCCGTAACCCAAGTAGGGTTGTTCACGGTTATGCCATCCCTCTCGTTCCCGCTACTGTCCTCTATGCTAGTCCCGTTGTTCTCGTTGAAATGATACCATGCATCCAGTTGTGGAATGCAGAATTCCGTCGTCTGTGTGGTCGTTTCTATCGTGGTCGTGCTTGTCGTGGTTGTGGTGGTCGTGCTTGTCGTTGTTGTTGTGGTTTCCTCTTGGGTGAGTTCTCCACCTAATGCCGTTGATAGAGGATTGAATATTTGTTTTTGCAAGTCCTCGCACTTCTGGAACTTCTCGCTGTCATTGGCATAAGCATAGATGTAATGCCATTCGGTATATGTGAATGGGTTGCTTGAGTTGATGGTATGATTTATTAGAGTCGTAATTCTCCACGAATCCCATTCGTTGCTGTCCTGCTTGGAGAATGTCCCATCAACATTATATCTTACTATGCATGAGGTCTTGTTAAGCCCTTCGTCTATCGCCATAGTCATATTGTCGCTATTCCTTATTATGTCTTGGGCAGAATTCACGCTTATATTAAACCATCCCGTCCCGTTCTTGGCATGGAATCTATCTAAAGTTGTATCAGTGTATAAGTCCCACATATTGCCCCTCACCTGATAGGCACTTATCGTTCTATAAGTTACTTCCCTTTTATACCAATCATTCTTGTTATAACATGACCAATCGAAATACAAATCCACATTCGAACTGTCGGGATTTAGCATCTTCTTTCCTACTGTCTGCTTGATAGGATAGGTGGTATTCGAGTTGTTGAGGTAGTTATCCGTAGCGTCATTGTCATAGATGTTGTATGTAGTCCCGTTCCTCACTATATGTGGCGTTGAGAAAAGCGAGAAGGCATCATCAAAACTGTTTGTGGTATCAAATCTAGTCCCGTTCACATAGAAAAGCTTTTCCCCATGATATCCAGCATTGCCGTTTATCTGAAATCCGAATGGTATTGCATTAGTTATGTTAACTTCTATCGTTGCGGGTATTCCCCCTATATCCCTGATGTTCATGCCCGTCTGCGTTGCCGAATAGTCCGGTATGGAAGCCCCGCTATTGTTGTAATAGATGGAATAGGTTGTGCTTCCCGATAGGGTTGTATTTGCTAGGAATATTACTTTAGCCCAATCAATATTGTTGGTAGCCAACACTTGTACGGGCAATTCATTGCCGTCATTGTTGCAATAGGTATTCACAATTCTTATCTCATTTATTGCATTGCTGATTGTAAGCCCCGTGATGTTTAATTCTATTGGCTCATAAGTTCTGTCCAAAAGTCCGCCTTCCGTTAAGGTTATGTTCCGGCATTTGTCCCATGATGTGTTCCACCATTCGGCATAAGCCACATTCTGAGAGGCTAGAATGAATATGAGGGTAGGCAAAGCTACCAAGATTGCCTTATGGAATCGACCTTTTTTTGGCATCATGTAGCACCTATGAACATCCTCAATATGTAGAACAAACCGACAAGTAAGGGCAACTCAAGAAGTATCACCAGACTTATCGGCAACCCCGCACATCTCCCTATCGCCAAGTTCACTATGTCACGATAGCCGAATCGTTGTGTGTAGGTTGTGTTGCCGACTTCATAGGTTTCGTTTATCGTCCCGTAGGTAGATTGCAAATTGGGGCATTGTATTCCTATCCCCAATTGGGCGAATGATAGAAGCATATAGTTAAGCCCGAAGGCTACCGCTAGGAGGATTACGATTTCGCTTATTGTTCCCGTCATGCATAGCCACCACTAATCAATGCCTTTTCACCTTGTACTTTTTCTTTCTCGCCCCTCTCATTTCCTTTTCTTTTTCCTTTTTCCGCATGGCATAAGCATTATTTGTTTGATAGGTAGAAGGCTACCCCAACTCCCGCTATGATTATGATTGTGAATATTGCCGGAATCCATGATATGAATGTGAAGAATACCCATCCTCCTGAGAAGAACAGCATGGGCAATATTAAGTTTTTCCATTTGCTTACTGCCCCGCCTATCACGGTCACGATTCCCGAAACGAATAGGGCATACATCAGTTTGTATGATGGTGTGGGATTGAACACTCTAGCGAAAGCCCCTAATGCACGGTTGCCTTCTCCTACACTTCCCCCCAAGTCCGTCCCGTTGCATAGCCCCGTAGCCTTGTTGCACCCATTCGAACATGGCGTTACATTCGTTATCCCGCATGATATTTGCTTATACCCGCTATTGAGTTCATCCATGCATAGCCATCCGTTAGTGCATAGTTTGTCGCAATTCATATCCAGAGTCCCCACGACCTGATACTCATATATGCCCCTCCCGAAGTATGTGGTGTCCATGCACGAAATCGGTATGTTGAGTTGTGCCTTCGCCGTCACCAAGTCCCCGCTTGAATATGATGAGTAATTCCTTGTCGCCCCCGTCTCATTATCGGCGAAACAATCCACCTCCTTGATGTCGCAATCCGTGCTAGGTACACAGGCATTTGTGGTCATGTTTCCCCTGTTTTCCCAAAGCCCCCACCCCATCCTTAAGTTTGCCCCCGTTGATACTGTCGACTCTATGTTGGTGCAACCGCTAGGCACTCTTATAGGGGAAAAATAACACTCGGCTGTCCCGCTAGTAGCCCATCCGCTTTCGCAATAGCTTGAGTTGGAATAGGATTCTGTCCCTTGGGTATAGATGCCTATCGTTTCATTGAGTATATTCGCACAGTAATTTGTGGCATTATATGTTTCCGTTTCGCAAACCAATCCTTCATCCAAGCAACTCCTTGTATAAAGTTGGAATCCATTGGTGCAGTTGTTTTGCGATATCCATGATGTGCATTTTGCATCACAGCTAGTGAATGTGGCATTGCAAAATGAGTTTACCCATGTTTGGTTTTGTGAAATGTTCTCTATGACTAGTTCGTCTATAATCATTTTGGTGTATTGTGTAGTCCCGTTGAATCCTATATAAAGCGGGTTGTTGTTTGCGTTCCCATAACCCGCTAATGCCATACTTGCTACCATATTGCCGTCAATATATATAGTCCCCGCAGTTGAGTTCTTGGTCACGACCACGCATTGCCATAGATTATTGTTGCCCATATTCCCGTCTATCGACCTTAAGGTTGTTCCCGTCCTATATTGGTATCTTGTTTCTTGGCTATTTGTTATCGCCGTCATATAATTAGGTCTGTCTGCATCAAATGCATTGTCCTTCCCCATGATCACCCTAGGATATGCCCCTTCCGTCGTTCCGTTTTCCATGTCCCTTAACCAATAGGCTATTGTGATAGCCCCCGTCTGGTCTAATAATGGGTTGGTTGATTCCAGAAATGTTACAGCGTCATTCGTCCCATCCAAAGATAGGCAACATCCATCAATACAATAGGGATATGTTAGCCATGTCGGCGTTCCGGTAGCCGTCCCATGCCCCGCATGGATAGATTCATCCACTACGCTACCGATACAATCATTGAATGGGACATAGAAAGAAGTGTTGGCATCCGGCGAAAAAGATAATACCGTAGGAATTAATAATGCCACGCTGAGGATAGTTAGACTTACGATTAACCGCATGATTCCATTTGCCTTTTCAGAATATAAAAATATTTATATGTTTGTATAACTCATTGAGAAGAATAAAAAGGCTATGAAAAATAGGTAGTAGGACATTTGCATTTGGTTTATACCTCTCGAATAGATGTCCGTTGGCGTAGCCGGATAGCCGAATCCCATGTCGATTGCGTTCCTTTTCATGTTCCAACTTATGTCTATGTTATGAAATCCAATCCCCCAGATGTAAGTCCCTATTATGAATAGCCCTATGGCTAGGATTCTTATGCCCTTGGGTATCATCTTTTCCCTTATGAACTTTCCTTCTTGATGTATTTTTCTAGCCATTCAATCTCCTTCCCATTCAGCTTATCCCTGTAATTGGTGAGGATTCCTATCGCCGAATCCAATAGGCTATATCCCCTTATCCCGTGCTTGGTCTCTACCTTTTTCGCTAGAAAAAAGATTGTTCGGTACTTGTCCTTCCGCTTTATTGTTTTTTTCTCTATAAGGTTCGCTAAAACTTGTTCCTCTAGTTCTATCAGCATTTAGATAACCTTAGTGTATATATATAATGTTAGCAATCAATATTAAATATTAATGTTAATCATTAAGTATTATCACCCGTGTTAATCATTGAGTTTTATCGCCCTAGCCCTCATTATTTTGTCTATCTGTTCCTTCTTTATTTGATAGGACATCACAATCTCCCGACAGTTCACGCATAGAGGTATGTGCCACTCCTTCTTTATGTTCAATCCCTCTATTAATTCCTTCCCGCAAGTTTGGCAATAGTCTTTATATTCCATTAATTTATCCTCTCAAGTTTAATTCTGTATTCATTTATTTTAATGAACCTAGATGTTAATTTATTTAAAATATGGTCATGGATTAAACTACATTTATCACAATAAAATTCCTCATTTTTATTACACCAAAATACATGATCCCATAATTCATCCTCGCATGATTTACAAAATATTGGCAGTTTTTCTATTGTTGCTGTCCATGTTTTCTCAAAACCTTGGCTTTGGAAATTCATTAATTGTAGTTTTGGTTTTGTCATTTTTTTATCATATCCCTATGCCAACATATATCGCACATGAAATTATTGCCTATGAATACCCCATCTTCAATATCATCTAGGCAGATCACACACCTAGGCATTATCATCAACCTTTAAACTCGCCAACATTAATTTGAATTCCGGATTTGCCGGATAGTCTTCGGATAATTTCTTCCAATTTATAGAAAATAAACCATCTGATATAATTGCCAAGTATTTAAATTCTTTAAGAGTTTGTGCAAAAGCCTTCATTTTTTTAGGGTTACTATATCCTAAATTTTTTTTGAAATAAAAATATAAGGTGTCTATATTGATTGATTTTTCATGATTTTTTTTTGCTATGTCAGTAAATAAAGGCTCGATATAGTTCATTGGTGAGTTTGGTGTTAACATAATTTTATTTGTTGGTGCAAATATTTATAGGGGAAGGGATAGGGCGGGCGGGGCTATTTGCCAACTCGATAAACAATACCCTAAAAATACACACAAAACTACTAAGAAGTAATAATTATATAAGAAGTTTTTGGTTTCCCCCCTTTCCCCCCTTCCAGTAGTAAGTAGAAATAGAATATATCCTGTCCCCTAGGCAAAACCCCCTCGTTAGCTAATGGGTGAAGCTAATTCATTGGGGGGAAGATTTTAGTGACTATGATTATTTCGGGAATATCCTTTAAGAACATTTTGCCTATCGAATAGCGGAAACCTACCATATGTTTTTTGCCTTGGCTTTTCTATGCACTGACATGAAAAGTTCCTCTTTTTTATCAAGATTGTATTTCAATTTCATTTTGACATATTCATTGAACATATCCGGATAGATGTCCCCAACGAATGGTGCGTTGTTCCATACTGCGGAAGGCTTATAGTATGCCTTGTCTGTCGTCACGTTCATCCGCTTGTTGCATAGCACGACATTCACCCTCTTCTTGGTTTTCCTTTTGGCACGGAAAAGGTAGTGTGCCTTGAGCCTAGTCCCCTTCTGGATGTCGAATATGTAGGGGAAGTTTATTATGAGGTTGGTATTGTCTATCCCGAATATTTGTTGCAGTTTGTCGAATTGCTGAATACCGCTATTCCTGTTCACGAAATCCATTTTGTATTGTTCTACGCCCTGTTCCTCTAGGGTTATAAACTTGTTTTGGTTTTCGGGGTTCCTTGTGGCTTGGATGAATTCATCCAATTTCCAATAGATGTCTTTTAGGGGTTGCAGATTGCTTTCATTAGGTGCGTAGGAAATGTCCGCAAAATAGCAGTAGTTGAAGTAGCATTGTAGCCACAGCGAGAACGCACTCTTTCCTGAGCGGGGTGTCCCCACCACTAGGATTATCCGGTTTTCCCCCCGCCTTAAATCCCTTATGATGTTATCCAATGCGGGGTTGAACATTGGGTGCTTGGGGTTATAGCAGTAAGGCTTTTGCCTTAGCCACCCCAATTTCCAAATATCATGTGCTTTCATTCGTTCAACCTTAAGGGGCATTTGGCTATATGGTTTCTGAAAGTCCACCGCTTGATGAACCTTCTTTTGCAATAGGGGCATTTATATTCCACTTCCCCACCCGCAACTGTCACACCTATAATCCGAGAAGAACAAATCCCCATAACCCACTTCCGTAAGCTTGAATCCACAAATGGGGCATTTCTTGGATAGCCCTAGTCTAAACATCAATTCCTTAGCCCTCATTCAAAAACCCTTGCTCTCCTCTTTGATAAATTTGTATTCCCTCATGTACCAATAGGTCATGATTGCGATTGCCATGATAAGGATGGCTAAGCCCACGAATTCCAAACCAATCACCAATTCACCCTCTCCTTTTCCACCCGTGCTATCTCCTTGAGTTCCAGCACATCCACCATGGATTCTATCATGTCCTCCGGTGACCAATTCGTGGTCATTTTTGCGAATAATGTGTATTCCTTTTTTCCGTCTATGATTTTGAACTCTATGAATTTGTCCCTCATTCACCCATCAACCTCCTCGTCCTTGAAAGTCAATATTATAATCCTTCTATCAATCCTTCTGTTTTTCTCCTTCATTCAACGCACCCCTTACAATTACCCGTAGCTAGTAGCCTTCTTCTTCTCCTTCTCCTGTTCTATGTCCTTCTCCTTCATGACCTCAGAATGGGCGAAGTCCGACCTTATGCGGGAGAAATCCTTTTGTTGGTTGCCCCGTGCATTGATCTCCAAGTCCTTCATCACCCGTTCCGTTTCTTCGCTTACAATGTCCACCATGCCTACCCTCATTGGAATATAAACCCCCTTCTCATACATCAGCCTTAGGCTGTCGTTTATTATCGCCGTGTCCGCCCTTTTCTTGGAAAGTGAGAAATCGTCCATATCCAGATATATTATATTCTTCTCGCCGAAATAGAGGGAGAATATCTTTAAGTCCAAGTATTTCGTTCGGACTAGGAATTTGTGTGCCACAATTTCGGGTGTTTTCATTCCCTTTATTTTGTTCCTGATTGATTCGAATTGCAGTTGCTTGAGTTCGAATTCCTTGTATTCCCTTTCAACCCTCTCGCCAATCTTCGGTATCTCGATATGGCTACGCCCTATCCATCTTTCGCCTAGGACTTGGAACACCCTATCCTTATAGACAAGTTTCTTGATTTCCGTCCTGTTGAGTTCCATTTCTTCCGTCCATATCCTTTTGTTTTCCGCTATCTGATCATGGTATTGTATTTGGTTTTTCTTCCACTTGTTGTAGAAATAGAGGGCTACGAATATTAAGCCGATTATTACGAACATCCACCAGAACTTTCGCATGAAGGCTACCATGCTTTCAACAATCTGTGCGGTAGCCATTAGTTCCCGTCCCCCAATAATTTCTTGATTTTTTCATCGTTCTCTTTATAGTAGTCGATATATTTCCCAAATAGATCAGGTTGTGATTTTTTCAATAGGTTGAACCATAGGTTTATCTTATGTATCTCCAGCACCGAAATCATTACGGGGACGGGCAACCCCATATCGCCTACCTTTCTTATGGTTTCCGTAATTCCCAAATCGAATAGGGCGTGTAGCTTTTCCAATTTTTTTAATTTCTCATCCATCTATCTCGCCTTCTTCATTCTCTTTAATTTGGCTTCTTCATTTATCGTGCCAATTGCAAATATCAAGACAGAGCCTAGCATTACGCCTTTTGCAAAATAATCGGTTACCCCAAAAATCCAAAAGATAAAGCCTATTGCTATATTCCATGCCAAAAGCAAAAACATGGTGTCCGATAATTCCCTTTGCTTTTCATAATTGTTCATCAAATCCCCCCCGTTTCCCTCAAGAACTGAGTTTGGCAATCTTTCCACATACCGGAATATTTGTAGACAGTAGACATCCTATATCCCTTCTCTATTATTTTCTTGGTTTTCCACCCTTGGGATAGGTAATAGAATATGACGATTGGTGCTTTTCCACGGGTGGGCATGATTACAGTTGTGCAAATAGGTATTTATATTTCTTCAACTGTGCAATACCCTAGCCCCAACCCCCCTTTTGGGTAAACTCTTTCCACACATATATATGGAAATCAGCGTTTGCCCATGCCCAAACACACCCCTTCTTTTCGGTGGAATGGGCTTTCTCACAGTTGTAGATAAGTTTAAATGTTTTACAGTTGTAGAATTATTATGAAAACAAATACAGATGTTGTTTTAAAAGATAGGCATAGACAAATTTTAGCTGGTATTGGTGTGAAAAAAGAACTACTGGAAAAAATATATAAAAAATATCCAGAAATAAATGTGAAGCGGACTGTCGAAGCCTTTCTTTTAAAGCTATTGGAAATCGATTAAACTCTTTCTTTCTTTTTATTTTTTTTAAAATAAAAGAAAAAAGGAAAAAAACAGCCTAGACTTCCCTATGCTATGCCTTTAAGTCTTGAAGGCATTGACGATAAGCATTACTGCCCCGCCCAATATGACCAACGGGATTGCCAATAGGTAGAAAGACCACGCCGTGGTCGCTATACCCGCTTCGGTTGCATGACCACCCGTCACTAAGGTTTCATTGAGGTCATCAACTGCTATCTGTGTGGGTTGATACAAACTATTGAATAGGATGTAACCCACCATCACGGACACTAAGGCTACGACAATTCCCTGAGCCAATTTCTTCATGTCTGCCATGAAGGGGATTTCCCGCATAAAGCATTTAAACCTTTTCGGTCACCAATAGCCCACCACTATCAATTTGTCCAACGCCTTTTCGCCCTTTTCCCTAGCCCTCACCACAGCCAATACCACCCCTTCATCCGTCAATTCCATCCGTTGTTTGCAAGTCTTAGCCATCTTAAGCCGTCTTATAAGCCCCAACCTATTGAGCTTTTCCACCCTCTCATATTCCCCGTTGGTGTAGGTGGGCATATTCAGGTGGTTGTTTTTCCAGATGGCATAGAGAAACTCTTGGTCTTTTTCGCACAGCATCAAAGCCCCTTCATAAGCTTTATCAGGCTAGCTACTGATATAGTCAATAGGAACAGCGACCAAGTAAGAGTCTTAAGGCTAATCCCTATCGAGTCCGGCAATCCCAATAAGAATGTGCTTATGAA
>MHCP01000026.1:1399-5433 GCA_001816655.1 Candidatus Woykebacteria bacterium RBG_13_40_15 | reverse complement strand
CAAATACTATAACCCAACTAATTAGTGAGATAAACAACGCAACCCTGTTGATAATCGGCTCATTGTAAACTAACTCGACTTCTCCCCTTGCTGCAAAGACTATTAGATTCGGGGCCGCTTGGTAGATCGGTATTTCTTTACCCTCTTTACCAAAAGCTTTCCAATAGGGAAAGTAAGAGATCTTGGCTAATATAGGTACGCTATTGTACGAATCTATCCTCAACTTGTAGTTAGTTTGATTTTTATTTGCAGCAAGTAGTTTAACCCTGGCGTTTTCTAACTCTTTTGCCGAAAGCTTTGGTAATTTTTCTCCGTTTGTCAGGTAGGGGAGGTTTTTCACGGCTCCTTTACTAGTCCACCATCTTTCCACCTCCACATTCCAACTTCCTTCAATTGGTTTTAAGGGCAAATTCACTACTTCAAAAAGATTCGAGTCCGAAACCTTTTGTATATTAAAATATTTAGTTTCATTTTCTCTAACCAACGTTCCGATAGAATTTTTTTCTTCGCTGTCAAGGCTTATTGTAAAATTTGTTAATAATTTTAGTAATTGCTCTGTCTTTTTTTGATTAATGATTTTGGTTTCAATAAATGCTCCCTCTTTTTCCATATAAACTTCTGGCCGCGCGCTTTTTATCAGAGATCCTATGTAAGGCCCATTTGGGCTGGAGTCAGTAAATAAACCATAAGCCCACCCGGCATTTTTATCATTTGCTAATATTTCTGTTTGCAGACCATACCAAAAAGGGTCCACTTCACTTCTTCTAAATGTTTCTAAAAACCTGCCCTTTACAATACCTGCGTTTTTAAACTTTAACTGGGTGTTTGGCAGTTCTGCTGGGTTACTCCATAAAACGCTAGTTAAAATCAAACCTACGCCAAGTGCAAAGATAGTATTTTTAATTAAAATATCTTTTTGGATTCTTTGGCATAAGGGCTTTTTTATAAGGAAAAGTAAAACCGCCAGGCCGAAGAAAAGATAAATGTACGGTTGGAAACGATATATGTGAAACGGGTAAAGCACAAAACTAGTTCCCCATCCTCGAATAAGCAAAAGGTCAGTGGCGGCAATTAAAGCAAACAAGCTTGAGAAGCTGCTTAGTATAAATAAATTCACTTCTTTTTTTCTCCGGGCATAAAAAATAAGTAAAAATGACGCCCCAAAAACTACAACATTTGGTAGAAAGTACGAACCTACGTGACGCGATACTGATGTGTACGAAAGGTTAAGCATAAACGGCAACCAAAAAAATACGGTGAGCAGCAAAGTAAAAATAATTATTTTTAGGTAAAAAATAACATCGATCTTTTTTTCGATCAAGAATTTACTAGCCAAAAATATTGCTAGATAAATAATTACTACCAACGCCGCTACTATGTGGGTGAGAATAATTAGTGAGAGTAAGAGGGTGGGTGTTATCAGGTCTTTTCCCTCACGGTGAATTGAAGCTAGAAAGAAAAATACGAAAGGCAGGACAAAAAAATTACTAAGCAATCCTATCTGGAATAATGATCTTACTCCAGTACCCAAAAAGTTTGGAAAAATTAATATCAAGAAAAATAGTAAGATTGCCGTCACACCAGCCCAGAACTGATTTTTTATCAAAGATTTCCCAAAAGCGAGCAGGGATATCGGCAAAATGACCAAGGCCAGAGAAACGAGTACTTTAATAGCAATGTGTATACCTGTTATGAAAGAAAGGGTAGCTGCTAACCAATGGAATAAGGAAGGATAAAAAATGCCTTGCGGCCAACCTAGTAACTCTCTTGGATTCCAACCGCTGAAGCTAGGCCAAAAATTGCTTGCTATCTGTCTAACCACCGAAATGTGTCCAGCAGCATCATAAACATACAGCGAGTTTTGCCAAAAAAGCAAAGCCAAATAAAAACTTACTAACGTGAGACTAATTAAAATATATTTATCTATGGTTTCTTTATCGTCTGGTTGATCAATAAACTTATTCAATTTCCTTTTCATCTTACCTCCCAAACCTAAGGATTCTTCTTGCAGGTTTGCGCCAGATTTCAATTATTCGACTTAGTTGGTAGCTTTTTTTATAAGCTAAATCCAACGGCGGTGAAAAGCATATCCTTTCTGCCCCAAATGAAAGTTTAAAACTTGTTACGCCTGCCCAGGAATGTTTTGGGTCATCACTCGGTGCTACTCCCCAAAAATCAAATTTTTTATTTCCCATTTTTTTTGTCTCCAAAATAGTGTGCCAAACAAGTGGGTAGCTAGCTCTCAAATCCTTCTGCTGCATGGAGTTCGCGGCATGTAAGTAGTAAGCCGTACCCCCGTAACCAACTAATAATGCAGCCGATAACGGTTGCGATGTAGTTTCCGCGATAAAAAGTCTCATCAATCCTTCTTTTGCCAATGTGTCAAACTGTTTTCGGTGGTAGCTAGCTTCTTTTGGCAAAGTGAGCGCTTTTCTTCCCGCAGTTTCTTTCAGTAAATCTAGGAAAACTTCAATTTCTTCCGGCTCACCTTCTCTTACTTTTACTCCCCTTCTTTCCCCCGCATTGATATTGTAACGGGTAGAATCTCTTAAATTATGTCGGAGTTCCTCTTTGCTTTTAGTTAAATCGATGGTTGCGGTGCATTGAGGTTGAGTGTATTCTGGCGCAGACACAAAGCTAAATCTTTTTAGCAAAGCTTGGTTGGAATCTGTAATGATTCTCGGGTCAATCCGCAAAAAGGCGCTATCAATCTCCTTGGCAATTTTAGCTATACGTGAAAGCCAAGAACCTAAAATTTCTTTGTCCCAGGTAGTAAAAACCGGCCCGCCTGGGCAATATAAAAAGGAGGCGAGCTTTGCTCTTTCCTCGTTTATTAGTGAGATACCAACCAACTTTTTGTCCCTGAACACACCCAATCGATAAATACTCCGATTCAAACTTTTTTGAAATTCTCCCCAAGCCCATGATTGCAGGAAATTAGCGTTGGCACTTACCAAATTGAACTTCTCCCATACAACTTTATCAGTAATTTCTTTGATTTGGATCACGCTGCGACAAGAATATCAGAAAAGCGGGCGTTTGTGTACCAACCATCTAGGAACGCTCGGGGATTAGTATTTCTTGTTTTTTTGGATCTGCTTTGACTTTTTTCCGCGCAAGCCACCCGCGCACTTTGGCGGGTACCCCACCCCACGGTACAATTTCTCCCTCCCAATTTTCCAGGCTAAATTGGTTTTGACTTTTTTCGGATTGAGCTGGGGTGCGAAATACGAAGTATTCTTTATCAGTTTTTTTCACCAATATATATTTTTGACCTCGTATTTCACGGATATATTCCCATAAAAGTATATTTTTTGTTGTCATACTTACTCTATTCTACCGCTAAGGTCAATAAGTTTTTCTTGTATTAACCGCCATATTTTTAATAATGTGTCTGTAGTTTGCTCTTCAACAAATAGAGACCCAGAGGAATGGTGTTGAAAAAGGTTTTACTGGTAGTACCGGCAACTGTAGTCGCAGCTTTGCTCGCTCTTTTTTATCCAAATAAAACGGCGGCCTAAATTTTAAACCCTTCAAAACGCAGCAGCGTCTTGATCATTCTCATCTAGGCCTTCATTCAAATCCTGGTCAATATTTGTATTTTTTACTTGCTCTTCTAGCTTCTTCAGATCAGAATCATTCTTCACTTCAGAACTCGTAGCAGAAGAGGTCGTCACCGGAGTAGGTGTCGATACTGGAGCAGCTGAGTTCATAGAGCTAACTACATACAAAATCGAGGCAAAAACAACACCTAGTACTAAAACTACGATAATAATAATCACGGTATTTTTACTCTTACTGCTTGGTTCGCCAACCTTATTCTGATCTGAAGAAGCTGGGTTATTCACTTGTGGTTCAAATACATCCAAGGTCATAAATTTCCTAATTTACGTCATGCGCAGCAGGTCATAAATTTCCTAATTTACGTCACGCACAGCGGGACAAACATTACTCTAGATCAACCGAACCTGTAGCCGGTTCAGCAGAACTGGTAGCTGTCTGCGCTTTATAATTTTTTGCTTTAGTACGAACCG
>MHCP01000026.1:0-1375 GCA_001816655.1 Candidatus Woykebacteria bacterium RBG_13_40_15 | reverse complement strand
TTTTTTCGCAAATCTTTAATTTCACTTCGCCCAACCGCTCCTTTAGTTTTTCCCTACCTTTAAATTTTGATGAGTCGGTGGCGTTTGTAGCCTTTAATTTGTTGGACGTTTGATTTGGGGAAGCCAAAGAAACAGGGCTGAAAGTGAATATAGATAGTATTAAAAAACTAAATATAAGAGTGGGTTTTAGAAATTTATTTTTGCTTTTCACAAGTATTAAGACTATACCAAGGTGTTTTTCGCATTGTCAAGAACTTTTGGCTTGACCTTCTTACCTTAAAATTCTCGTGGTAGCTTAACACCGGGTGGGGTTGACAAATGCAAATAATTTGCATATGGTTTCTTGATCCTCGCAGACATTATCAAGAAGGAGACCGATGATTTTAACTTATATAATAGTTTTTACATTACTTGGTAGCGTTTTGTCTCTGATCGGTGGTGTTTTACTACTACTTAAAAAACAAATTAGTGAGGCTTTTGCTTGCAACTTAATTAGTTTCGCAGCCGGAGCTTTGATTGGCGTTGCATTTCTAGATCTTTTCCCAGAAGCAGTAGAAGAAGCCGGAGAGGCCGACGTTTTCTTGCCAGCTCTAATTGGTTTTGTTGCTTTTTTCTTTGCCGAACGTGTAATCAGAATATTTCACCACCATCGGCACGGGCGTGACACAAACGCCAAACCAAGCACGTTTTTAATAATTTTTGGTGATGGGGTTCATAACTTTGTTGATGGAGTAGTCATTACAACCGCGTTTTTAGCCTCTGTTCCTGTTGGAATCGCTGCTGCTCTAGCGGTTGCTGCTCACGAAATACCACAGGAAATTGCCGATATGGGTGTGTTGCTTGCCAACGGTTTGTCAAAAATGAAGGCACTTCTTTTCAACTTCCTTTCTGCTCTGACTGCTTTAGCGGGCGCGCTGATTGCTTTCTTTTTTGCCGATTTTATCGAAGGCTACCTTTATATTTTCCTCGCCCTTGCCGCTGGGCACTTCATCTACATCTCAGCTAGCGATCTTATCCCCGAGCTACATGAAAACCACACAAAAGAACGCAAAATTCCACTTGCTTTGATTTTCGTTCTTGGCATCGCCTCGATTTGGGTTTTCACCAAGATTTTCGAGGCCGGACACGGGCATTAACCTCAGCGGAAGAGAATAAAAATTCTTAAGTTAAGTAGCAAAGACCTACTTCTTTTTGTATTCTATGTAGGTATTTAGAGAGCTGAGGCGGTCGGCGGAACTTGTGCCATGAGTGCTTGGATAAGGAACGTTGTTACGGAAACCATGACCGAATAATAAAGTGTTCCCAGAAATTTTGTAAATATCATACGTATCTACCCCTTCTTCCGTGTCGTGTAAGTCAATTTGTCCTGCCGATG
>MHCP01000025.1 GCA_001816655.1 Candidatus Woykebacteria bacterium RBG_13_40_15 | reverse complement strand
GAAATAAAGGGTACTGTAAAAAACAAGAAGTGTTAAAATACTAACACCATTATTTAACTATTGAATTCCTCAGTTGTTTCTCAGGTATTTTTTGCTAAAATAAGCCTGCTTTGAGAATTCTTCTTGTTGAGGATGATGTAAAAATTGCAAACGCAATTAAAAAAGGCCTGGTGCAAGAATCTTACGCTGTGGACGTTGCCTATGCGGGAACCGATGGTCTAGATTATGCTCTAACATCCGATTACGATTTACTGATATTGGATAGGATGCTTCCCGGAGTAGCTGACGGAATGGAAATTTGCAAAGCAGTAAGAGACCACGGTAAAAAGACGCCTGTCTTAGTTTTGACCGCTAAGGATCAAGTAGACGACAAAGTTTTTGGCTTAAATTCCGGAGCAGATGACTACTTGATAAAACCGTTTGATTTTAGTGAACTTTTAGCAAGAATTAAAGCTCTTCTTCGCCGGCCGGAAAACCATATAGGGACTGTTTTAAAAGTTGCAGACTTGAGCTTGAACACAATTACAAAAAAAGTTGAGCGGGACGGGAAGGAAATAGTTCTTTCTTCAACAGAGTTTAGTTTGCTGGAGTATCTCATGAGAAACCAGAAGCAGACTGTTTCAAAAGACGCTATTATCGAGCATGTTTGGGATTTTGACGCCGACATACTTCCAAACACAGCCGAGGTTTATATTGGATATTTAAGAAACAAAGTCGACAAGCCGTTTAAAGGACCAGCTTTAATCAAAACAATACGAGGATTTGGCTACCGATTAGGAGATAGCGAATGACATTTAGATCAGCTTATCTAAAACTTACTGCTATTTATGTGCTAATTGTGATGGTGATTAGTATCGCCTTTAGTGTGGTTTTATACCAAATCTTAACCAAGGAGCTCGATCGAGGTTTGATTCGTCAGGGAGAAGCTTTAAGGACCTTTCCTCCTTCTGAATTTGCTCCCTTTTCAGTAACAGCCTTTGAAAAGACACGTTTAGATCAGCTTAAGGAAAGTAACAATCACCTCAAAATCAACCTAATTTACTTCGATCTTTTAATATTTTTTGTTTCTGCTGGGTTAAGCTATTTTCTGGCGAGAAGAACACTTAAACCAATTGAAGAAATGGTTGATATTCAAAACCGTTTTACGGTTGATGCTTCTCATGAATTGCGAACACCACTAACGGCAATGAAGACTGAGATTGAGGTCGGCCTTCGAGATAAAAAATTTAATATTTCTGATGCCAAAAAGCTGTTTGAAAGTAACCTGGAAGAGGTGGGAAAACTTGAGACACTCTCTAATGAACTGCTAGCGTTAGCAAAATACCAGGATATGGATAAGTTACCGTTTGAAAAAGTAAATTTAAGAGAAGTAGTCAATGAGGCTTCAGGCAAAGTTGGTAGTTTAGCTAAAAACAAAGAGATTAAATTTGATCTGGAGCTTACCGATGTTGAGACTAGCGCCAACAAACAAAGTTTGATAGAGCTAGTTGGTATTTTATTAGAGAACGCAATTAAATACAGTTCTAAAAACTCAAAGATACTACTTACTACAGAGATTAGGGATAACCATGCTTACATTAAGGTACAGGATTGGGGAATAGGAATTAAAGCTTCTGATGTACCATTTATTTTCGACCGTTTTTACAGAGCTGATATTTCTAGATCCAAAGAAGTAGTGGAAGGCTATGGTCTTGGGCTTTCGATTGCTAAAAAAATAGTGGGTAAACATCACGGAAAAATCGAAGTTGAAAGCAAACTAGAGCAAGGCTCTACTTTTACTGTGACATTGCCGATTTTGTGATACTAGTTTTTAAGATTAGATATCGATTGTTTCAAGACCCTCTTAATTATGCTATAATTCCAACACTAAACTGAGATGGGAGAGAGACATGACTGCTAAACTTAACGTCTTAGACATCGTCATTCCTACCGTTGGCATACTCAGCTTGGCACTCTTCGTAACAGGGCTTTTCGTTTTGACTGCTGCTGGGATTAAGATAGACTCCTACAGAGGACCCGGCCAAGCCATTCCTGTTTCGAGCTGGAGGCTGTTCTGGATAGGAATGGGGTTGATAAGTCCTGGTCTTGTTGAGGTGATACTAGGGATTCCAATAGCCGGGGTGCTTTATGCAATCCGCGAAGGGAAAAGGGGGTGACACAAGAATCAAGGGAGCGGGAGTCAAAAGAGCGTTCTTCGGAGCGCTCCTTTGCTTTATTGGATAACCTTTGTTCTAAGCGAATTCTCAGTTTTTATCTTTTAAAATAGAAAACGAAGGCTAAACTTTTATGTTTTATCTCGCTTATTTGAAAGCCGAACTTATAAGAAGGATCGGGAAAACCTTAATTATTGCCGCCGGTTTAGCGATAGCAAGCGCAATTATCATTGCTATCATTTCCACTTCACAAGGGCTTTCCAATTCTCAAAAAACAGTTTTAAATCCACTGGAAAATGTGGGGACTGATATCTTAGTTAGTCGCTCAGTCGAAAATAAAAAAATGAGTAGCTTAGACGCAACAACCAGTGCGGAACTTGCGAGTGAAAACAGGGTAACTACGGATCTCTCAAAACTGGGAGACGCTGGAGACAGTTTTTCCCTCGATACTTTTATGAGCGGGACAATGCTTACATTTGCTAGCAGCGAAACTAAGAAATTAACTTCTGACTTGGTTAAAGAATACGCTAGTGGGCTAATTTTAACTGTTACTTATCAGGAGGGGAAAATCCCCGAAATAACAGCCGAATTTAAAACGGGCGGTGAGAAATTTGAAATTCCCGGGGTAACACCTATGACTGATGCGGAGCGAGCGGCAGTAGATGCTGCGAGGCAAAAGGCGATGGATGCTCTAAAGGCCAAAGGAATAGATCCTCAATCTGAAGAAGGCCGCAAAGCGGTTCGTGACGCGGAACAAGCAGCAACGCCAGAAAGATTTAAGGGTGCTGGTTCTACATTTACCGCTCCAACTAGAACTTATCGCCAGACCCTAGAGACTCCTCAGACCGATATCAAAACCGAAAGCTATACTATTGCCGGGGTTGACACATCGAAGACCGATATCGGTTTAATTTTGCCAAGCCAAATTACTGAAGGGACTTATTTCAAAGTTGCCGGACAGGCCGTCATAAACATTTCTTACGCCCAAAAAAACAATCTTAAAGTTGGAGGCAAAATTACAATAAACGGTAAGGAACTTCCTATTGTCGGTATTGTCGATCCAAAACTGTATACAAATACCGCCGATATCTATGTTCCGCTGGCGGATCTGCAAACTATAGCGGGCAAGGCTGACCGGATTAATGTTATTTTGATAAAAGCTACAGATGCTAAAGCAGTAGATGCCACAAGTGAAAAAATTGCCGGTTTATTCGCCGGGGCAAACGTTACTAATTCCAAGGATACAGCGAGCAAAGTAACCGGGAGTCTCATGGATGCGACAGGTCTAATGAACCGTTTTATTGGACTCGTTAGTGTAATTATTATCCTTGCCGCTTTTATAATTGTTAGTTTGATTACAGTTTTTTCCGTAAATAAAAGAACACAGGAAATCGGGACTCTCAAGGCTATTGGTTGGAAAAATTCGAGCATTGTAAGACAAATTTTCCTTGAAAATTTGGTGATTGGTGTCTTTGGCGCAATTCTAGGAATTGGTCTTGGAATAGGAGCGATAGTACTTCTAAATTACTTTAATATTAGTTTTTCGGCAAATGTTGCAAGCTCAAACACTCTACAAGGTCTTTCCGGTATGATGAGAGGGTTTGGTGGTGGCCCACAAGCTGCTGCGTCGTCATCCAGTACTGGAACGACGGCAAATCTTAAACTAAACGTTGGTTTAGACCATCTAATATTGTTAATTGGTGCAGCGGTAGCAATTGTTGGCTCTGTGGTCGCAGGACTGATCGCTTCCTTTAGAGCATCAAAAATGAAACCACAAGAAGCATTGAGGCAACTTTAATATGTCAGTAATAGAATTAAAAGATCTAACAAAATTATATAAACAAGGTGGGGCAACTATAAGAGCGGTGGATGGGATAAACCTTTCTGTTCAAGAAGGCGATTTTCTAGTAATTATTGGCCCCTCGGGAAGTGGAAAGAGTACACTCCTTCAGTTGCTAGGCTGCTTAGATAAGCCAACCGGTGGAGAAATTAAAATCGAAGACAAAGAGATAAATCGTCTGAGCGATGGTAAATTAGCTGAACTGAGACAACATAAACTTGGATTTATTTTCCAAAGTTTCAATCTAATTCCGACACTAACCGCGCGACAAAATGTAGAAGCAGCGATTGCGAAAAGAGGTAAGGGCGATAAAAATAAAGCCCTAGAAGTACTGGAAAAAGTTGGCCTTTCCGAGCGGGCAAACCATCTTCCGAGCCTACTTTCTGGCGGAGAACAGCAAAGAGTGGCAGTGGCCCGCTCCCTCATCAACGACCCAGAAATTATTTTAGCTGATGAGCCTACCGGTAATTTGGACAGCAGGACCGGTAGGGAGATACTGGATATATTAAAAAGCTTAAATCGGGAGAAAAAACAAACAGTGATAATTGTGACGCACTCTGATTACGCTAAAGAATTTGCGAATAAAGTAGTCGAAATGAAAGACGGTAAACTACGTTTGGAAAAAGACAAGGGGTAGAGTGTTTGGTTAACACCCATCGTTAATACATTTTCATAGTCAGTAGCAATCCTAGCATTTTTGGTATAAGATACAAAATTTGATAATTAATATACTTTGAAGGGCTCAGCGTAGCTTATGCCAAGCCCTTCTTGTGGTGATCTCTTTGCATAGGAGGTCATAACAACCTCCTTTTGGCCCTTCGCCCTCGTGTCTTCTTGTAACCCTTCGATCTGAACCTCTCCACTTCGTCACTGTGGATCAAGTATTCGGTGCCAAAGTCGATCGCTTTCAGGTCGCCGCTCCTTATGTGTCGTAGTACTGTGATTGGAGCGATGCCTAGTTTGTTTGCTACTTCTCTAACGCTTAACAAGCGATCGAGATCTGGTGGTAGGTGGGCTGTTTGCCGTAATGTTGGTGCAGTTTCCATTGATCCCTCCCCTTGCTTCGATTTTAATCAGCTTGATCCCTGCTCACTCTTTCCATTCCTAACAGCGATAGGTGGGGAGGTTAATGGGTACAATAATAATTTGCGTCAAAAAAGAATGCAAGGAAAATTTTAGTAAATATCACTTAAAAAGGCTACAGGATAAAAAGATTTCTAGATTCTAATAAAATCATTTTTGTTGTAAGATACAAGCTATGGGTAATTATAAAGGGGATATTATTGAGGAGTCTCTAAGTAACAAAGAAGTTCTCAAAAAGGTAAAGATCATTTCGATGAGAGTTGAGAAAGTGACTGAAAAGCACAAGACTCCTTGGTTGGGGCAGTGGACTTTACATCTTGTTGAAGTGCCTTCCGATCAGGCAAAAGAGGTGGCAGGGGAAATTAGCAAATCTCTTGACACGAAACACGAAGGATCCTGGTACGCTGATTTCAAAAATGAAACCCACCACTACATTATTTTTCCAAATAAAGTTTTCTTTATTGATAGGACAAACAAAGATCAATATGACGAGGCCAGTAAGTACGGGATTTCCCTAGGGATACCAGAGTACCAAGTAGATTTTTCTCCTCATGTAAAGAAGTGGGAGAGATAACCCGAACATCTGTGCTCTAGATAAAGAGACGCCACCTGTCGGTTTCCCTACCAAGGCGGCGGCTCCTCTCCCTTCTGGCTCGCAATTGAAATTCGATCTCCAACCTTCAGCCCTTTACCTGAGGCAATATCCTCTCGAAGTCGCCGTAGGCTATCGCTGCTTTTTCTTTTTCCGTCCAGGTCTCGTATACCAAGCCCCCTGGAAATTACCTTGATGGCATCAGGTCCGTATTCCTGAAGAACCCTTTGGTAAAAGGCTTTTTCGATCTCTGGTAGATCAAGACGAGCTAATCCCTTCTCTCCGTTTTCCAGAACTCTGCTCATTCTCCAGAAGCCTTGCTGTATTAGCTGGGAAGCCTTACCTGCGACGTACTTTAGCCCTTTTGACTCCAGTTCGTTGGGCCAAAAGACCGATCCCAGCTCTTGGTAGCTTCTGTACTCGCCAAAAAGTGCAGCCTCCATTACCTGTAGGCGTTCGCCGAGTATGAGACTGGATATTCTTATAGTCGTTTTCCGTCTTCGCCTGAGATGCGTTTTCTTTCGTTCCGGTTTTTGCCGGAAGGAGGTTGATTTAGCGTTTGAGAGGCTGCGCAGTGGTATTGATGATTGGTCAAACTGCTGCGCAAGCCCCGCCTTTTTGAGTTCGTCCAGTAGGCGCAGCACTCGTCTATAGGTCTCAATTTGGTTTTTAAGCCGCCATGCTTTGTCTCTATCGCCACTAGTGGTGGCTTGTTGGGCGAGTTGCTCAAATCTGGAGATCCTTTGCTTGATAGCATCGACGTTGATAACGACTCTCTCCATATCAGATCCCTTCCTTTCGAAAGGTGTGGCGTGTTTTGTTGTCAGTGTGCCAGCTAAGCATTTGCTTGATTGGAGATGATTTTACACTAAACTTAAGACTTATAGAAGTTACTTTTTGTTCTAGATCTCCGTATTTTGTTTTGGTGTATAATACGCTAGGATTTTATCCGGCATATTGTTTCCTGTCAGAATCTAATTTGCAGAAGGGGGAGATAGAAATGAGAGACTTGCAAGTTTTTCTCGCACACGTTGGGGTCTTAGTTGCCTTTGCCTTGTTCCTGTTGGCGATATGTTTCCATTTGACATCGGAGGATATCTCAACCTTGAATGTAGCGGCTTTTGGCGCAGGCTTTTTTGCCATCGGTCTTTTTGCCTGTATCTTCCACTGGGCACACTGTAAAGGCTGGATCTACTAGAGACTTTGTGGGGACTCTTTTGGAAAGGAGGGAGATCACCCACCAAAAATTAAACTTCGTGATATAATTCTGCTGTGGAAGCAGAAAAGCCGAAGATTTTAAATGTAGTTATTGGGGCAATTGTTAAAAGTGGCAAACTCCTTCTAATAAAAAGAAACAAAGAACCTTTTGTGGAGCACTGGGGTATGGCCGGTGGAAAAATCGAATTTGGCGAAGACTATGACAAAGCGATTGTAAGAGAACTCGAAGAAGAAACAGGGCTCGAAGTGAGCTTCGAATCGTTGAGAGGGATTGTTGAAGAATTTATCTCAGCTGATAAAGTGCGGAAAGCTCATTTTTTACTTTTTGTTTGTGAGACGAAGTTAAAGGGCGGAAAAATAAAGGAGGGTGATGAAGGGAAGCTGCACTGGTTTACGTTAGAAGAAATTAAAAAGAATAAGAAAATAATTATTCCAAGCGACTTTGTGATGATCAAAGAGTTTTTTAGAAGGGGGAGTAGACTTGTCAAGATTCACAAATCCCGTTTGATTGAAGAGGGAACCCGCTATCAACTCGAATTCTTCGGCCTGTAAGCCTTCAGTAATTCATAAAGGTACACTCCTGGTGTGTACACACTTTTTTCATTTAATCATTTATTTATTGCAGTAAATTCTGTTAAGTTTCTTTTACTTAATTTATATAGTATGCTCTTCCATAGCGAGTCTGATATATTGGTTAATGACTAGTTCCGGTGACGGAAAGGAGAGATAAGAAGATGTGGCTCCTTTGGGAGTTTTATTGGGCAGTTCGAGAGAGTAGGAGTCTCCAGATGCTAGTGCTTGGCATTGTGCTCGCTACACTGGCCGTAGCTGAGGCTGCAGTGGTTGGTGCTGGTTGGCTTCATTTGGAGAAGCTGTTTGCAGGGGTAACCGTAGTAGTGATCGCTTCTGCAGCCGCAGCTAGTTTGTACGCAGCAGATGCAGCTTACCGTCGAGAAGAGGAGAGGCGGATGGAAGCGGGGCAAAGGCTGTGAAAAGTGTTATGATAATAACCTAGGCAAAACCAGAAGGAGAGGAGTGGATGATCGTGCCAAACCTGCCCACCCCTCCAATTTATTTCGTTAAATATCTGTTATACTGCAAGCAATGGAGTATAACAAATTGGTAAGAGACAAAATTCCGGAAATAATTAAAAAATCCAATTTAAAACCTGTTACCCACAAAGCGGGTAAGAAAGAATTCGAGCAAAAACTAATTGAAAAATTAGCAGAGGAAATTGAAGAATTTAAAAGAAATAGTAGTGTTGAAGAACTGGCAGATTTACTTGAAATAATCTACGCGATTTGCGACCTAAAAGGTATCGATAAAAGAAAAATTGAATTAATAAGACAGAAAAAAGCAAACGAAAAAGGAGCATTTAAGAAGAAAACTATTCTAGAAAGAACGGATGGCTAGTTCATCTTTTAATTAAGCAGATTTCTTGCTTGACAGGTAGATTGTTGTTACTTTATCATCTTATTGATGAGTATAAGGACTGCTCGGATTATTTTTCTACTTTCACTTTTGCTCCTTGCTTTTGTTGTTTTGGATTTCTTAACACTCAGATCAAAATCTGATAAGGAAGAGGCAAACAGAAACACAAATTTTGCTCAGCTTCTGCAAGGTAATGTCTTGACCGCGACAGTCCAAAATTACCATTATAAATTTCATTTGAAGGAAGCTGTTTTGGGAGCAGTGTTACCTGGGACTACGAATGAGTCCTATATCAATGGGGCAACTGCCGAAGTCGTTAATAAAGCTTCATTCCACTGCGGCGACTCTGGGTCAGACTACTTTTTCACTGATACTGGCAGTTTTTATATGATTAGCTGCCAAGAAGCAGCGTCGATGCAGGTTATTATTTCCAAAAGCGGTTACCAGACAAAAACTGTTTCAATAAGCCATTATCAGGGTGAAATACCGACAGTTTATTTATCAAAATATGTCCCACCCCCTCCCGAAACAATAAAAGATATTACTTTGCCTGCTGTCTTTCATGAGGCGGGAAGTCAAACAACCGATTTGAAGAAAATTAGCGACACCACCAAAGTAGAGGGTTTGATACTTGATACGAAAAAAGCAACACTGAAGTTTAAAGAACCGGTGAATCTTTCTTCGAAAGAAGTAAAGGAAAAATTTAAAAAGCTTGACGAGTACGTTAGGCTGGGGACGACTGCTATAGTTGATTTAAATTCAAGTTCCTTGCCAGAGCTAAACAAAAAAGCGTCGGTAACTATGAAAGGCCTACCTTGGATAGCGACCCCGCGAGTTTTGGTCAATGGCAAGGAAGATAAAAGTATCGTTTCAAACATTAAGTACGCAAAAGGTACCCTTACCTTTGATGTGACTCATTTTTCCGTTTTTAAAGCGGCACCGTCAGTTAGTGTAACCGAACCTTCAAATAACTTTGAGGTGCATGATAAACAAATTACCTTAAAAGGGGTGGTTAGCGATCCAACAGCTTCTGTTTCGGCAAAATTAAATAATCGAAATTTGGGTAAAATAAAAGTTTCAACAGTTTCTGGACAATTTGAAACTAAGCTTGATTTGGTAGAAGGGCTCAATTACATAGTAGTTAATGCACTTTCCTTAAATGGAGCGACTGCTTCGGCTACTATAAGTGGAACCCTTGTCTTAGTAAAAAGCAATTTTTACTTCTATTCTCTCCTTGGCCTACTGGCACTATTGGCTATTGGTGCAGCAGGCTTTAGTTGTTATAAGATGAGGAAAAATCGAATAGTAACAGTTCCCCCAGAACCACTAAAGCAATAAAATTATTTCTTGGCGATTTGGAATTACAAATTATTTTGGAAAGAGTGGGATAGCGAACGTATTATTTATTTCCTTAGTACATTACATCAGGAGGCGAGAAATATATCGTTACGAGGAGGGAAGGAATGCAGCCTACAAATAAAATAGCTGTTGATCTTGATGTCGAAGGACCTCTAGTTCGAAACGATAACGCCTTCGAACTGACAGTGGCCTTGGCAAGGCTCTGTGGATTGGGGGCAGCGGTTGGGCGGAAGTTCTTTGAGGCAATCAGTAACATCGATGATCTTTGGGGGGATTTCGCACTTGTCGCTGATATAGACCGAACCTACTCTGCGGGCCATACCCTGAAGGTAATCCTTCCATTCTTAAGGGCAATGGTGGCGGTAGCAGGTGTTGGGGACAGTTGGCTCTACGGTTTCTCACGCCGAAGTCTGCGAGTTGTTCCACACACTGGGGAAGTTCTTCGATTCCTCAACGGAGCTTACAAAACGGGGTTGATCTCAACAAGCTACGACTTCTTCGTCAGAGCCTTCTGCGACGCCGTCGGCTTTCCCTTCGACCGTGCTACCTGTACGGTTGTTGGTGACTTTGAGAGGGTGTCCGTGCCAATTGGGCATCAGAAACACCTTTTGGCCCTGATGAAGGAAGTCGCTAGTATGCCGCTCGTCGAATTCGATAAGGAAGGGTGCGTGTATGAGGACAGTCGTCAGTACGCGGAGCGGCTGAAGGAAATCGTTTGGCGGGAAGTATATGGTACGCAGGTTGGTCATCACTTCCTGACAGCCGTTCATCCAGTAGGCCAGGCGCAGAAGAGGGATGCGTTGGAGAGGCATCTTCGCAATTGCGATATACCAAGAGAAAGGGCGGTCTATGTTGGGGACAGTCAGACCGATGTGAAGTGTGTTGAGCTTCTCGCCGACCAGGGCCTGTCGGTAATGGTCAATGGCAAGGGTAGGGTATGCGACCGTTCCCAGCTAATGTACATAGGTCGTGATGCCCGAGCGATGAGACTTGCAGTGAGTACCTTCGCCCAACGAGGTCGGCAGGGAACAATCGCTGCGTTTACCCCAGGCCAAATTGTCAATGGGGGTTTGATGGCGGCCGTTACGCCAGAAAACCTTCCGTTCCTCAAAGCTGTTAGTGAGGGTTATCGGATAAGCTTCCGGGGAGTTGCGATAGGAGGGTTGAGTTAAGGGATCAATTGCCAGAACGAGGGGCAAGACTTCTTCGAGAGTCTTGCCCCTGATCATATTGACCAGGCGCGCGCTCTATTGTAAACTTAACGCAAAATTTATGTCAAAAAAAGTGATTTTGCTTTTATCAGCCGCAGGACTTGCGGTTTCCACATATTTAGCCTGGACTTATTTGTCCGGTTCTAGTATTGCGTGTACAACTCATGGTTGTGATGCAGTGAGAAGTAGTAGCTATGCTAACTTGTTTGGCGTACCGCAACCCTTATTTGGTATTATTTTTTATCTCATGTTGATATTTTTATCTTTAGCCCTACAAATACTCGATAAATTTTTTACAATTTTGCTAAAAAGGCTTATAATAGTGGTTTCGGCATTTGGTTTTTTGTACTCAGTATATTTAACACTACTAGAAGCCTTTGTTATTAAAGCTTATTGCGATTGGTGCTTGGCTTCAGCGGCTATAAGTACACTGATATTTATTATTGTTTTGCGGGATTACTTTTATGCGAAAAATACTTGAATCAGACAAAATGTTCTTTGGCGGACTGTTCCTAGTAGCAATTATAGTAGTATTGGGATTTTTGTTTTTATCTTCAGCCAATAAAAATAGTAGATCTGAATCAAATACAGAATTATTAGTAAGAGGAAGCAGCCACATATTGGGTGCAAAAGATGCAAAGGTGACAATTGTAGAGTTTTCAGATTTTCAATGCTCGCATTGTGCTAGAGTCTATTCAGTTATAAGCCAAGTTTTGGATTCCTATGAAGAAAGCCAAGTCCGTTTTGTCTTTCGGAACTTTCCTTTAGGTGGTAATCAATACTCGATTGACGCTGCGGTAGCCGCAGAAGCAGCGGGTAAGCAAGGAAAATATTGGGATTATTGTGGACTTATTTACGAAAATCAAACAAAACTAGATCGAGAGTCTCTTATTTCTTATGCTAAAGAGTTAGATCTTAATATCGATGAATTCGAAAAAGCTATGGAGTCTAAAACAAGTAAAGACGCAGTTTTAATGGATGTTTCTGATGGGGAAAAGCTAGGAGTTGCGGCCACACCTACATTCTTTATAAATGGAGTAAAACACGAAGGAGCGTTATCTTTTGATCAGTTCAAGGAAATAATCGACTCGGAATTAAAGAAGTAATTTACCTTTTGAATTTTCCCCCAAAGGCTGTTATGGAACAAATTTTTAAAAACAAAAATATTTTAATAAGCGGTGCTGGAAAGGGTATTGGGAAAGAAATAGCAATTGCCTTTGCAAAGAGTGGTGCTGATGTTGTGTTTTTTGATAAAGATAAGGAAAAAGTAACAGAGGTTTTAGAGGAGATTAAAAAAATTCATACTGGTAAAAAGTTATTGGCTGAGGTTTTTGATATTACAAGAATAAACAAAATAGACTCTTTCTTGAAAAAGGTAAAAGCTGAAATTGGAAATATAGATATTTTGGTGAATAATGTTGGAGTTGGGTTGGTTAGAAAATTTCCTCACACAAAAGAGGCAGATTTTGATTTTGTTTTTTCCACTGGGCTAAAAGGCCCCTTTTTCCTTACGCAGAAAGTTACCGAAAAAATGAGGGAGGGGGGGAATGTTATTTTTATTACATCAATCCATGCTAAACACCCTTCTTTGGATCCAACTTACGATAGTAGTAAGGCGGCGATAAATAATTTAGTAATGAATTTAGCACTAGAACTTGCTAAGAGAAAAATTCGTGTCAATGCGATCGCTCCAGGGCACATTGATGTTGAGGCGGAGAAGAAACCAAGAAGGCAGGGAGATGTCCCACTCGGCAAAAAGGCTGGATTACCGCAGGACATTGCCAACGCCTGCTTATTTTTAGCAGACCATAAAAAAGCTCGTTATATTATTGGAGCCGTTCTTCCAGTTACAGGCGGCCTTCATATTCCTATTGCAAAGGACATTAAGTTTTAAATAATTTTGATTAATTCTGCTGAATATAGGCTTTGCCACTCTTGTAAATATTTTATTGAAACGATAAGATAAACCTAATGAGTGTAATTGAGAAAATCTCCTCGGAAGAAATTCTTGACTCCCGAGGTATTCCCACATTGAAGACAACAGTAACTCTTTCCAATGGTATAATTGGAGAAGCTTGTGTGCCGGGAGGTACTTCTACTGGGACCAACGAGGCGTTAGAACTTCGTGATGGAGATCCAAATAGGTTTAATGGGAATGGGGTTTTGAAGGCAGTTGAAAACGTTGTTGGTCCAATTCAGTCCAGTTTAAAGGGCACAGATAGTGATGACCAGGAAAAAATTGATAGGACAATGATTTCTCTTGACGGCACCCCGAATAAATCGAAACTTGGTGCAAATGCAATTCTTTCTGTTTCACTGGCAGTAGCAGTTTCGACCGCTGCGAATCAAAAACTTCAGCTGTTCGAATACTTGCGAGGTTTAACAAAAATAAGTACCGGATTCGCTGTTCCAACCCCAATGGTGAATTTAATTGAAGGAGGGAAGCATGCGAATAGTGGCCTTGATTTTCAGGAATTTTTGGTTATACCTACCGGATTTATGACTGCCAAAGAAAAATTAAATGCAGTAGGTGAAGTGATTTCTAAGTTGGAAGTATCCCTTAAGAGAAATGGTTTAGATGGAAAGTTGGGACAGGAAGGCGGATTTGCTGCGCGTTTTACTAGTAACGAAAAAGCAATAGATTTCTTAAAAAAAGTTTTAGAAGAAACCTTCAAAGCCAGTTTCTTTTCTATTGGTATCGATGTAGCTGCTTCAACTTTTTACCAAAATGGAAAATATAAGATAACAGATATTGAAAATCCCCTCGTTGCCAATGATTTATTGGATTTTTATAAGAAACTACAGGAAAGCTACAACATATTTTCTTTTGAGGATCTTTTTGAAGAAGATTTTGATAGTTGGAAGTTGGCGAAACAAAAACTCTCTCCCGCCAGCATTTTGATAGCTGATGACTTTACGGTAACTAATGTTGATCTATTGAGAAAAATTATAGCCGACGATTCGATAGATGGCGTGATTGTTAAACCGAACCAAATTGGAACATTAACAGAGACCCTAGATTTCATTGAAGAGGCTATTGAGAATAAATTGAAAATAATAATTTCTCACCGTGCTGGAGAGACAATGGATACCTTCATTTCTGATTTAGCCGTTGCTGTCAATGCCGATTTTTTGAAAGCCGGCTGCCCCTTACAAAAAGAGCGGCTAGCAAAATACAATCGTTTGGCTGAGATTGAATCATACTTAGAAAATAAACAATGAGTGGAGTTAGGCCTGTAATACTGATAATTTTAGATGGGTGGGGGGTGGCAAATCCGGGTCCTGGTAATGCCATTTCATTAGCGAAAAAGCCTTTTTGGGACAAAATTTCTGTTGCCTATCCAAATACAACCCTGCTAGCTTCTGGTGAGGCGGTTGGTTTGCCTATTGGTGAAGAAGGTAATTCTGAGGTTGGGCACCTTAATATCGGTGCTGGAAGAATTGTTTATCAGGGACTTCCACGAATAAATATGTCAATTGCTGAAGGAAGCTTTTTGGAGAACAAAGCCTTTTGTCTTGCAGCGCAAAAAGTTAAAGAAAGAGAAAGCGCACTTCATTTAATGGGTTTGGTTGGTAGAGGTGAGGTTCATTCGTGTTTGGAGCATCTTTACGGTCTACTTTGGTTTGCAAAATCTCAAAATATTAGCAATGTGTTTGTTCATGCGTTTACCGATGGTCGAGACTCATCGCCGACTTCTGGAAAAGAAATTATTGAGGAAATAAATAGAAAAATATCAGAAATTGGCGTTGGTAAGCTAGCTACAGTGATGGGCCGGTATCTTTCAATGGATAGAAATAACCATTGGGATCGAACTAAAAAAAGCTACGATGCGTTAGTGGGTGGAAAAGGGTTAAAGGTAAAGAACCCCTTGGAAGCAATCGAAAAGTCTTATAAAAATGAAGTAACGGATGAATTTATCGAACCCATTATTATCTCTGACGGCGACGAACCCTGTACAATAAAAGATGGAGACAGTATTATTTTCTTTAATTTTAGGCCAGATAGGGCAAGGCAACTTACACGAGCGTTTGCTGACCCAAGTTTTAATAATTTTACCCGTGACAAAGTTTTAAAAGATATCACTTTCGTTACGATGACGGAATATGAAAAAAATCTACCAGTTATAGTAGGTTTCCCTTCTTCTATCGTAGACTTTCCTTTAGCAGCGGTCCTTTCAGTCAACAATCTTAGACAATTACATATTGGGGAAACTGAAAAATATGCCCACGTTACCTATTTTATAAATGGGGGAAGAGAAGAACCTTTTCCGGGCGAAGACCGAATTCACATCCCATCTCCAAAAGTTGCGACCTACGATAAACAGCCCGAAATGTCTGCTAAAGAAATAACGGACAAAATAGTAGATAGAGTAAAAAACGGGTTATATGATGCTTATATTGTTAATTTTGCGAATTGTGATATGGTGGGGCATACTGGTTCTATCGAAGCGACTATCAAAGCAGTTGAAACTGTCGATTCTTGCCTTGCACAAATTGTAGCTACTGTTTTTCCCCTTGGTGGTGCTGTTGTAATAACGGCAGATCATGGTAATGCCGAAAACATGACCGATCCTGTCACTGGTAAGATAAACACCGAACATACCGGCAATCCCGTTCCTTTTATTGCAATCTCTAAACAGTTTGAGGGAAAAGGAATTTTAAAAATCCCCTCTGGGATTTTGGCGGACGTTTCACCGACTGTTTTAAATCTCCTTGGTTTAGATAAACCAGCTGAAATGACAGGAAAAAGTCTGATATAATGAATATATGGAAAACGATCAAACTATTACCAAAGACTCTTCCCGCCTCCGCTTACTATCCAATTTAGCTGATTACAAGAGAGAATTTGAGAGTTTTAATATTGAGAAATTCCGAAGCGAGGTTGAGTGGTTTGACGAAACTCATATTAATGCCGCTTACAATGCAGTTGATCGCCATGTAAAGGCCGGTAAAGGTGATAAAGTAGCGATGTATTGGGAGGGAGACGAAAATAAAACCGAAAAATATACCTTCAATGATTTATACAAGTTAACCAACAAATTTGCCAATGTTCTAAAAGAGCTTGGTGTTAAAAAGGGAGACAGGGTATTTATCTTTTTGCCTAGAATCCCAGCGCTTTTCGTTTCATTTCTGGGAGTTTTGAAAACAGGGGCTGTTGCCGGAACCATGTTTTCAGCCTTTGGTCCTCAGGCGATTGCTGACAGGCTTAAGGATAGTGGTGCGAGATTTCTAGTAACGGATTCGGAACTAGCTGAGCGGGTTTATCAGGTCAAGAAAGATTTGCCAGCTTTGGAAAAAGTAATTATTGTTGATCGTTCCCCGAAAGAAGATTTCGAAATTGATTACAAGCAAAAGATGGAAGGAGCAGGCGAAGAGTTTGATATCGAAAAAACAAGTAAAGATGATTTAGCTTTCATGCTCTACACTTCTGGGACTACAGGTAAGCCAAAAGGTGTGGTTCATGCGCACAACACGATAATTCAACAACATATGACAGCAAAGTGGGCATTGGATCTCCACGACGAGGATATTTACTGGTGCACTGCGGATCCGGGCTGGGTGACTGGTATTGCTTATGAAATTTTAGGCAGTTGGTCCAATGCAGCGACAGAGGTAATTTTCGCTGGTCGGTTTGATGCCGGGAAGTGGTATGAAATAATTCAGAAATACAAAGTTTCTGTTTGGTACACGGCGCCGACTGCCATCCGAATGTTAAAAGCAGCAGGGGACGATTTAATTAAAAAATATGATCTTTCCTCACTTCGATATCTCGCGAGTGTTGGTGAGCCTCTAAATCCAGAAGCGGTTTTGTGGAGCAACGAAATCTTTGGGCTTCCTTTCCATGACAACTGGTGGCAGACAGAGGGCGGTGGTATTTTAATCGCGAACTACCCGACGATGCCGATAAAACCGGGATCAATGGGCAAACCAATCCCAGGAGTTCACGCTGACATTGTTGATGACAACGGGAACCCAGTAAAAATAAAAGAGGAAGGAAACCTTGTTTTGAAGCCAGGCTGGCCTGCAATGATGAGGATGATTTGGAATAATGAATCAAAATACAAAAGTTATTTCACTCCCCCAGCGGTGGAGGAGAAGTGGAAGGAAACAGAGGACAAATCCTTATTGCTGGATCCAAAAACAGCTCCTTGGTATTACTCTGGAGACAAGGCTTTCAAAGACGAAGATGGCTATTTCTGGTTTATCGGCCGAAGCGATGATGTTATAAAGACGGCAGGGGAGCGTGTTGGTCCATTTGAAGTAGAATCTGCTCTGATTGAACACCCGGGAGTTGTAGAAGCAGGTGTTATTGGAAAACCGGATGAGCTTCGCGGTGAAATAATCAAGGCCTTTGTTGTTCTAGAGCCTGGTGTTGAGAAAACAGATCAATTGAAAGAAGAACTTGGCCAATTTGTGAAGAAACACCTTGCAGGACACGCGTACCCAAGAGAAGTAGAATTTGTCGATAAACTACCAAAGACTCGCAGCGGTAAAATTATGCGCCGACTCCTGAAGGCCAAGGAACTTGGCCAGCCAATTGGTGACACCTCGACTCTTGAAGAGTATTAGATCTCAACCAAAAGAAAAACGAGCCCTTTTTATCCTCCGTAGTTTTGACGAAGGATGGACGACTCGTTTTTCCTCCTAAACCACCCATTTTTTAAAATGAGTTTCTTAGGTTAAGGCAACAGGGAGTGATAACTCCAGGAGCTTTATTATCTCCCTATAATGATTCTGCTGCCTGTCAACTAGATCCTAATAAGGATCTTCTTTCTCCTTAACCTTCCTTACTTAGAAGAAAGGAAACGGGACAGAAAGGGACAGGAAGAGAGTTTTAACTCTCGATTAGCGGCTTCACTTTGTTGAAGGTTTGTTCCCACAGGTTGTGAAGCTCACGGTACTGTTCTAACCTCGAAATCAACGCATTAGCGAGTGCTCGTCCGACTTCGAGTACCCCGACTTCTTCAGCGATTTCTCTCCAGCTTACCTCTTCGGTTGATCCGGTGCGCACACAGTAGAATTTCCCTTCTTCTGAGAGAAGGTAAGTGCACCCCTCGTCTGTTTTGAGAGGAACACCTTTCAGGTTTATGCCTGCGATCTTTCCGCTTAGGTCGTCTAGAAATGGCTTCAGTCCGTCCACCATGTCTCCTAGTTGGTCTCCCTCCGAGAGGGGGAACCACTCCCTTGCCGATTGGGCTTCGATCACCTCTTGAAGCGCCCACAATGTGTGTCTGACTGCTCCGGGCATTGCCCCTTCCTCCTTTTGTTGCCTAACGAGAACAGTACGTCTTTTGAACGCCTGAATCGTTGGCAGTGAAAATATAGCAAAAAAGTGCTCCAAAGTCAACTATGGGTTATTAACGAAGGAAGAGTTAGTTAATTGTAGAAAAGAATTGTGAATTCGCCTTTGGGTTTTTGTTTTGAGAAGTGCTCCAGACTTTGAGAAACTTTTTCCCGGCGAACTTCTTGATAAACTTTTGTTAATTCCCGACAGATTACAATATCAATATCACCAAAAATTTCCTGCAGGTTAGTTAGGTTGGTAATTAGTTTATAAGGAGATTCAAAGAAAATTGCCGTAAATTTTGATATTTTTTGCATCTCTTTAATTTTCGAAAACAGTTCTTTTCGTTTGCCTTCTTTTGGTGGAGGAAAGCCGAAAAAGAAAAATTGATTGGTTGGTAGGCTTGAAATTGTCAAAGCGGTTAAAACTGCGGAGGGACCAGGGATTGAATCAACATTTATTCCGTTTGCAACTGCTTTGCGAACAAGTCTAAATCCAGGATCAGAAACACTAGGAGTTCCGGAATCAGTGACGAGAGCGACATTTTTGCCCGCTTTTAACTCGTTGACTATATTTGGAATTTGTTTAAGCTCATTTTCTTCGTAATAGGAAATCAAATTCTTTTTTAAGCCAAGTTGCTGCAAAAGGAGCCCTGTTCTTCTTGTGTCCTCGCAGGCAACTAAATCAACCTTTTCCAAAGTCTCAATTGCTCGCTTTGAAATATCGGAAAGATTTCCTATTGGTGTTGCGACTAAAAATAATGTTCCTATCATATTGATTAGGCAGGCAGCTTCCTGTATAATTTACTTGTTATCCTATCACAAATGGTTGCCCTACTCCAAAACCCATTCAAGGCCAATGGTAGAAAAATAAAAATTAACGACCTAAACCTTAAAATTGGCGGCGAGGCCGGTTTTGGGATAATGGCTTCGGGACTTATCTTTGCAAAAGCAGTGAATAGAGCAGGGCTTTCAACCTTCGGTTATGTTGAATACCCATCCTTGGTAAGGGGTGGGCACAATACCTATCAAATAAAAGTTACAAGCAAGCCTTACTTTGCTCCTGAAAAGCAAGTCGATCTTTTAATTGCTTTAAATAAAAATACTGTAGATGTTGATGGGGCTAATTTAGGGCCTTTCTCAGGTGTCATTTTTAATGATGAGGAATTCAAATTAGAGTCTTCAGAATTTGAGAAGAAGAACGTCTTTTTATATCCCGTTCCGTTGGAAAAAATTGCCACAGAGGTTGGTGGCGGTAAATTAGTTGTTAACACAGTAGCTTTAGGAGCGGCTCTTGCATTGGTAGGTTTGGATTTTCAATATCTTTCGTCTGTTTTAACCAATACTTTTAGGCAGAAAGGTGAACAGGTAGTTAATCTAAACATTAAATCGGCAAGAGGTGGGTACGACTACGTTAGGGAAAAATATGCCGACCACTTCTCGTTTAAGCTTGAAAAGCTTGATGGCCCCCCGAAATTTGTGATGAGTGGAAATGAAGCGATTGCTCTTGGCGCGATAGCTGCCGGCTGCAAAATGTATGTCAGTTACCCAATGACGCCAAGTTCTTCAATCTTGCACTATTTGGCAGATCATCAGTTAAAGGCGGATATGATTGTTAAACACTGCGCCGATGAAATAGAGGCAATTGATATGGCAATTGGAGGTTCTTTCGCAGGGGTTAGAACTGCGGTTGGTACATCCGGGGGCGGGTTTGCTTTAATGGCGGAAAGTTACGGTTTGGCAGGAATACTTGAAACTCCTCTCGTCGTTATCAATGTTCAAAGACCCGGTCCTGCAACTGGGATGCCGACTTGGACTGGGCAACCCGATCTTGATTTTGTAATGTATGCAGGCCAAGACGAGTTTCCAAAAATAATTATTGCACCAGGAGATCCAGCTGGGGCTTTTTATGGAACAGCCCAGGCTTTTAACCTGGCGGCCGAATATCAGACGACAGTAATGATTTTGTCCGATAAATTCCTTGGTGAAAGTATATATGGAACAGAAGAGTTCGATACAAATAAGATTAAAATTGAAGAAGGGGGAATTCTTTCGGAAAGCGAACTTTTGAATACAGAAAATTACAAAAGGTATGAATTTACCGAGACAGGGGTCTCTCCTCGCTCCTTACCCGGTCAAAAAAGTGGAAAGTACGTAGCTAATAGTTATGAGCACGATGAATTTGGATTTGTTTCTGAAGATCCGGATAATAGAGTTTCGATGATGACAAAAAGGATGAAGAAACTAGTTACGGCAAGTAACGGACTTCCCGGGCCAACCTTGTATGGCGAGGTAGAAGCTAAAATTACTCTGGTAGGTTGGGGTTCTTCCAAAGGGCCTATCTTGAAGGCTTTGGATCTTTTGAAGCAGGAAGGGATTTCAGCAAACTTTTTACATTTTGTTTATATTAGCCCCTTCCCAATTGAAGCTACAGCAAAAATTTTAAGCTCCGCTAAAAAAACACTTATTTGTGAAGGAAATTACACCGGTCAGCTAGCTAGGTTGATAAGGGAAAAAACAGGCATAGAAATAAAAAGAGGCCTCTTGAAATTCGATGGGCGGCCTTTTTATCCAGAAGAAATTGCGAAAGCAGCAAAGGAGGCGGTTTAAATGGAAGCACACGATTTTGAAACCGGCCATAAACCGACTTGGTGCCCGGGTTGTGGGAACTACGGTATTTGGCAGTCGCTCAAAAACGCATTCGTAAAACTAAATACTTCACAGGAAGAGATTGTTGTCGTTTATGGTATTGGTTGTCATGGCAATATGGCAAATTTTTTAAACGTTTATGGGGTTGGGAGTTTGCATGGTAGATCTATTCCAGTCGCTTGTGGGGTAAAGATGGCAAACCATAGGTTGAAAGTGGTAGTAATTGTTGGGGATGGCGATACATACGGCGAGGGGGTAAACCATCTTCTTTCCGCGGCACGAGGAAATCACGATATTACAGTAATTGTTCACAATAACGAAATCTACGGGCTGACAACTGGACAGGCTTCCCCGACAAGTGAAAAAGGTACGAAAACTAAATCAACACCGCTTGGTGTGATTGAAGAGCCGCTAAATCCACTAGCTACGGCAATAATTTCCGGAGCAAGCTTTGTCTCTAGGGGATTTGCTGGAGATACAGACGCTCTTCGCGATTTAATTTGTGCAGGAATAGAACACAGTGGATTTTCACTAATCGATGTTTTACAACCATGTTTAACTTTCGAAAAAGTGCACAATTTCGATTTTTTGCGAGAAAAAATTTACAAATTGGAAAAGGCGGAAAAGGATAAAGAAGCAGCAATCAAAAAGACTTTTGAATGGAGCGAAAAAATACCAGTTGGTGTTTTCTATCAGGAAGAAAAACCAGCTTTTACGGATCAACTGCCTCAGTTAAAAGAAGACACCCTTGTTGAAAAGCCACTTAAAGATATAAAAATAGACGAGCTTTTGAAGGAATTTATCTAAAATAAATTGATAAGCCAAGTTTTAAATTTAGTTTCTTTATTTATAATTTCAATTATTTCCCATCTTGGATATTTTGGTGTCGGGTTAGCAATGGCGATTGAATCGGCCCTCATTCCTCTTCCTTCCGAGATAATAATGCCATTTTCCGGTTATTTGGTGTTTACGGGCAAATTTAATTTGATTTTTGTTTCAATTGCTGGCGCTTTAGGTAATCTTGTGGGATCCTTGGCGGCTTATGCTCTTGGTTACTGGGGTCACGAGCGGATTGTAAGAAGATTGGTTCGGAAGGTTGGAAAATTCATTCTCTTTACAGAAAGTGATCTCGATTCCTCTGAAAAATATTTCAACAAGTACGGTTCATGGATTGTTTTAGGTTCTAGAGTAATGCCGGCCATTAGAACCTATATTTCCTTGCCGGCTGGGATTGCTCGTTACCCGATTGTTAAATTTTCGATTCTGACTTTTATGGGTTCTTTAATTTGGTCTTTTATCCTTGCCTACATTGGATTTTTACTGGGAGAGAATTGGGATATTCTAGGTCCTTATTTTCACAAATTTGATTTTGTTATCGTTATTTTAGGTATTTTACTTGTTGGCTATTACATCTATCATAAATTAAAGAGAGCAGATGTTTAAGAACGTAAAGAGGTTTTTTGCGAAACTTGGTCCTGGAGTTATTACGGGCGCCTCTGATGACGATCCATCGGGAATTGCCACTTATTCGATTGCTGGTGCGGCATTTGGTTTGGCTTTAAATTGGCTGACCTTATTTTTGTATCCTTTGATGGTCGCAACACAGGAAATGTGCGGCAGGATCGGACTTGTTACTGGTCAGGGTTTGGCTGGAGTACTGAGATTGCATTACGCCAAACCTTTTATGTATGCTGCCGTACTTCTCCTTTTGGTCGCTAATGTTATAAATATTGGTGCTGATATTGGGGCGATGGCTGCAAGCGCCAATATGATTATTCCAATTCCGTTTGTTGCTTGGGCAGTTCTGTTTACTATTTTAATAATCACCCTTGAAATATCTCTTCCTTATAAATCTTATTCAAAAGTGTTGAAATGGTTAGCCGCTGTTTTGGTGGTCTATATTTTAACTGCTTTTGTCGTCCAGCCCGATTGGATCAAAGTAGTTGGAAGTTTGTTTAGGCCAAGTATTGAATTCAACACAGGTTTTTTAGCCGCTATTGTCGCATTTGCTGGAACTACTATTTCCCCCTATCTTTTTTTCTGGCAGGCTAGCGAGGAAGTAGAGGAGGAAGTCGAAAAACACGAGATTATAGCTCCCGGACGAGGGAAACCAAAATTACTCCGAGGAAGTTTGTCTAACCTAAGATTTGATACGGCCATTGGTATGTTTTGGAGCAATTTAGCGACGTTTTTTATTATCGTTACAACTTACGCTACGCTTCACTTGTCGGGAAAAACCTCAATTAATAGTGCTCAGGAAGCTGCATCTGCTATAGAGCCATTGGTTAGAGCTTTCCCATTTGCTGGATTTTTAGCAAAGCTTTTCTTTGCTTTAGGGGTAGTTGGGCTTGGTTTACTAGCTGTTCCTGTACTTGCAGGCAGTGCCGCATATGCACTTAGCGAGTCTTTTGGCTGGAGGGAGGGTTTATACCTGAAATTCAAAAGGGCACATGGATTTTATGGCGTGATTATTGTTGCTACGTTAATTGGCTTATTGATAAATTTTCTTGGAATAAATCCAATAGAAATGCTTTTTATAACTGCTGTGATAAATGGGCTAATTGCCCCACCGTTAATACTACTGATACTTTTTATTGGGAATAATAAAAATGTGTTAGGGCAGAGGACCAACGGGGCTTTATCGAACATTTTTGGGACTACTACACTTATTGTGATGAGTGTGGCTAGTTTGTTTTTGCTTGGAAGTTATTTCTTTGGCTAGTGGTATTTACGCACGACCCCGACGACCTTACCTCTCACTGTTGCATTCTTGGTAATTAGCGGGTTCATGGAAGAGTTTGCTGGTTCTAGGCGAATGTGGTCGGCTTCGCGAAAAAATCTCTTTAGGGTAGCAAAATTGTCATTAACAAGAGCGACTACTATTTCTCCGTTATTTGCATCAGTTGCTTCTTCGCAGATTACAAAGTCACCATCTAAAATAGCTGCTTCTATCATGCTGTTTCCCCTTACCTGCAAAGCGAAGCATTTTTTCTTTCCTACCATATCTGGTGGAATTGTTACCGCAGACGTGTAATCCTCGATTGCTTCGATCGGTGCACCAGCGGCAATCCTTCCGATGAGAGGAATTTCAACAGCACTCTGCACCCAACCCATAACCTTTTGATCAACTATTTCCAAACCTCTGCGAACACCCTCGTCCTTCTTTAAAACTCCTTTATCGATTAAATTTTGGATGTGTTCGTGGACTGTGGCGGGGGAGCGTAAACCTAAACCATCGCAGATTTCAGCCAAGGTGGGTGCGTAGCCATTTTTCTGCATATACTGGGAAATGAAGTCTAAAAGATCGCGTTCTCTCTTGTAAATTACTGGAGGCATACAGCTATATTATTGGTTTATTTTCGGATACTGTCAAGCGGTTCAAACTAACTAAAAATAAATCAAAACCAGTCAACTTTTTGGGGTATTTTTGGAAAATCAATAAATAGAATTGACAAAAGATGGGGAAGTAGTTAATCTTTTGATAAACCCATAGACATATCCGCTTAGTCGAAACTAGCGAGGAGGAGATCATGAGGAAGGGACTTAGAGAAAGAGACGTTGAGGAAACACTCATTACCATGCTGGGCGTTTACCTCTATGAGGCTTTACTCAGAATGGGGCTTGGGATGACCATCACGCTTACTATTCAGGCTACTGGGGGTCTCTCGAAGTGTGTGAAAATATCGCGAGTTCCTGAGGGCCTTGTGGTTTCGGACACCAATATTGACTCACTTCCGCCCCACGGCACCCTTATTGGGAAGGAGGAGCTCCAGAGAAGACTGCCTAGCATTCAGGACCTGAGAACTAGGCTAGCGGAGCAGCTATTTGTTTCCGATACGGAGGAAGAGTTCCGAAGCAAGGCTGAAAAAATACTTGCTCTTGGAACCTTCGCTGGCAGACCTGCTGGTTACGAGATCAGAAAAGTCCACTGTAAGGGTAAAAAACCAGTGGGTGCCACGGTCTACGTTGGAGTCATTAACCAGACGTTTACTGTCTGGGACGTAAAGAGGTTGTGGGAACCTTAGTCTCGTTACTAGCTGAGAAACGAACTGACTGCTGCGAAATAACTGTGAGTCAGTACAGCTGTTCAGGGTCATAAACCTTTCGACTGAAGGAGGTTGAATCGTGCCGGAAACGAGAGAAGAAATCATACGTGAGCTGCTGAGGCGTTCGGGTACAGTGACATCTTTCATGATGGGACTTCGCGCGCAGCAGGAGGCGGGTAGGCTTCCACCATGCATTGAGCCAAGGTTCTGCTGCAATGACAACATTCCAATCGGGGTTGAACTCATCTTCCAAGGTGACAGCCATCCTACTATCGTTTGGGTGTGAGCCATAAGAGTATCCCCTAGCCCAAAATAACTGGGAGTCGGTTTACACCGGTTCCCAGCCGTCTTGTAGTTTAGGGTTGAGTGTACTATATTAATATCCAGTCTTGTGAAAACGGGAGGAGAGAGAAATGCGTTCACATCTACGTCTCAGGTGTATGTCTCGACCAAGGACTTTCGCCGACTTACTACCGCCAGAGGATTGAGCGTACGTGAGAAGGAAGATTACCATCGACCAATGGGATATACGGAAGAGACGGCGGATAAGAAGGAAACTAGCCCGCCAGCTTAGAGTAGTTACCTAAGTTCGGTAAGGTTGGGGACCAAACATTTCCGCCGAAACGCCGCCAGCTGGTGACTTCAGTTGGCGGTTCTCCTTTTTTCATTAAACTATTTCCGTGTATAATTACAAGATGGATAAATTCGATTTAAAAGCGCCATGGCCGCCGACTGGAGATCAGCCAGAGGCGATCAAAAAACTAGTTGAAGGCTTGGAAAAAAATTACAGATTTCAGACACTGCTTGGTGCAACTGGGACAGGTAAAACTTTTACGATGGCTAATATTGTGGCGCAAGTAAACCGCCCAACATTGGTTATTGCGCATAACAAAACCCTCGCGGCGCAACTAGCGAGTGAATTTCGGGAATTTTTCCCAAACAATGCCGTAGAATACTTTGTCTCTTACTATGATTATTACCAGCCCGAATCTTACGTTCCGCAAATTGATCTTTATATTGAAAAGGATTCGGACATAAATGATGAGATCGATCGACTACGTCTAGCCGCGACAAAAGCGCTTTTAACTAGGCGAGACGTTTTAATTGTTGCTTCTGTTTCCTGCATCTACAACATTGGTTCACCCGATGCGTACAGACAGAGTATTCTGACCCTCTTCAATGTGCAGCCGATTACTTTAAATCAAGTTAAGGAACAGCTAATCCGCCTTCAGTATGAAAGAAACGATTTGGATTTAAAAAGAGCGGCCTTTAGAGTAAGAGGCGATACGTTGGAAATTTACCCAGCTTACGAAGAATTTGTCGTTAGAGTTTCATTCTTCGGAGAAAAAGTTGAGAAAATTACAAAACTTGATTCAACCAGTTTGGAGAAAATCGAAGATCTTGAAGAAATTTCCATTTTTCCAGCTCGGCACTACAATGTTCCTATCAACTTACCTTACGATCCGCTTGAAGAAATTAAAAGAGAGTTTAAAACCGTAAGTAGCAGGCTAAAAAAAGAAAACAAGCTGGTTGAGCTTCAAAGGCTAACAAGTCGGGTTAAGTACGATTTAGAAATGATCAAAGAAGTAGGAAGCGTTAAGGGGATCGAAAATTACTCTCGATATTTTGATGGAAGGAAACCGGGGGAACCGCCTTTTACATTGTTAGATTACTTCCCAAAAGACTTTGCCACTTTTATAGACGAATCTCACATGAGCGTTCCACAAATTAAAGGAATGTGGTATGGTGAGCGATCCAGAAAAAACACGCTGATTGATTTTGGATTTAGGCTCCCCAGCGCAATAGACAATAGACCTTTGACTTTCGAAGAGTTCCTGAAAAAAACAGGACAGATTATTTTTACCAGTGCAACACCAGACGAATATGAATTGACGCTCTCGAAGAATAACGGAATTGCAGAGCAGATAATTCGACCGACAGGGATAGTCGATCCAGAAATTGAAGTGAAAAAGACAGAAGGACAAATACCTGATTTAATTAGCGAAATTCAAAAAAGAGTTGGAAAAGGACAAAGGGTACTTGTTACGACACTTACTAAACGAATGGCAGAGGATTTAACAGATTATCTTGCTGAGCGAGATATGAAAGTAATGTACATTCATTATATGGTTGATACACTAGAGCGGGTTGATATTTTACGCGATTTGCGAACTGGAAAGTATGATGTGTTGGTTGGAATCAATTTGCTACGCGAAGGTTTGGATTTGCCAGAGGTTTCTTTGATTGCTATTTTGGACGCCGACAAAGAAGGGTTTCTAAGAAGTAAAACATCCCTAATCCAAACAATCGGCAGAGCTTCCAGACACGTTGAAGGTAGGGTAATAATGTACGCGGACACCATTACCAAAAGCATTAAGGGAGCAATTGACGAAACAAATAGAAGACGAAAAATTCAAGTAGAATACAATAGGAAACATAGAATTAGCCCATCAACTATCGAAAAAGCAATTCACGATATAGGTGAGCGGGTTCGTCAGTTGCAGCCAGAGGTAGAAAGTACTGCCGAGCTTGATTTAACAAAAGTACCAAAGGAGGAGGTTAAAAAGTTAATTAGAGACTTGACGGCAGAAATGTTATCAGCTGCAAAAATAATGGATTTCGAAAAGGCTGCGCTTTTGCGGGATCAAATACAGGAAATAAAAAACCAAGAATTAGAGATCCCAAAAACAATCAGTGTGAAAGAGGCCAGGAAATTTAAAATCTAAATATAATTTATTTCAAAGTGTTAGTGATTCCGACGGAAATTGCATCCAACCAGTCTGCCAGCCTTATTACTTGATCTATTTCTTGATGATTCCAAGCCCAATCAGTTTTATCTACCATGTTCTGATCTTCTGTTGCTTGGGCTAAACCACGTGCTTTTTGATATTCAGCATCGGTCCAGCCGTTTAATCCACTATGAGTTCTAAGAACGGTAATGAAATAGGAGAATAAGGTGTTGTAGGCGGCTACTTTGTCTGTCTTATTTTTATTAGTGTCAAGAGCGGCTTTTTTCTGATCCTCACAAGTTTTTAGCTTCTGGTTAAGAGTTGCTGAAGAAGAACTTGCTTGCTTTTCAAGTGCCGCTTTTTCTTCTTTACATTTATTATTTGCGGAATTTAAATCGTTGTATGCTTGAGATTTTGTATAATAAACGTAACCTAAAGCAGCAGCTGCCACTAGGAAAACAATAGTAGTTACAAGGGTGGTGAAAAAAGCGATTTTAAATTTATTACTAGGCTTGGCAGGCTCCATTTTTACTTTCTAATATAATTATACATATTGGGTCTGTTTCAAGCAAGCGGCGATTATTTTTTGTTACTAGGGTAGTAATTTATTTAACTTTATTTCTTTGGTTAGTTTTTTATGCTTTTCGGGAGAGGATTTTTTGATTAGCTTTACAAATTGCGGTGCGTTTATATCCTCGTAAACTACTGCCGAAACATTAGAATCCATTGGGGTAAGCAAATCCATAGCCTTTTTAAAAAACTTTGCACCAGATTTTGGATTATTTAGTCCAAGATAACTTTGGGCCAAAAGACCGTAAAGCTGAGCGAGGCGACGTTGCTGAGTTTTTTTAGCACCAGCTTGATAAATTAACCCAATGCCGGCCCAGATAGTTGTAGCTGCAGCCCCGAAGTCCTTTCGTGCAAGATAAAACGTACCAAAATGTAGCAAGGTGGTCATTTCGTAGAACCAGTGCCCTTCTTTACGAATTGTAGAAAGACCCTTTTGTAACCACTGTTCTGCTTTATTGTAATCATTTATTTCAAGATAATGTTTACCAATTTTTGCTTCTGTGATTCCAAGTTCCGCATAATCGCCGCTATCTCGTAGGACTTTTTCACTTTTCTCAAGCCAGTCGATGGCTTTGTCGTGCTCTTTGTGATAAGCGTAAGCGATTCCTATATCCCGATGAACACGCCCGACACCAACTTGGTTTCCAGCTGTATTATGAAGTTTTGCTGCTTTTTCAAGAGTTTCAATGGCATGGTTAATATCATTTTCAACTTTGTAACTAACACCTACCATATGCCAGCATTCGGCTGCTTCTTTTTTGTTTTCCTGTTGCTCGTAAAGGGTTGCGGCTTGTGTATATTTCTCAATAGCCGCTAGTCCCCGACCATTGTTACGTAAGCTATCAGCTTGTTTCTCTAATTCTTTAGGGTTTTCCATCTCAATAAAATAATGTACCACAAGTTGTACATTGTCAATGGCGATTAGTTGAAAGTTAATTGGTATAGCTGTTAGAAGTGGTTGGCTCCCCCCGATGGATTCGAACCACCATAACCTGTATGTTTTACGGGTGTCCTGCCATTGGACGAAGGGGGAGCAAGTGATTGGCTGAGGAGGGGGGATTCGAACCCACAACTGTCGCGTAACAGGCTACCATTTTGCCAGTTAAACTATCCCCCTATTGTCTCTGTCCTTGTTGATTGGTACCCCCGGATGGACTTGAACCACCGACCTGCGAGTTAACAGCTCGCCGCTCTACCTCTGAGCTACGGGGGTGATCTCCAACCTTTTGATTGTGGTGGGTGATGCAGGACTCGAACCTGCGACGTACAGCTTATAAGGCTGCTGCTCTAACCGTCTGAGCTAATCACCCACCGTTCCGTCTGATCTTGTCTTGGGGAGTTGGATTCGAACCAACAGATCTACCTATTCTGTGGCATCCCCGAGACCTATCTGAACTTGGTGAGGGTTTTTGCTGATGGCTTGTCTTGTTAACCTGCATCATCAGCAACAGGACACCCTCTGGACCTGACCTCTCTTGCGGTCCTTGTCTAGTCGAGGTGGATGGATTTGAACCACCGACCTTGGGAGGCACTGACTCCCGTGCTACACCCGACCCCTCTCTGATGTTTACAGGAGCCGACGATCGACCGGCTTAGGCCCCCCCCTACCCTGTTCCGAGGACCGCCGGCTTCTCTCTTCTCCTGTGTCTTCGGCTGCGGAGTATATTACTTAATTTGCCTTATGCTTGTCAAGGGGCTCTCGTACAGCGCTTAAAGAGACGAGAGCCCTTTCTCCTGCCCATCTGTGGCGGGTATACTGTCGCTCGAGGTGCGCTATCGACAGCAAAGCCACCGATCTCAAACGACTTCCTTCTTGAGCGTAATGGTCAGCGAGGTCTCTTTGGCGTGGGAAGAGCCTCGCCGCTGGGCTTGAAGTCTGCCCCTGCTTGCACGACCGCTGATCCAACCACACTCTTCTGATCTTTGACCAGCGATGCTAGCGAAGCAAGCTAGCTACAAGATTGCAGCCATCCGCACCGCAGACCTGACCCTCCAATGGGTTTATCCTACAAAACAGCCAAGCCCTTGTCAAATTATCTTACATAGGGAGTTGCGCAAATTTGCTAAAAGGTGTAAAATTTTCGGGCTTGTTTTGGAGAAAAATATGTCAGAAAAAATTGTTATTCGCGGAGCGCGTGAGCACAACTTAAAGAACGTTGACCTTGATATCCCGAAAAATCGTCTAGTTGTTATTACAGGAATATCTGGTTCGGGTAAAAGTTCCCTAGCATTCGATACCCTTTATGCCGAAGGCCAGCGCCGTTATGTCGAGTCTCTTTCTGCGTATGCACGCCAATTCCTGGGGCTAATGGAAAAGCCCGATGTTGATCAGATTGAAGGTCTCTCCCCGGCAATTTCAATTGATCAAAAAACTGCTTCCAAAAACCCTCGATCGACGGTTGGAACTATTACAGAAATCTATGATTATATGCGGCTTCTTTGGGCAAGAATTGGACATCCACATTGCCCGATTGATGGTCGAGAAATTACCGCTCAGACGCCGCAAGAAATTGTGGACCAGATACAGTTAGCAGTAAGCAGTGAGCAGTCAGCAGAGAACAGTAAGCGGATAGTAGAAAGCAGAAATAAAAAGGAAACTTTGTTAATATTGGCGCCAGTTGTTAAAGGAAGGAAAGGGTTGTATGAAGAAGTTTTTGATGATTTAAAGAAACGAGGGTTTGTGCGTCTTCGTGTGAATGGAAAAGTTTATGAGATTGATGAAGTTCCTGCCCTTGATCGATACAAGATTCATAACATTGATGTTGTTGTTGATCGGCTTGAGTTTCCTGCTTCTTCGGACTTCAGCGAGCTCAGTCGAGTCGTAGACGGGCCTGTTGATAAACAGAGGTTAACGGAGTCGGTTGAAACAGCTTTGAAGATTAGTGAGGGTTTAGTTTACACCAATAATTTGGAGAGTAAGGAAGATAGAGTTTATTCAGAACGTTTTGCTTGCCCTGATCATGATATTTCCTTGCCGGAACTGGAACCCCGAACATTTTCCTTTAACTCTCCATACGGGGCATGTCAGAGTTGTCAGGGAATCGGAACAAAGCTAACAGTCGATCCGGATTTAATAATTCCAAACAAAAACCTTTCAATCTCTGAAGGGGGAATCCTACCTTGGCAAAGGCTTTTAGCACATGATACCTGGACTTCTAGGCGGCTCGAAGCTTTGGCGGGTCATCTCCGATTTTCCTTAAGTACGCCAATTAAGGATTTACCAAAAAATATCTTGGAAATAATTTTATTCGGATCAGAAGAGGAAGTTTTCACGGTAACTGGAAGAAACCGTTTTGGTCGGCAAATTACTTTTGATACGACTTTCGAGGGTGTGATTATAGAGCTTTCAAGGCGTTACAAAGAAACAGAGAGTGAGTGGACAAAGCGAGAAATCGAAAAATATATGCGGGAGGAGCTTTGCGAAACTTGTCGAGGAGCAAGGTTAAAGAAAGAGGCACTCTTCGTTACAATCGGGGAAAAATCAATTGTTGATGTATCAGGATTGTCAATTTCAAAAGCCGCGAGTTGGTTTTCTGGCCTTGATCTTCCGGAAAAAGAAAAACAAATTGCCAGACAAGTCTTAAAAGAAATTTCTGCACGGCTTAAGTTTTTACTTGATGTTGGACTAGACTACTTAACAATTGATCGTTCCAGCGCCACTTTGGCTGGAGGGGAAGCTCAGCGAATCCGTCTAGCAAGTCAGATCGGTTCCGGGCTGTCGGGGGTTCTATATGTTTTAGATGAACCTTCGATTGGATTACATCAGCGAGATAATTTGAAACTTATCAATACACTGAAGGAGTTGCGCAATTTAGGCAACAGTGTAATTATTGTTGAACACGACAAAGAAACTATTACTTCTGCGGATTGGGTAGTTGATATTGGGCCGGGAGCTGGGGAACTTGGAGGTAAAGTAATTGCTACTGGAACGCCAGAAGAAATTGCTAAAAATGAGATTTCTATCACAGGACAATACCTTTCAGGTAAAAAAATTGTTACGTCAAACAGAAACCCTAGGACTGGAAACGGAAAGACCTTAACTATCTTTGGAGCGGCGCAACATAATCTCAAAAATATTACAGTTGAAATCCCTTTGGGAAAATTTGTTTGTGTTACAGGTGTTTCCGGGAGTGGAAAATCAACCCTGATCGAGGAAATTCTTCATAAAGCCTTAGCTTCTTATTTCTACAGATCAAAAGATAAACCAGGTAAATATGAGAAGTTGGAAGGGTTGGAATACATTGACAAAGTAGTTGATATTGATCAATCTCCGATTGGACGTACACCTCGGTCAAACCCGGTAACATACACGGGAACCTTTTCTTATATAAGAGAGCTTTTTTCGAAGACTCCTCAAGCACGTACGCGGGGGTATTCTTCCGGCAGATTTTCTTTTAATGTAAAAGGCGGGAGGTGTGAAGCTTGTCAGGGTGAGGGTTCTGTAAAAATTGAAATGCAGTTTTTGCCGGATGTCTATGTAACCTGTGAAGTTTGTAAGGGACAGCGTTACAACAGAGAAGTTCTTGAAATCTTGTACAAAGGAAAAAATATCGCTGAAGTTTTGAGTATGACGGTGGTCGAGGCACTCAATTTTTTTGAAAATATCCCAGCAATTTACAACAAATTGAAAGTTTTAGCCGATGTCGGATTAGGCTACATCCGCCTTGGTCAATCGGCTCCAACACTTTCTGGTGGGGAAGCACAGAGAGTGAAACTTTCGACAGAGCTTTCCAAACGGAGTACAGGAAAGACTTTTTATATTTTGGATGAACCGACGACTGGCCTTCATTTTGCGGATATCCAAAATCTTCTTGATGTACTTCATCGTCTTGTTGATGCTGGAAACACAGTTCTTGTAATCGAACACAACCTTGAAGTTGTTAAAACTGCTGATTGGATAATTGACTTAGGACCCGAAGGCGGCGACCTTGGCGGAGAAGTAGTTGCAACTGGAGCACCAGCTGATTTATCGAAAAAAACAGCATCTTACACAGGCAAGTATTTAAAGAGCCTGCTTTAGGGATCAAAATTTCCTCTTGATTATTTGAACAACAAGACTCGATTAGGGTCTTGATTGTGAAACAACAAGACTCGATTAGGGTCTTGATTTTTTAAAACATCTTCTTTATAGTCTTATTGTTAAAATTAGTTATATAGACGCTTGTATGTTTCGTACAGACCACCCAAATAAAAAGAATAAAACTAAGTCCTCACGCAGATTGAAAACGGTTAAAGATGTTCCTATTAAAGAAAGGTTGATAGAATTAGAGAAGAACTACAAACAGATTGTTGATAACGCGCAGGAGGGTATCTGGACAATTAATGCTGCGGGAATAACTACCTACGTTAATAAAAAAATGGCGAATATGTTGGGGTATAAATCAAAGGAAATGGTTGGTGTGTCCTTTTTCCAATTTATGGACGAGAGATGGAAAAAAGAGGCTAAGAAAAAGTTTGAGAGAAGAAAATTAGGTATTAAAGAAAGCCACGATTTTGAGTTTATAAGAAGGAACGGCAAAAGAATTTACACAAGCTTGGCTACATCCCCAATAAAAAATGAGAAAGGAAAGTTCACAGGAGCTTTAGCCTTAGCATCAGATATTACCGCTCGTAAAAGAGCTGAAGAGGCATTGATAAAATCACACGATGAATTGGAGCAAAAAGTTAGGATAAGGACGGCTAAAATAAGAAAAAGCAGAAACTTACTTGAGAAAGAGATCAAGATGCGTATTAAAGCTGAAAATGTACTTTTGGAAGCGAAGAAAAATCTCGATACTATTTTCAAAAGTACGAAAGAGGGCTTGGGTCTTTACGATAGGGAGGGGCGCGTCATCCAATACAATCCAGCCCTTATTAAATTATTTGGGGTAAAACGTGATATTACGGGTGTTCCTAGGAAGGAAATTGCTCAGAATAGAGAAAAATACTTCTCTTATTATACTGAACGGTTTGACGATTCGCTGAAAACCCAAAAACTTGTTTATTCGGGAGAACAAGTTTCTAACATTTTAATTAAGATACACGCCAACCCCCCGAGATATTTAGAGGCGACTTACGTGCCGGTTAAAAAAGCAACTGGAGAAGTTATTGGTATGCTTGGAAGTTTTAGGGATGTGACAACAATGAAGACCCAAGAGGTCAAAATCACAAAACAGCTTTTTGAAGCTGAAAAACAAAAAGACCGCTGGCAGGCGATATTTGAAAATGTTGAAGAGGGAATATTCATTATTGATAGAAACTTAAGAATTGTCCAAGCCAACGATAAAAGTGAGCTAATGAGCGGTTATTTTGAGAAAGAAATGATCGGTAAAACGTATTACGAAGTATTTGACTGCCATGATCGAAGAGGCGTTCATTATCCAGAATTCAATCCGGTTACTAAAGCATTAGTTACAGGGGAGGCTATTCCTTATGAAGAGCACCTGCACACTTGTAAAGACGGGCGAGAGGTTTGGGTTGGAGTTAGTTACACTCCTATTTTCGATGACAAAGGAAAAGTCGATCAACTAGTTGGTGTGATCAGAGATGTTACGGCGATAAAAGAACTTGAACGAGCAAAAAGTGAATTCGTTTCTCTGGCGAGCCATGAGTTGCGAACTCCCTTAACAGTTATAAATGGCTACCTATCACTTTTATTAAGTGGTGACATTGGAAAGATCGATGGAGAAATTGATAATAAAAGCTTTATGGTGGTTACAAAGAAGATCTACAGTGAAACCAATAGACTTACAAAGCTTGTAGAAGATTTATTAAATGTTTCTCGTATAGAAGAAGGCCGACTTAAAATTAATTTTAGAAAGGTTCAATTTACAGAGACGGTTAGCGAAGTTATTAATGACTTAAAACCGATTGCCGAGCAAAAAAATATTAAATTAATGGTGAATAACGAACTTAGTGGGAGACAAGACCTAGTTTTAATAGATAGAGATAAAATAAAGCAGGTTTTAGTCAATTTAATTGATAATGCAATAAAATATACAAAAGATGGTGGTCGCGTAAAAATAGAATTTTTTGCCAAAGACGGGGAAATTACTACTGAAATTTCCGATACAGGGATAGGTATTCGCCAAGAATTACTACCGCGGGTATTTGAAAAGTTTCAGCAAGCCACAGGATCATACTTAAAAGAAAACAAAGGTTCTGGACTTGGTCTGTTCATTGTTAAATCACTTGTTGAATTTCATAACGGAAAGGTATGGGCGGAATCAGAGCTTAAAAAAGGCAGTAAGTTTACTTTTACGTTGCCTCTCATTGCAGACAAGTAGCTTTTGTGCTAAACTAGGCAGGAAACAATGGGAGAAACAGAAGAAAAAATAAAAATTCTTCTTATTGAAGACGAAAGGGAAGTAGCCGAACTTTACAGATTGAAACTTTCGTTGGATGGTTATGATGTTAAAATCGCCGAAAACGGTAGGGACGGTTTAGATAAAGCTTTTAGTGGGCAACCAGAACTGATCTTCCTAGATATAAAAATGCCTGGAATGGACGGGTTTGATGTGCTTAAAGAGCTTAGAGCTTCTTCAAAGACAAAAAACACGCCAGTGATTATTCTTTCGAACTTGGACGAACAAGAACTGATAGAAAAAGGATTGACTCTTGGTGCCAACGAATATCTGATAAAATCCCAATTTACCCCTGAAGGTATATCTAACAAGATTAAGGATTGGCTAGTTGAAGATTAGTCCGAAGGCTTCTTAATGAAGAGAATTCTTTCTATCTGCTTAATATTTGTATTTTCTTTTAGCGTCGCTTTCCCATTTTTTTCAAAAGCATTTTCTGCAGACTGTAGTAGGCCGGCCGACCTTTTTTCTAGTTCCTACAACATTAGGTTCGATGTTCAAACTGACAAATCGGTGATTGTTGAACAAAAAGTAGATTTAAAAAACTTAAGTAAGGAATGCTTCGTTTCAGAATATTCTGTCGCTGTAAACACGACGAAAGTTAAGAACGCTTCTGGCGAGGATTCAATTGGCCCAATTAGTGTCAAGGCAGAGAATAAAGATTCTTCAACAGTTTTGACAGCAAATCTAAACGATGAAGTAATTGGTGTTGGAAAGATGGCTAGTTTCAAATTGGGTTATACAATCGAAAATTTTGTTCAAAAAAACGGTCTTATTTGGAGTGTTGTAGCCCCCATGGTTGTTACGAGCGAAAAGATTACAGATTACAATCTGGTTATATCTGCGCCGGCATCCCTGGGAGATGTTTTTTCTGTTTTACCGAGCCCAAAATCACAGAGCAAGACGGGTGATAAAATAATTTTGGAATTTGGAAAGGAGGTACTTAATGGGCAAGGTATTCTGGCTAGTTTCGGTACGTATCAACAGATTAATTTTAAATTCAAAATTCCTTTGAAAAACTCACAATTTCTGACAAAAAATTTCTTTATTCCAGTCCCTCCAGATACAGAAAAACAGCAGGTTTTAATTAACAAAATCGATCCAAAACCGACAAAAACAACTATGGACAGCTTAGGCAACTATATTTTTCAATACTCTGTTGGTCCAGGACGATATCAAGAAGTAAATATAGAAGGTATTGTAAGAGTTGTTGGAGAAAGTAAGCAATTTAATCCCGCAAAGGTTTTTTCATCCGAGGAACTATACAACCTTAAAAAGGAAAGTGAGTTTGTTCAGGTTCAAGATCGTCTCATTCAGGAAAAGGCAAAGGAATTAAAAAGCCCGCGAGATATTTACAATTTCGTGATCAGTCACCTTTCGTATGATACAAACGCTGGGAAGAGTAGTAAGATTGAAAGGACCGGTGCGAAGGTGCTTTTACAGAAAGGGATGTACGCTTCAAACCTCGATTATGTTGATTTACTTACTGCGCTTCTTAGGGCCGCGGGTTACCCAACCAGAGAAGTTTTTGGGGTTGCTATTTCAAACGACGCTTCGCTAAAACCACTATTTGTGGGAAAGCCGCTCCGCAGCGAAAATTTACATGTTTGGGCTCAATTTTACGACTCAAAAAAGAAAACCTGGTTGGATATCGATCCAACATGGGGGGATACTTCAGGAGCGGATTACTATGGAAAAATATTGCCGGATCGTTTTTCCTTATTTTTCTCTGATTCCGTAGTAGGGGTAGATAATCTTAAAAATTTTTCAATTACAAATCAAAGTATTAAATCTTCCTACAGCGAAAAAAACTACAATTTTAACCCAAAGGTAGATGTAATTTTAAATACAAACCACCCAGTTTCAGGGTTTCCAATCGATTTAGAAGTTGTTTTAGACAATAAATCTGGTGTGGCTATAACGGATATCCAATTAAATTTGGAATTGCAAAAATTAAGTTTGCTTGGAGATAAAAAGGTTAGCGTTGGGGTACTTTTACCACTTGAGAAAAAAATAATAAAAATCAAAGCCCGTGGTGGAGATATTTTTAAGAGTAGTGAGGCGGTTTTCAAAGTTGTTCTTGAAGGCAGCGCAGGTGGATCAAATTTAGAGATTTCTAAAGAAAATGATATTAAAATTGCCTCACTTTTCAGTTTTGGCCCCCGGCAGGCCTTTCTAATATCGATAATCGTTCTACTAGTTTTTGGTGTCCTCGCCCCAAGGTTTCTGAAAATCCGCGAGTAAATTAGTCCGTGCGTGCTAAAATATCCCCATGCAACTGAATTTACTGCCACAAAAAACAGGCGTCTACATTTTTAGAGATGGCAGCGGTAAGCCGATTTACATCGGTAAGGCAATAAATATTAAGAAGAGGGTTAAGAATCATTTCGATTTGAAAGACGCAAACTACCGGCAAGGAGCATTGATTGAAAAAACAAAAAAAATTGAAGATATTTTAGTTGACTCAGAAATAGAAGCCTTACTATTAGAAGCGAATTTAATAAAAAAATACAAGCCTGCATTTAATTCTCAGTTAAAAGATGATAAGGATTATCTCTACATAAAAATTACAAATGATCAATTTCCTCAAGTCTTGACGGCGAGAAAGAAGGATTTGGGGAACGCAAAGATTTATTTTGGTCCTTTTCCTTCCGTAAATAAAGTCCGTGAGACCTTGAAAGCCTTAAGAAAAATATTTCCTTTTTCAATTCATTGTAAGCCGGGCATGAAAAGAGCTTGCTTAGGTTACCACTTGGGTCTTTGTCCTGGCGTTTGTGTTGGAAAAATAAGCGAAAAAGAGTACAAGAAAACAATTGCCTCGCTTAAACTTTTTCTTCAAGGGAGGAAAAAGGAAGTTTTAAGCAAGTTAAATAGGGAGCTTGGAATCTACTCGAAACGGTTGGAATATGAAAAAGCTTCGGAGATAAAAAATAAAATAGAAGCTGTTTCTTACATTACTAGGCCAACTCGCAATCCTAGCGAGTATTTGGAAGAAGAAATTGGTGATATTCATGACAGGGAACTTTTGGATCTTGCAAAAAATATTGGAATGGCCAGCAAACCGGTCCGTATAGAGAGTTACGATGTATCGAATCTTTTTGGAAAGCAAGCTACCGGATCAATGATTGTTTTTACGAATGGTGAGCCTGACAAGAATGAATATCGCAGATTTAGAATAAAAACTATAAGGGGAATAAGTGATATAGCAATGCTTGACGAGGTTTTGGAAAGACGATTTAAAAACAAATGGCCCACCCCGGATCTAATTGTTGTTGATGGGGGGAAAACACAATTAAATACCACCTTAAAAGTAGTTAAAAAGATAGGTTTCAGCGGTAAGGTAATTTCTCTAGCAAAAAAATTTGAACAGATATATTTACCTATTATAAGTAAACCTCTAATCTTGCCAAGAAATAGCGATGCTTTAAAGTTAATTCAAAGATTGAGGGACGAAGCTCATAGGTTCGCTATTAGCTACCACAGAAAGTTGCGAGGGAAGCAGTTTTTGACGGATAAAAATTAGTTTGTTAAGCTATAATTAATGAAGAAAAAACTACGATCCGCAGTTTTCATCGGGGTTGCTTTCTTTCTCCTAGCTACTTTTTATCCTGGTTTTTCCTTTAAGACTCCCGAGTCTATAGCTTTGGCAACCGGTATCTATATTGTTTTATATCTTTTTGTGCGCCCGATTTTAAAGATATTTTCCATTCCCTTTAATCTATTTACCTTTGGTCTATTTAGCTTACTAGTAAACGTAATAGTTTTATATTTGCTGGCACTTCTGGTGCCTAATTTTCAAATAATTGGTTTCCAGTTTTCTGGAATTACTTGGCTAGGAATACAGACGTCACTTGAACTCACACCGTTTTTTAGTGCTCTGGCCGCTTCTATAATTTTGAGTTTTCTAGCCAGTTTCTTTTTTTGGCTTTTTGTTTAGCGGTTTGCAGCACCCCTTCCCTTGTGGTAAAATGTGGTCCTTGTATGAAATCGATTTTACTCGTTTTACTTATAGGGATTTCAATTTCAATCGTTACTGCTATTTTATTTCAACCTCGAAGTGGTGGGGCGGGAGCAATATTTGGCGGGGGGACGGAAGTTTATAGAACAAGACGAGGTTTTGAAAAAATTCTGCATTATTTGACCATACTTCTCGTGATTCTCTTTTCGGCTATTGCCTTTGGACTAATATTTGTCCAGTAACTGTTATGCTTAAAAAGATCCGCTTTTATCTTTCGTTACTCCGAGTTTTGATTGCCAGAAACAGGAAAAAAATTAGTTATAGTTTTATTGGACTGCTTTTAGTTATCTTTGCAATTCGGATCTTACTGCCGCTAGCTATTCCCAAAGTAGCCGAAGCCTACAAGGAATTTAAAAAACCGTCGTTTGTTGAAGGGGTAGTAGGGAAGCCTACTCACCCAAATCCGCTTTCCGATATCACTGAGACCCAAAAAGATATTAGCAGCCTAGTTTTTAGGGGGCTTACAAAGCTAGGAAAAGATGGCAAATTAGTTCCTGATCTTGCAGAAAGTTTCAAGCAAACATCCGACACAGAGTATGTGTTTAACTTAAGAAAGGATGTGTATTGGCAAGACAACGTGAAATTTACCAGTGATGACGTGCTGTATACTGTGAAGCTAACCCAAAACCCAAATTTTAATAGCCCAGTCTCGAATAACTTTAAAGATGTGCTGATAGAGAAAATTGACGACTACAAAGTTAAGTTCAAATTAAAAGAAGCGTTTGCACCTTTTCCATATACAACGACGATTGGAATTATTCCTTCACATGTTCCCCTCAAAAAATACAGGCCGGTTGGAACTGGGCCCTTTTCTGTAAAAAAAATCACGAAAGACCAAGTTGTATTAACAAACGATAAATTTAATTTAGTTTTCAAATTTTATAAAACGATTTCAGATGCGAAAACAGCCCTCAAATTAGGAGAGATACATGCTTTAGGAGGCTTAAGCCCCCAGGAGCTTGGAAGTATAAAAAATTTTGGTGGCGAGAACTTTTATGAGTCTCCACTACCGTATAGGGAAGCTGTAATCTTTTTCAATGTAAGAGGGAATCCTTTGAAAACCAAAGAAATAAGACAAGCTTTATCTTACGCTCTAAATAAAGAAGCGATATGGAAGGCTGCTGGTGGAACGACTTCAGTAATTTCACAAAATGAACTACCGCTTTTGTCCCCTATTAACGAAAAAAAGGAACGCTACCCCTTCAACTTAGATAGAGCAAAAGAGCTTTTAGAAAATAACAAATATAAATTTGAGAAAGATACCTGGAAGAAAGACGGAAGGGAATTTACTTTGAAAATTACCAGTATTGACGATCCGGAGTTGAACTCAATTGTTAATCTGGTTAAAGATTCTTGGTCGAACCTTGGTTTAAAAGTTAAAACAGAGTTTGTTGATGTCAACGCCCTTAGGAGTGTAATTTTGCCAAATAGGAATTTTCAAGTTTTAGTGAATTTTCAGGATATTTCGTCTGACCCAGATCAGTATGTGCTTTGGCATACAACTCAGGTACAGGCCGCAAATATAACCGGTATTTCAAGTCCAAAACTGGATAAAATCTTGGAGGATACCAGGAAGAGTACGGATGAAAAATTTAGAGCCGAACGCTATAAATTGTTTACCACCCTGCTTTTAGACGAGGAGCCGGCGATATTTCTTTATTACCCAACATATACTTGGGTAGTTTCGAAAAAAGTCTTCGGAATAGATTTCAAAGACTTTTCAATACCGTCTGATAGATTTAACTCAATTAATAAGTGGCAAATAAAAAGTGGCCTTTTTGATATAATCTTTCCCGAAAGGAGGTAAATGTATGGCAACTACAAAAGAAAATAGTCACGAATCTTTTAGGGTAACTGGTAAAGAGGTGGTTGAAAAGGTCAGGGAGTTAATAAAAGAAGGCAATGTCCGTCGCATCATTATCACTAGTAAAGAAGGCAAAACAATTGCCGAATTTCCCCTTACGGTTGGTGTAGTCGGCGCCGTGATCGCCCCTGTGTTAGCCGCCGTCGGTGCCATCGCCGCCTTGATAGCCGAATGCACGATTACGGTTGAGAGGGAATAAATTTGGTGAGCCCGGAGAGATTCGAACTCTCAACCGATTGCTTAAGAGGCAATTGCTCTACCGTTGAGCTACGGGCCCACTTGCAAGGGCCTATTTTAACAAAAATTCCACTACTTAGCTAGATTTTTTGAACAGATTGCAGAATTTGTTTTACTGTTGTTACGTAATTTAGGTTAGTCATATCTAGTGCATCGTAATCCTGACTCTGGTTGTAACTGAACATTCCTATAAAGTTACAGGCGCATTGAGCGACTCCAGCTTGCGGCTGTTCATAGAAATATTCCTTTACCTTTCCTTGGTAGACCAATTGCTTTGGGACAACATTTACTCCCAAGATATTGAAAGCCATAGCTGGCTGATTTACAAAATCTCCAGCTCCAATTCCTGTTCGATCGTTGTTTGTGAAGCCAGCTTCCGCACTCTTTTTATAGCCCCAGAAAAGAAAGTATTTATTGTCGGGAGTCTTTATGGTGACATATTTTACATTCATCCCTATAGTTTCGCTGAACTCATTGGTTTCGGTGAGAGTCCAATCACAAGGGTATTTTAGGGAGTAACCAACCGGTTGGTTTTTATACTCTTTCCAGCAACCTTCTGCTTCTGCTGCGGCTTGCTCGTTGCTTGATTTTTTTGCTGAAGATGTAGACTGGTTCTGACTTGAATTATCAGTGTCTTTATCAGACCTTTGCCAGTAGAATTTACCCGCAAAGAAACCTCCGACACCTACGAGGATGATAATTAAAACTACGAGCGACCACTTTAATACTCTAGGCATTTTTACCTCCTTTTAGGTAATTTAATAATAAAGTCTCATGGCGCGCTTGGTGAGACTTGAACTCACAACCTGCTCCTTAGAAGGGAGCTGCTCTATCCAATTGAGCTACAAGCGCCTGCTCCTAGCCCACGTAGTGGTCGCAGCACGCGAGAATATCTAAATCTTCAAGCGATTAGCGAAGAATATTTAGTTATAAAGCGTGCTATCCAATTGACCCCGATTATATCGGGGTTGAGCTACAGGGGCTCGGTCTCGATTTTAAATTATTTGTTGATCTTAGTCCACGTAAGTGGTCGCAGCAAGCTTTAGCTTGCTATCCGATTGAGCTACAAGCCACTTATTAAATTATATAACTAGCTTCGCTAGATGTATAATTTCCGCTATGCGTAAATTATATCAAAAATAGAGATTACTTACATTCACTTGTGGGCGTTGGGGTGGCCATGTTGGACCCACTGCCCATTTTGGCAAAGCCAAGTGTCCTTGTTACCACCAATTACAAAACGAATGGTGAACCAAACACCAAGCAAACCAAAACTAGGGGTAGGATAAAAATAGGTTTTTTCATGCGGCTGAGATTGTTGCTCTCTGCGGTTCAATACCGATTGTTTTTTCTGTTCTGATAGCTCTAAAAGGGTTAGTTTTCAGGGCATTTTTGAGAACTTCGTCCATATTATCAACGAAAGTGAATTTTAGTTCTTTTTTAGTTTTAGCTGGAATTTCCTCAAGATCTTTTTTGTTTTTCTTTGGTAAAACTACCTTTCTAATCCCAGCTCTATGAGCAGCTAGTACTTTTTCTTTGACACCACCAATCTCCAAGACTCGGCCTCGCAGTGTTATTTCGCCAGTCATTCCGATCTCTTTCTTAACGGGTATTTTTGTTATTAGACTAACTAGTGCAGTAGCCATTGTGATTCCTGCGCTTGGACCATCTTTTGGTATGGCACCGGCGGGAACATGAATATGGATATCCTTATCTTTAAAGAAATTTTCCTTAATTCCAAAATCGGCGGTTTTACTTCTCGTGTAAGAGAGAGCTGCTTGGGCGCTCTCCTTCATAACATCGCCAAGATAGCCAGTTAAGAGCAGTTGGCCCTTTCCTGGCATCATTGTCGCCTCAACATTGAGCACCTGCCCCCCAACTTCGGTCCAGGCAAGGCCGGTGGAAACTCCTACTTCATCCTGCTTCTCGGCTATCCAAGGCTCGAATTTTTCAGGTCCTAGGTATTTGTGGAGGCTTTTACTGTTAACTTCAGCACTTTTAATCTTGCTTTCTGTGATCTCTCTCGCGACTTTTCGACAAATTGTTGCGAGTTCCCTTTCAAGGTTTCTGACACCAGCCTCTCTGGTATAGCCAGAAATAATAGTCCGCAGGGCTTCGTTACTAAGTTTCAATATATTTTTTTCTAATCCATGTGTTTCTAGTTGTTTTGGCCACAAGTATCCTGTAGCGATATGGAATTTCTCATCTTCAGTGTAGCCTGGAAATTCAATTACCTCCATTCGATCACGAAGTGGGGGAGGGACGGTGTCCAATATATTTGCGGTTGTTATAAACATTACATCTGATAAATCAAAAGGAACTTCTAGGTAATGGTCTGAAAATGAATGATTTTGCTCTGGATCTAGGGCTTCCAGCAGTGCCGAAGAAGGGTCCCCCCTAAAATCAATCCCGAGTTTGTCAATCTCATCAAGCATAAATACCGGATTTTTTGTCTCAGCGTCTTTCATTCCTTGAATAATTCTGCCTGGGAGAGCTCCAACATAAGTTCTTCGGTGGCCTCGAATTTCCGCTTCGTCCCGCATTCCGCCAAGGGAAACCTTTACAAATTTTCTGCCTAACGCTCTTGCAATAGACTTGCCGACAGAGGTTTTTCCAGTTCCAGGAGGTCCTGCGAAACAGAGAATCGGCCCTTTCATTTTTCCAGTTAGTTTATGGACTGCTAGGTATTCTAAGATGCGCTCTTTTACCTTTTTTAACCCATAATGGTCTTCATTGAGAATTTTTTCTGCTTCTTTTACATCTATCTTGCTTTCTGATTTGGCACTCCAGGGAAGATCTACTAACCAATCTAAGTACGTACGCAAATATGAAACCTCTGGAGAAAATTGGGGCATTTTGCGCAGTCTATCTAGTTCTTTCAGGGCTTTGGCTTCTGTCTCCTTTGGCATACCAGATTCCCTTATTTTTGTTTCCAATTCACCGAATTCCTCCCGTTCCTCTTTTACACCCAGTTCCTTCTCTATCGTTCTTAGCTGCTCCCTCAAAAATGCTTCTTTCGCATTCTTTCCGATTTCTTCAGATGTTTTGTCTTGAATTTTTCTTGCTGTCTGAAGAATCGAAATTTCTCTGGCTAAGTATTCTGACAAAATTTTAGCGCGTGATTTTAGGTCAGGGGCTTCGAGGAGAGCTTGTTTTTCGATCTGTTTTAGTTCTAGATTTAAAATGATCATATCCAAAGTTTGATAGGGATTAGAAAGATCAAATATTGCTGGGATAAGGTCTAGGGGAACAGATTTTCCTAATGAGATACAGCGACGAAACTGCTCAACCATTGGGCGGATTAAAGCATCAATTTCCTCAGCCGAGTATTCTAACTCGTCGATTTCATCAACTTCTGCCTCAAAATATGGATCGACTCTTACATGTTCGGTCACTTTAGCTTTTTTCAATCCTTCAACAGTTATGTTAACAACTCCGTCAGGCAGTCGCTGCACGGAAGCTATTTTTGAGATAGTCCCTACGTCAAAAAGATCATCTGTGGTGGGTTCTTCAATCTCACGATTTTTCTGCATTACAAGGAATAAAATCTTATCCTTAACTAGAGCTTCTTCAAGAGCTTTTACCGATTTTTCCCTTTTCAAGGAAATAGGAACCTCTGCGTGGGGGAATATAACGATATCCTTAACAGGTATCAGTGGCAATGTCTGTAAGACTTTCTTTTTCTCTTTATCTTCCATATCGTACTATTTTAGCACCTTTGTAAAGCAACTGCTAGCCGCATTTGCTTTGCAACCATTTCATGGACTAAAAGCGACTGCTAGATACCCGTAGATACCCGCTGCTCTGCAACTAATTTGTGGAATAAGCAACCCTTATCATGTCTATAATGAATGGAGCCCCTTCGCTTTCTGATTGTTAATCAGCGCGCTAGGGGCTCGTGTCTGGCAGATTGGTAGGGCAACTAATTGTACGAAACAGCCGCTTGATCAAAGGCCGCTTCTAGATCTCTTTCCATTGCTCCGATGTCGCCGCAGACCGCGTATCGAATGTAAGCTCCTTGCTTTGAGTCGAAGGGCACACCAACGACACCAGTCCGCTCGATCATGGTTGAGTTGAAGTGTGGGGCGTCCTGGACCTCTTCTCCGAAGGCTTGCGCTGGGACCTTCCAGAGCGTGAAGAATCCAGCCTTTGGAGGCACAGCAATCCTCACGTTGCGGTTAGAGAGCAACCTAGTGAGCATTTCTGATCGCTGGCGGTACATTTCCCGATAGGTGTTTATTCCGTCGCGGTCACTCTCCGTTGCCGCAAGAACTCCTGCCGCTAGCGGAGCGGCGAATCCGCTATCCATCTTTCCCTTGATGGCCGCTATATCGGCGACAAAGTCGGACGAGCCGACGAGAGCACCAATCCTCCAGCCGGTGCCGTTGCCGATGAGTTTTGACGCGGAAAATGCTTCAACCCAGGAAAGATCGGGAAAGCTGACAGCTACTTCTGTCAGGGTGCAGCACTCTTCGGTGTGCCAGAGGGCTGCGTAAGCAGCGTCGTTGAAGAGCCTTATCCCGTGGGTAACGCAGTACTCGCAGAGGGCCCACCACCAGTTCTTGATGGCGATTTGGCCTGATGGGTTGTGTGGGTAGTTGAGCATCATCAAGCCGCGAGTCCCCCAGGAGTCGCTTAGTGCAAAGCTGAATCCGTTTTCGGGCGTGAGTGGTAGCTCGTGAATTCCTCGCAAGCGTAGGTGCTTGCAGACATCCAATGGCGTTGGGTAGCCCGGGTTCGTCATGGTCTCCACGATGAGTGCACTATTCTTCTCGGCACCGCATGCAAGCGGTATCATCGAGAGGACTGGCTTGATGCCGGGTATCGGAAGGAACGCTATATCGAAACCGTCGAGCCCCCGGTGCATATGGGATTGTATGAACTGTGAAGCGAAATCGGGTAAGGGCAAACACCCATTGTCTTGATAGCTGTGCATTGCTTCCTTGCTGCTTAACACAGCGCGAGAGGCTTCTTTTCTAGCACTTAGGAGTGCTGGGCCTTGCGGTTGGCCAATCGACAGGTCAATGATCTTGATGCCCTTGGCTGCTGCTGCCTCACGCTGAGCTTTGATCCTCTGGAAAAGGTTCTCTTCACCTTCTGGAAGCCATCGGTTGGGCACAATATCACCTTCCCTTTCGTTTGAGTTTGGTTGATTCTACAGCTGCATAACGTTTGGTTCGAGATCTGCGACTGTTCGAAGATAGTCCTCGATGGTTTCTGCTCTTCGGATAAGTCGAACACTACCGTCCTCGCAAAGCATAAGCTCCGCGGGACGAAGCCGTCCGTTGTAGATGAACCCCATGGCGTGACCGTGAGCGCCTGTGTCGTGGATGACAACTAGGTCGTCCACCTCTGCCATAGGGAGCTCTCTTCGGACGGCGAACTTGTCGCAGTTCTCGCAGAGCGAACCGACAATATCCACTACTTCAGTAGGCCCACTTTTGGGGTGACCGTACCTATTTAGTACTGTGATATGGTGGTAACCCGCACCTTCTGCTATCTGACTATTCCGGTACATTCCAGGTCGCATTAGGGAGGACATGCAGGCGTCAACGCCTACATATTCCCGGTGCTTACTCATTCGGTTGAGGACTCGCGTGACCAGTATTCCGAAGGGACCGGTCATTGCTCGACCCGATTCCATGTAAAGCGCCGGAACGTAACCGTTTCTTTCCTTGAAGCGGTGTAGCAAGTATCGGGCTTCGTGGGCCAGTTGGAAAAGGTCGAACGGTGCATCATTTGGGTGGTAGGGTATTCCAATTCCACCACCCATGTTGATGAATTTGAATTTGATCCCGAGTTCTGCCGAGACTTCCTCGACCACCTCAAGCAGCATTCGGACTGTCTCTATCATATAGCTACAGTCCAAGGTGTTGGAGGCGATCATAGTGTGTAGCCCAAACCGGTTCGCACCTCGAGCCATTGCCATGCGGTATGCGTTGATGAGCTGATCGTGACGGACTCCGTACTTTGCCTCGACTGGTACGCCGATGAAACTGGTTCCACTTCGCCGTTCCCCGGGGTTGTAACGGAAACAAATGAGTCTAGGAAAGGGTTCTGGGACATTCTCAATCATGGTAATGTCGTCCAGGTTGAAAATGCAGCCTATGTCAAGTGCTGCCTGAAATTCGGCCGTACTTGTGTTATTTGAGGTAAACATGACATCGCCTGGTTTTGCACCGACCAGAGTGGCAAGGACAAGCTCTGGAATAGAGCTGCAGTCGAAGCCAAAACCCATTCCCCGCATCAGCTTCAGAACCTCCGGGTTGGGGTTCGCTTTGACAGCGAAGAACTCCTTGAATTGGAATTGGCCCATGAACTTGCGTGTTAGGTCTGTTCCATTTTCCAGAAGACCCCTCACATCGTAGATATGGAAAGGGGTTCCATAGTGATCAACGATTTTGGAAAGATGGGGGAACAGGCGGCTCTGGAAGTCGATTGACATTGGCATGACTGTTACCTCCCCTTGATCTCTTGTTTCTTAACAAATATTCACCTATATAAGTGCGATTAGCTTTCGAGAGTATGATAGCAACATTTAGCAATTAGTCAAGCTTATAGAACGTTTGGGATACTCAATTTAATTGAAGGCGAGACTAAATTTTGATATAATTCGAGCGTAGCGAGAGTTATACATCTAGCAAAGCTAGTTATATAATTCGAGCTTAACAAGAAGTTAGTTACATTACCCAGGCGCGAGTAGCTCAGCTGGTAGAGCGTCTCCCTTCCAAGGAGAAGGTCGCGGGTTCGAATCCCGTCTCGCGCTCCAGGCCCTCGTAGTATAACGGATAAAACACTGGGCTTCGGACCCAGAGTTGAGAGTTCGAATCTCTCCGAGGGCACCATTATAAAAAATTAATCGTACCATTTATTTTGGTTTCAATCTACACAGCTGCCTACTCGTATTTTGAGTACCAGAAGGACCATTCGTAAACAAAACTTGCTTGCCTGTTGTAATTTAGGTTTTTCTTTGTCAATATTTTATTTTTGTCGTCCTTATTAAGGAGGTGAGTTAAAATGCCGCAGAAAGGTTTGTACACACTACCACCGCTGCCTTACGGATATGGTGATTTAATTCCGTTTTTGTCTTCTGAGCAGTTAAAAATTCATCACGCAGCTTATGTAACTGAAGTAAATAACATTCTGGAAAAATTGGATAAGGATAGAAAAGAGGGTTCCAATCTTGATATAAAAGGAGTCTTAAAAGCTCTTTCGTTTAACCTTGGGGGCCATGTTTTACATTCGATGTTTTGGGCCAATATGATGCCTGCTAATAAGGCGAGAAAGGAACCATCTGGGTCGCTTTCGAAATTGATAAAAAAAGAGTTTGGGACTTTTGAGCGGTTTCGCAAAGAATTCTCATTAACAGCCTCTTCTGTTGAAGGTTCGGGTTGGGTAGCTCTTACATACTGCAACCAAACAGGTCAGTTGCTTCTAATGCAGATAGAGAAGCATAATACCAACATATACCCAACATGTAGAATTCTAATGGTTCTGGATATGTTTGAGCATGCATACTACATAGACTATAAAAACGAAAAGAAAAAATACATCGAAACTTTTTGGAATGTGGTAAATTGGGAAGAAATTTCTCGTCGGTTGGAAGATTAGTGTAAAATAGAAAATTGATGGAGATAATTATTTCAGTACGAAATACTCTTCTCGGTTTTCTTTATCGGGCGATTTTGAGGCCGGTTTTATTTTTAATAGAGGCTGAAACAGTTCATAACCTTGCAATCAATACTGGCCGATTTTTAGGTTCTAATCCGGTAACTCGTTTTAAAACCGGAGTTTTATTCAATTATTCGAACAAAACCTTGAGCCAAGAGCTTGCCGGAATTCGCTTTAAAAATCCAATCGGTTTAGCGGCTGGTTTCGACAAAGATGGTTATTTAACAAATATTTTACCTTCTGTTGGGTTTGGTTTTGCTGAAATCGGTTCTGTTACCGGAGAGCCCTGCAGTGGAAACCCAAAACCCCGCCTTTGGAGAATACCAAAATCAAAGGGGATTGTTGTTAATTACGGTCTTAGAAACGAAGGCTGCAAAAAAATAAGTAAAAGATTAGGAAACAAAAATTTTTCGATTCCGGTTGGGGTAAATGTAGCGAAAACAAATAGCGCTAAAACTTCTGTCCTTAAAGACGGAATTGCTGATTATGTCAAGGCCTACAAATCGTTTTTAGAAATTGGAGCATTTTTTACCATAAATATCAGCTGCCCCAACGCTTTTGGTGGAGAACCATTTACTGATCCTGGAAAACTTGAGTTATTATTAGCCGAAATTGATAAAACCGAAACAAAAAAACCCATCTTTTTAAAGATGCCACCGGATTTGCCGACAAGTCAGGTTGATGAAATAATTAATGTTGCTGAACGACACAAAATAACAGGGTTTGTGTGTTCAAATTTGACTAAAAAAAGGATTAAATTAGCTGATAAATCTGTTCCGGTAGCAGGAGGAATTAGTGGTAAGCCAGCAGAGGCAGCATCAAACGAATTGATCTCCTATATTTATAGAAAATTTGGTAAAAAATTCGTAATAATTGGTTGTGGGGGAGTTTTTTCTGCAGAAGATGCTTATAAGAAAATAAAACTGGGCGCTTCTCTGATAGAACTAATAACCGGGATGATTTACGACGGGCCTCAGGTCGTAGCTGAAATAAACCAGGGATTAGCTCGGCTTTTGAAAAAAGACGGCTTAGAAAGCCTCTCAGAGGCTGTTGGGCTCGATAATCGTCCCGAATAACTCCATATTTTCGACCTCTCCCTAAATAACATGGGTGTCCAATCGTTTTTAACACAACCTTTTTGATTGACATTTTGTGAACCTCCGGGTTAGAATTTAAAAATGCCTTGGTTAAATTGTAAAATTTGCAGCGGAAAATTTTATGCGAAGCCGAGACATATTAAAATTGGGTGGGGTAAATTTTGCTCGGATAAATGTAAGTTTGAAGCCCAGAAAAAAGGAAGGACTGTAAAATGCGCACATTGTGGTAATGCACTTTACAGAACCCCAGCTCAATTCAAGAAATCTAAAAGTAATTTATTCTTTTGTAGCTATTCTTGCCATGCCAGCTGGGCAAATAAAAATTTAAGATTCAGCATAAATAATCCCAATTGGCGGACAGGAGTTAGTTCTTACAGGAAAGTTTTATTTAACCATTCAAAAGTGTTAAAATGTGAATGTTGTAATTTTTCTGACGAGCGAGTCTTGGTAGTTCATCATAGAGATGGAGATAGAAAGAATAACGATGTTTCTAATTTAGCCTTACTTTGCAGAAACTGCCATTATCTTAAACACGGATTTATTGGATAACTTGGTGGGTGTAGCTCAATCGGTAGAGCGTCCCCCTGTGGAGGGGAAGGTCGGGGGTTCGAACCCCCTCACCCACCCCAGCACTTTTTAAGGTGTGTTTATCTTCAATTTATGTTGTTACAACAACCATTTTAACATATTCTTCTTTTATTATTGTCATTCTAGTATTTTTGGGCCAATACACAAAGTAAAAATTCCATAACTATGGTATAATCCCATAACAATAAAGGAGCGAGCAAGAAGGAAGGAGTTTTCTATGCCTACAAGAAGAGGTAGTTGGCTAAAGAGACTGCCATTCACAGTTCCCTTGCCGAGAAGGGAACTAAGGAGGCCTCTCACGATCCTAACACCCGTTCGCCAAGGCGAAAGGATTGTCGGCGATCTGATCGAGGATGAGATAGAAGTGGTTTCTGCCGCTTCTCTCTTCCTTGAGAAGGCCGCCGAGGCGGAACGTTCCCTCAAGGCAGCGAACACGTATGAAGCTAAGATGGAGTTAGCGGATCGGATAGTAGAGTTCGAGATAAAGACAAGGTTCCTTTTCGAATACTGCTGGATCATGATCCGGGTCCGTCTTAGTCTCTGGGGCGGTGAGGCAATCGGGGTTCGAGAGGGTTTCAAGGTGGTATCGTTCGATAGCCTCCTACCCCTCACACTGTTCTCCGAAACTGGTTTCGTCCGAGTAGTGGATCTAGGGGGCACTACCCAAACCGATTAAGCAGACAAAGCATCAGCCTGTTACCGAGTGGAACTCTCATGGAGAAAGGAGAGAGCCACTCATTAATTAAGATTCTGATAAGCTAAGTAGCTATTTTTAAATATACGCACAAAAGATTCTAACGTCGTACATTAGACGAAACCAATGATTTTAACTACTTTCTTTTATAAACCTTTCCTCTATGAGCGGCAGTTGAAATATAAATAGTTTGGTTTTGTTTATTCACTTGGTAAATAACTCTATAGACCCCAACTCGGTAGCTAAATCTACCGATAAGTTCTCGGGATAAAGGTTTTCCCTCAAAAGGATCGTTTTTAACTTCATCTAATGCTAGAAGTATTGCTTCTCTATGTTGTTTGGGAACTTTTTTTAATTCTTTTCTTGTTCTTGCAGAAAGAATTAGTTTATACATGAAACTCTTTTTTGAGGCCTTCGAGGGTTACAATCCTACCAGCTTTTATGTCTTCCTCACCTTCATGTATAGCTTTGACGAGTTTTGGATTGGATAAAATTTCATTTGTTTCTTTCCATCCTTCAAATTCAACAGCGCTTATCAGAACTGCTTTTGGTTTGCCTTTCACGGTAATAACATATTCATCCAATTGACTTGAGGCCTTGCCCACTAAATCTGTTAAATTCTTCCTAGCTTCGGTAACAGGTAATGTTTTTGTAGACATAGTGCCAGTATTACATTTTTGTGTACAGCTGTCAACAGTCGCGCTGTTGCACAAAAGATTCTCCTACTTCGCTAAAGCTACGAAGGACAAGTAACGTCGTACACTAGACGACCCTAGCACCCCATAGTACTTGATTTTATATTCCTTTCTGGTATAATCATCTGCGTTAACAGTTAAATAGGTTCCTAGACGGCTTTGGGAGAAAGATTTCTAACACTCGAAAGGAGACGATTGTGCTATCTAGGATCTTTGGGCGGTTTGCCAAAAAAACCCAACAAACGGCCAGTAGAAACCCGGTTACCATTCTTTTGACAGAGTGGGATTTTGACTATACGTACGGCAATCTTGCGAGAATACCTAGAGATACCGAGATTACTTCTAGTAAGCTCGCGGAGATAACCGATGGTCGGGAAGTGTACACTGACATTGGTTGTGGATATCGAGCTAGACGAAATGAGAACTCGTTTCGATTAGCCTGCCCTAAGACACACATATCAAACAGGTTACGACCAAGGCCACTTATAAGTGGGGACCTGTTGGTCGCACCATCATCGAGAGGATCTGGTATATGGAAAGTTAAAACTGTCAGGTAGCTAGCGTATAGAAACTGTGCCAGCAGTTCGTAGGGAAACAGCTAATAGTACACAAGGAAGGGAGGGAGCAAGTAATGCGGAATCAACCCACGAAAGTAGAGTTGTTCAGGCTCATAGATCGCCTTCAGGATGCCACCCTTCGTGTGGAGGCGGACCAAGGCAGCTTGGTGGCTGTCCTGGCATATGATGCGGATGGCCGTACAGACGGCTTACCTATCTACATGCAAAAATCTGGCCTGAAGCCTGCAAGTGAACCACCCGACCGCCACGGAGTGGAGTCTTGGGGCGACCCATTTCATCAGTACTACCACGGTGATGATGTCCGCCTTATCGGAGAGTTTTCCGAATGGACTATGATGGTCAGGGAAAATGAAACCATCTTCCCCACCTACGTGTTGGTAGATTTCGGGAAAGAGGACGAGAAGTGTGTTTTCCTTGCTCGGTCAATGAGCTGGTTTATACATCCAGTTCATCTAAAACGCGTAAAACCAAAGGTTGCTGCGGGCTGAACAACTTGTAATTCTAACGCCAGTAGAAAGAAGGAGACTGCCATGGGATATGGAGGCAGAAGGGGCCTCAAAGCTCAGAGAAGTGAAGACGAGCAGGAGATAATATCGATAGCAAGAGAGCTGCTCGAAGAGGCCCGGAGGGAATCGTTTCTGAACCATGGTGAACCGATAGCCCCTGAGAGAGCAGGGCAAATGGCCGAGGATCTGGCTCTTCTAGCAATCATCTGTAGCTGCAGATGCAAGAGCCCGGAAGCAAGAGGCCGATTAGCAATAGACCTAATCGAGACGATGGGCAGCTTTGTTGCCCACGAAATGGTGCTGGCATCGCGCCTTGGCAGGCCCTTGGTTCGTTCTATCAGTGATCGGGAGGCTCTGGACTGAGGGATTGTTACATTCTGAATGCGGCGATAGGGAAACTTATCGCCGTTTTCTTTTGTTCAAATATAGGCACTAAAAGTTCTCCTACTTCACTTCCCTTCACTTCAGTTCACAGCGAGTTCATTGCGAGCTGCTCAGGATAAACTCAGCTCAGTGTGAACTAGCTCAGGACAAGCATCACTCATGATTCGGAACTCGGTGTATAATAAAATTATGAAAAAAACCTGGACACTTGGTTTTTTAGGATTTATCGGTTTTTTGGGCATCCCAGGAATTTTAACCCAAGACTGGAAGGATTTACTCTGGTTACTCTGGTTTGTTTGGTTTTTATACTTTTTGCCAGTTAAAAAGTCTTAAAGTAAAATCTAATACAGTGCACCAATCAACCTCAGCACCCCATAGTATTGACTTTCCTACTTTTCTTTGTTATACTTGCCTGGCTTCGCACAACGCGGCGCAAATGGGTCAACGCAGCGGTATTCTCTACCGATCTGCAGATGCAGTTAACTGCTAGGGGCCCAGCGATTTGTGCCTCTTACTTAGAAGTAGAGAGGCGATCGTCCGCTACGCGCGAAACCTGCGGTGTCCGCTCGCGGTGGAAGATAAGGCGCAGTCCAGCTTTATCAGGGACCGCAACAGAGAGAGCCAGCACCCACGGACTGATGGGCAGGCCGGATGCATTCGCATGAAGCATCTTTTTGGTCTGCCTTTTCCTTTTTTGAAGAAAATCCGATCCTTGTTATTGACCACAGCATTTTTTAGCCTCAATTTTAGAGCATAGACCCTAAACCTATTGACTTTTACACCCTATAATTTTAAACTAGTAACAATTACAAGCAGGCAGGTTCTAGAAAAGAGCAAAAAATCGAAAGGAGAGATCGATGCTCTTAACAATCGCAATCAACTCCTGCAACCTAACGCTGCTGGTCTTTTTTGGATTGGTAGCACTACTCGGTTTGGGTCTGGCTTTCGGCCCGCGCCTGAAGGCCTTTTTCGAAAAGGCTAGGAAGGGTACTCGGTACCTAGGAGTAATCCTAGTAGCCGGAGTGCTTGTCTTCGGTGGTTATCAACTGGTAACCAACACGCGGGTGGAAGCATGCGGAAAAGCCGAAGCCACAACGACGACCTTAGGGAGCCTGCCGACTCTATGTTCCTTCGGCCCTTTCGGCAAGTAAGAAAAGACGAGACCAAGTAGCGGTCTTACTCTTCGCCGCTTTTGCAGCCATCGGTCTGCTGATATCTCACAAGGAAGGGGGAGGGAAGTGAAATACATCCAGTGGAAAATAAAACTAATAAGGATAGGTCTTTCTGCTGGCGTTCTAAGCAGCTTGACCGTTTGTTTTCTTCCTCCCCTGATTGCAGTGTTTAGTGTAGTCATTATCGCTGTTCTGGCCGTTCTGCTCATAATAGCAATCCGACCAGAATACCAAGGAAGCTAGGAGAGAGAACGCGAGGAGTACCTTACCAAACACAGGTGGTGGGGTACTCCTTTTCTTTTATGAGCTTGTCAGCTTGCAAGGCCCGTCCTTGCAGTTATAAAATTTATGAGTTCAACCCCTAACCAACTCACAATAAGCGCTTAACTTCCAAAAAATAAATCCTTGTGCTACAATCAAAAACAGCACAATTAAATCCAGCAAATAACTCAAGAAAAGGGAGAGGAAATAGTCAGTAGCGAAAGGAAGTGATCCCATGGTTAACGCCAGGGACTCGGATGAAATCGAGTTGGCAGAGGTCCTAGACCGACTAACCCTACTTAGTAGGGCAATCGTCGGGGCATCGAAATTGCCAATCTCGGATCGTCTTCGTCTAGCCAAACAGTTAGCCGAAGATGAAGAGCATATAGGCGGCGGACGCGAATGGAAAATCCTGCCTATCATTATTTCGCTTACAATCGCAGCAACATTAGCCTTGACGGTCTTCGGCTTTACGATTCTCGATTCCGAGAATCACGTCAATCCCGGGAACTCCCTTGGGGCTGCGCTTTTGCTGGCAGCGGTCGTCTGTGTAGTAGTGGGGGGAGGTTGTGTCTACCGACTCGCCTTGGGCACAGCAGTAAGAGCGGTGATGGTAGATGCAGCTCAATTGCAACTCCTGCAAACAGAGGCACCGCAACCGGAAGCACGAGAAGCCCAATTCAGAGGAGTAAAGGGAACAATTCTTGCCCATCTTATTCTTGTTATCTTGGGCGCCCGTCTCCTCTTTGGGAGAAAGCACTCTCAGTAACACGCGGACAGGAGTCGGGAAAGCGGAGAGGGAGAACCACAATGACGACAAGGAGAAAAGAAGAAGAGAGGGTAACCCAAACGAGAGAAAGGCTAACGGGTTTCTGGCTCTTTAGCACATGCAGCAGCGTAATCGGGACATTGATTGTCCTATTCCTCCGGCCACATGTAGGACTAGTCTTGCTGGTTGTAGTCCTGATACTCGGTATAATCACACCCTTCGTGATTAAGCGCTGGGAGAGGGTTGCAAGAAGCGAAATCGAGAAGGCCTTTCGTAAAAGAGAAGACATCTCACAGAGATCATCGGCAGCCGAAGGGGAGTAGACGAACAGGGGTACTCATCAACCAAGGAGTGCCCCTTTTTCGTTGGCAAAATTTCCTTAAACAACCAACCCCCTCATTGTTTATTTACAGCGAAAAATTTTTTCTGTTAAAACACAGTAGCTACATACACTTTTTTATTTCTTCAAGAGAGTATCCCAGTTTTTTCATTTGGTTCAAATATCTACCCCTAGTTACCGGATCATACGTTTTTCTACCTAGAATAACGGTTATGAATGGGCGGGTTCCAACAGCTGCTTTCTTAGGACAATGGTATTTTATGTGAGATGACGCTACCTGTTTGCCTTCTTTAAACTTTAAACAAAGCAAACATCTGATTAAGTCTTTGGAGCCAAATGATTTCATACGCACTGGAGCAGGTGGCTGTTTGGGGTGTAGAAGGAGCTAAATTGGACTTTTGGTAGTTTTACCTCTCTAATACCCCACAAATCCTCCAAGACTTCTAACGGAGGGAAAAAATGAAGTTGTGCTTGATATTTTTTAGGGACGTCAAAGTAAGCATATATCAAATCATTAACTTGGAGAATCAAGTGTGCGGGATTATCAGCCTCAGTGAAAATGTCAAACTCGGGGATATAAGCTAAAAAATCTCCAGAATCAGCCTTTTTTATCTCAACTAATATTTTTTTTGGAAGTTTTGGTAGTCGATTTATCTGTTTCATGTCAGTATCTCTTTAACTATTTTGGACAATACATTTATAAGTATATAATACCTAGCTATGTCAATCAACAACCACCCCCCCCCCTCATTGTTTATTTACAGACTTATTGTTTCTCTCTTAAAATATAGTAAGTTGCCTTGCCTTTTCCTTTTCTTTCGATTAAACCAAGCTCCAGTAGTTTTTGAAAGTCAAGTGCTCTTGTGGCTTTTGCACGGGTGCCCAATTGTGCATAATCGCTGTCAGTAATAAACCCTTTTTCTCCAATAAAACCAAGTATCTTTAGGTGGTAGGTTTGAAGCTTCGTTTCAGGGCTTATCCCAACCTCCGGAAGGAGTTTTTGTATTCGGAGGAGCTCGTCTATGATTCCTTCAGTAAAATACTCAAGCCAAGGTGTAAAATCGATCTTATCAAGTAAATCATAGTAGTTTCCAAACTCTCCGACAGTCTGAAAATACCTTGTAACGTTTCTGTTGTAGTAATTCTCGAAGCTAAACAGATTAAAGGTATTTAATCCCATTTCAGCTAGAAGTACTTTTGTTGCAAGACGAGTAGTTCTGCCGTTACCATCTGTGAATGGATGGATTATTACCATTTGTTTATGAAATATACCGGCTAAAATAAGTGGATCGATTTTATCTCTGCTAGCGTTTACAAATCCTATTAAATCTTTTAAAAAAGGTTCTACATCTTTTATATCAGGAGGTAGAAACTTAACTTGTTTGGTCCGTGGGTCGTTTATTACAACAGGTTTTTGCCTTAAAAGTCCAGACTCAAAAGGTGGTAAGAGACCCTCAGTCACCTGTTTTTGGATCTTTAATATTAAATCAAGGGACAATTTAACTTTACCTTCTTCAAGTTTTTTGTTTAGATCTTGTAATGCTTGGTTATAATTTAAAACCTCTTTTTCACTCTCTCGAACATGAGATGGTTTTGATTTGAGAATTTTTTTAACTTCAGTTAAGGGGAGAGGATTTCCTTCAATGCTGGTTGAGGCATAGGTAGAAACTGCTCTTGCGGTTTTCTCCAACTCAACCAAAACGACATGAGGGAAGCGCCTATGGTTCAACTCGTTTATTAAATCGGCAATCCTTTTGATATTTGCCAAAATCTGGTTTGTGATAGTGTAGTGAGGATTAAACATATTAGACTAATTTTAGACGATTTTTAGACGATTTTCAAGTGCTTTTACAGGTATTACAGAGGATTTGATCCCTTAAACAACCAACCCCTTCGTTGTCTATTTAGCTTCCAACCCGCGGGGTTGACGCACGAATTACTCCTTTTTCATTTATGAGCTTGTCAGCTTGCAAGGCCCGTCCTTGTAATCATCACTACAAATCAAAAATAATATAAACGACCGCAGGTGTAAACCTAAAACACCCCAGGGGTGTAAGGCTGCATCAATCTATTGCAAACAACTTTGACATAGTTTGATATAATCTAGCAATCAAGAAAGGGAGGTGAGAGATGCCAAAAGAACTAAAACCTGCACACGAGGCAGTAATAACCTCTATAAAAACGCACTGCGAGAACCTGAAGGGAATTGAGCCCGCTATGGCAAGAGGTGGGGTCAGGAGCGGCGGAAGATTCATGTCTGCTGAGGAATTGGAAAGAGGCAGACTGCAGGAAATCGGAGGCCTATGCAGTCAGCTTCGGACTCTGGAGGCAATGATTATCCTAGAGGAAGCATTGCCTTGGGTAATTCAGGAGCTAGAGCAACTGGATTACCGCCATGCGGCCATCTCCGTAGCAATTGACAGTCTGAACGAGCGGCTTTCTTAAGCACAAACTGCCTCGTCGAACTAAACCCATCCTTTAGGAAATTGAAGGAGAGGCTTGAGGCTCTGCCTGTGAGACCTGCCTTTCCCTAAGCAAATCAAGAAATTGGTTTTCTTAGGAGGAGAAACGACTCAGAAATGGGTCGTTTTTCTTTGTTTAAATAAGAGCATAAAAGTTCCCTATTGAAGAAGTTTTCAAAGAAGGGTTTAGTCCTAAAAGAATAAACAGACTTGTCTTTAATCTAGCGGAAAAGGTTACGCAACTTCTTGTAGAAGTTTTCTCTTTTATCAGCAAAATGAATTATTACAAGAAGGAGTACAGGAAATTAAGACTACCGGAAAGTTTTTCGCCTTCTAGCTGATTCTCCTCAAGTACCTTGGTAGCGTTTATGATTTCCTCACGTAATTTCAAGGGGAGCTTTTTAAGAGAACGCTTAGCTGAGAGAGTAGTAACTCTTTGATACATCTAAATTAAAATGTTTTTTAGAGGTTCCAGTTGACCCCTTTCAGCCTCTTTCAGGCTTTTATCTAGGTGCCCCATCAATTCCTTGTCCATTAGAGTAACAAGAGTTTCCTAGTCCATTGGGGAAAGGAGAGGCTTTAAGGTCCTAATTTTTACTACTGCTTCCCTTGCTTCTTCTAAAGCTAGCGTTGATGTTGGTTTTACCTTAGTCGTATAATAGCATGATACTTTTTTAAGTTGAAAAAATCAATACTAATATATAACATTAAGTAATTGAGAAATTCAGAAAAACATCATAAAGTTGTTTTAAAGATTCTAGAAGCGGCTGGTTAGATGTCGGCACAAAAAGTTCTAAACCTTCGCTTTCCTTCGACTTCGCTCAGGATAAATTTAGTACACCAGACAACTCTCAGTCCCCCAGAAATTAATAATTATTTCTGTTACAATTGCTACATGAAAAACAATACAAAACTTTTCGTAATAGGTATTTTAATAATTGGAGCAATTTTTGGAATTTTTGTTGTCATTGGAAACTCTAAAACTAAAGAAGTTTCCAAAGAGGGTAATACAAATAATATTTTACAGGCTAAAACGGAGACTTATCAATCAATCTCCACCACTGACGCTAAGGAACTAATCAAACGAAACTCTGGTAATAAAGACTTTCTTATAATTGACATTAGAACTCCCGACGAGTTTGCACAAGGGCATATTGAAAATGCTACTAACATTGACTTTTACCAAAGCGATTTCGAATCAAAAATTGCTTCCTTAGACAAAAATGGTGCCTATCTAATTTACTGTAAATCCGGCGGCCGAAGCTCCAAAGCACTTGAGGTGTTTAAACAAGAAAGCTTCAGGGAAGTTTATAACCTTCTTGGCGGTTATACCGAATATATTAAGTAGATTCAATCGCTTTTTCTGGTAGATTTGAAAATTAATTGGGTAAAAAGGCCCGCAAACCAACCCAAGGCAACTCCTCCCGCTACATCAAGCGGAAGATGAACTCCCATATAAATTCTTGCAAAAGCAACAATCAATACTGCTACCCAAAGTAGCCATGAATAACAACTCTTGAAGTGAAAGCTTGCGACAGCTACAAGAGCGGCGGCAACTGCTGCGTGCGCGGAAGGAAATCCAAAACCATATACATTTGATTCACGCAATGAAACTTGGCTTAAAACTTCAAAAGGCCTAGGTCTAACAACAGCTAACTTTATAGCCCAAGCTAGAATCCAAGCTAACGTCCCACCAAAAAGTAACTCTGCTGCAAGAAACCTTTTCTTAAAAACAAAAGCAATAGTTGCAAAGATAAGTATCGAAAAATAAGCACCAGCCTGCATTATTATAACTAAAGGTAAATAAAGCACGCCTGGTAGGTGATTAATCAAACGGAATAAGGCTATCTCTAGTTGTGAAATCGGAAATAGTTTTACTACCAACGATAGAACAAAAACGGCGGTACAAGCGATAATTAACTGCGTAAACTTGTAAGAGAAGATCGAATAATACCTGTGTAAGTTTTTCAATTTAGCCCCCAATCACCTATTTAATTATACATGGATTCGACATGCTCACCATAGAATTGATTTTGCCATCTCTAAACTAACCTATAATTGACTTTTTGGTCTATTTAAAACTACAATAGAGGCACTTATGCCATCGGTTAAGCCTAATAGCACAATTTCTGAATACCAAGATTTCGTTCAACAAGTCTATGGTCTACACAATATGCGAAATTATAGTGTCGGTAACTTGCTGACTAATACACAAAGATTTGCAATGAGGGGACTGAAAGGTATTCGAAAAAAAGACCGGGAAAAAACAAAAATTAATCTTTTACTCTCACTTAGTTGGCTCATGTCTATAATGAACCATCTTCATATACAAATTGAGGATGAAATTTGGAGTAGGTTTCCTTATCTTTGCTCTTATTGTAGTACTTGCCCATGTTCCTGTAAGGAGAAAAAGGTTAAAAAACGCAAATCCATTCCTAATAATGTTAAGGCCTTGAAACCAGCAACTTTAAGTGACTTTCAAAAAATGTTTAGGAGAATTTATCCTCCTGAGGAGAGGAGCTTGGAACATGGGGGTATTCACCTGGCAGAAGAATTGGGCGAGTTTTCTGAAAGCGTCTTGACTTTTCGTGGTCAGCACAAAGAAGAGGATTTTGATAAAATTTCAAAAGAAGCAGCTGATCTTTACTCCTGTCTGATGGGGGTATTTAATTCAATTGAGGTGGATGTTTCAAAAGAACTCTCAACTCTTTTTTCTAATGATTGCCATGTTTGTAAAAATGCGCCTTGCACTTGCAGTTTCGATTTTGTAGCCAAATTTAAATTCTAAATCTAAAAATTAACGACCAATTAAATGTGACAGAAGGGCCAACCACGTTTGCAGCTGACCCTTCTAAAGCCTTAAGGTCCCGTGCCTTGTGCTTGGGCCTTTCGTTCTCTTCCTTTCGTTGTCTCCACCTCCACTTGGAGTGAGTATTTCTTCCGCACGAGCAATGTTGGCAGAATCTAGCTCTTGAACATTGCCACAATTGAGGCAGCTTCTGTAAGAGCCGTACCAATCACGCTCGGCGATCATAGTACCCCTGCATCTTGGGCAGACCCGAGGTGGGGTAATTTGTTGCGTCTGACCAGATGCTACGGGATGGGTGATCTCACCCGAAGTGCTTTCTACCACCATCCTTTCTTCTTCTTCTTCTTCTTCTTCGACAGGGACTGGTTCTGCTTCGAACCGAGGGGGCTCAAACCCACCTGGAAGATTCGCCTCTTGATGAGTAATCTGCTCCTCTTCCAACCTTCTATCAGAGAGCTCTTCCTCCCAACAAGCGATTATATGAGCCATTGCATCACGGAATGCGTTTAGGTCGAAATATCTTTGCTTAAGCTCTCCAGGGAAGCTACGTGGGTGTGTGTTAGCCCATCTACGACCGATCTTATCTACTGCACCTTGAAGAGCTTCTTTGATCCACAATAGCAGATCTTCTTTCGCTGCGTTACGACACCAACGCTCTCCTTCGATTTCCTCCACGATCTGTCTGAACGTGGAAGAGGGTTCTCTTAGAGCAAGCAAAAGGCTACGATGCTCCAGAGCTGTTAATTCTTTCGCATGCTTAGTTTCAGGCAAGGCTCCCTCCTTTCTAGTCTGGCTGGTGTAGCTGGCAATCTAATCAGAAAATTTATTTCTTTCTAGGGAAAAAGTCAAGGTAGGATTAATTAAATGCCCTCGAAAAGAGTTACCCCGGTTGGACAACATCGGAAAGTAGAACGTTTTCGACAATGATACCTTTTGGTGCGAACTCAGATTCAAGCATTTCTTTTATTTTTGATTCGATCTCATGCCTGTGAGTATTAATCTGGGCAAACGTTACTTGAGAAATAACACCTCGTATTCTACTCCTGGATACTGGACGGACTATTTTTGAAACAAAATTTTCGCCGATATTTTCCCAGAGAGATACCACATTTTCTTTATTAATTCTAAAAAGTATAGTACCCTTGATTTGAACATTCACATTGTCGGATGTAACAGCGTTTATCATGCTGTCTCCAAGAGACTCTTTGTTTTCATCAGCGTTAAAATTATCGCGAATCGTGTATTCAAGCGTTTGAGCATTGAATATTTTTGCTCTTTGCCAAAAGGGGATTTTGAAGTGCAATCCAGGCCCCCAGGTGTGTTTCAAAACCCCTCTCCCACGATCATAAACTGTCGCGACATGTCCTGGTGGAACGTCAGCAAAAAAACCACCAGCAATCTCGTCAACCAAAAAGGAAATTACTAATTGATCAAATGATGCCATTTTTTCTCCTTATCGCCTAGTAAGATGAACGATAGACTTTATTGTTAGTGAAAAGGCAACAGAAGTTATTAAAAAAATTGCCTTTGCACTAGGTAACACTAATAAAAGTATAAGACTACCAGCCGGCCAAATCAATGGGTCCCAAATTTGAGAAAAACTAGTTCGTAATACGTCCTTCTTTTCCGTATACTCCCAAAGTCTTTCAAGAAATAGTAGGAAAACAGCCACCATCGCAAGAATTAAGCTCGGCCGTGCCATATTGAACCCCAAAAAATCAGTGTTGAAAGAACTTGGGTGTCCTATAAAGGAATATAAGTTAGAGAATCCAGATGGTGTCAGACCAACCTGAATTATTTGATAAAGCACTCCCAGGAAGAGAAGTTGGGAAAAAAGAGGAACTGAACTAGCAAATGGGCTTATTCCAAGAGGCTTTGTTATATTACCTATTTTCTGAAGCTTGTCCTTTGGGGAGAGCCTATCATCATGTTCTATTTTCGCGATCTGCGGTTTTACTTCTGCTAACATTTTGTCATGTTTATAACCTTGCAGGGTAAAATAAAGAAGGAGAAAACGGATAAGCAAAGCCAATCCAAGAACTGTCAATCCAAAACTAGGACCGGGGGTAAGATTGTACGTAAATACGACCAAATTATATAACGGTTTATACACAACCGTCATCCAGGTAGCAATTAGTGTAGAAAACATTCGTAGCTAATCATATCTAATTGGCCTTTGTAAAACAAGTGTTAGAACTTGGAAATTAAGGGTAAATTTGTTAGAATTACTAAGTCTTGCCGGGATGGCGGAATTGGTAGACGCACAGGACTTAAAATCCTGGGAGCGATGAGTTCGTGGGGGTTCGAGTCCCCCTCCCGGCACCAGGATACTTGCGGACGTGGCGGAATTGGTAGACGCGCAGCCTTGAGGAGGCTGTGGGAGCAATCCTGTGGAGGTTCAAGTCCTCTCGTCCGCACCATAGGGACGGTTAGCTCAGTTGGCTAGAGCGCCTCGTTTACACCCGCCTGCCAAAGCGGAACCGTAGCTCAGTTGGTCCAGAGCGTCTCGTTTACACCGAGAAGGCCGGAGGTTCGAATCCTCCCGGTTCCACCAAAAATATGGCGGGCAGGCCGAGGAAGCCACCCCGATTCAATCGGGGTACCGTCCAACAGATTGGTTGGACGAATAGTTTGTATTCTTATATAATGTATTGCTACGTGCCGAGGTAGCTCAGTGGTAGAGCGCGGCTCTGAAAAAGCCGGCGTCGGCGGTTCAATTCCGCCCCTCGGCACCACGTGAACACATGTATGGCTATCGGAACATATGGCAATAAAAATCGTATAGAGAGTTTTCGCTTAGCATCTGGTGGTCTCGCTCATGCATTACTAAATCAACGGAACTTCCAAATTCAGATTGTTGTTGGAATAATTGCTCTGATTGCCGCTTGTTTTCTAAACTTCTCCAGGATTGAGTGGTTGATTTTAATTTTAACGGTTGGACTTGTTTTAGCTTCGGAACTTATAAATACTGTGGTTGAAGTAGTAGTTGATATCGCCGTAAAGGAGCAACTTTTACCAGATGCGAAACTCGCTAAAGATGTAGCAGCGGCCGCTGTGCTTTTAACTTCTGTTTTCGCTGTCATAATCGGCGCAATTCTTTTTATCCCGCATTTCTAATTAGTATCGGGGAGGAAATTTCCCACAGGTTAGAAGGCGATTTGGAATCTTTAATGAAAAGAAGAGCTGTTAACCCTCGAGTTCTTTAGCTGTTTTATCGTCTCTTATTTGCCAAAAGTAGAGCCAATTTGGTCCAATACTAAATTCTACGATCTTATAAGGCTGCATCCCTTTAACCATTCTTAGAATAGTATCTAAATCTTTCTTCTTTATAATTCTTCTTCCAGAATACTCTCTTTTCCCTAAATTCTTTCTTTTAATTTTTATACTTTCATCTACATTACCTTCTCTGTTTAGCAAAGTTAATGGGCCTCCTTTCATTAATTCTATTAGCATTTCATTTTTAAGGGTCAAAATATTTCCAGAGATTTTATCTTCCTGCCAGGGAATACATTCCTGAAGAATAACCACATATTTTTTTGATACTAGCCCCTTGATAAAATCTTTAGCTTCTGCTTTTGGACAAACTAGATTATGAGGGCAAAAATCAATATCGTTTTCTTTATCCGATCTTATCATCAGGTATCTTCTATTTTTTATAAAATCGTCTATTTCTTTCTCTTGCTTTTCAAAATCAAAAATAAAAATTGTTTCTGGTGTCGGCAAGTTATATTTCCCTAAGTCTTTTATGCCTTTAACCTTTTTAAACTTATTGAGGAGCCTCATAAATAATCCCTTTTCCTCCATCTATAATTACTTCCAGGTTGTTTTTTAATCTTTTCGTTGCACCGGCAGCGCCAGCAATATAAGATATTTTAAACTCCCTTGCTATTATAGCTGCGTGACAAGTAGCACCGCCCTTGTCTGTTATTATCCCTGAAATTTTTGGATTTCTTTTAATTGAGGAGACAAAATCAGGATTTATAAAAGAGGTTACCAAAATCTCTCCTTGGCTCAGCATTTCAACCTCTTCTTGAAATTTTACAAGTCTTACAATACCGCGAACTATTCCAGGACTAGCCCCAGTTCCTTTTAAAAGAACTTTGTTGCCCATTATTGGAAAGGTATCACAAATTTACTGAAGATTAAAGTAACCTATTACAATTAAACTCATAGTTGAAACCAGTAATTGCTTCTTGATATACTTCAACCAATCGGTTCGTATGGATGTCCATCAACGCTTTTCCTAGAAAGGGGAGGTGTCCTCGTGCTAGTAGAAGTTGTGAAAGTGCTTGCCGGTCAGGCCCCAGAATGGGTCGAAAAGGCACTAATTGGAGTCAGGTTCAACGCCACGAATCTACCTGACTCCATCATGATGTACAGTCACGCATTCGTGGGAAGGGGTTTAGAGCTGCGATATGGCTACGCGGTTTCAGCAAGGGAAGCTTCACGAGCTCTGCTAGCTGCGAACAAACCGTACGCAGCTAACTGGTTTAGTAGCCTTTTGATCGGTGAGGGGTCACTGGCCATGGCGTTAAGTCGCGAGGAGGCGAAGATCATCGTCCAGTAGGCTGAAACAACCTATGCTCATCAACGGGGCTCTCTTGTTTGGGGGCCCCATTCATTTCCTTACCTTCATTATTTTTCCGTGGCCGGGGATTATGAAGTCAGCGAGTTTAATTACTTTCTTTCGGCTTTGAATTATTTCGGTCATATCGTCAATATAAGGATCGGGCCTGTTTATATCGAGAACTTGCTTTTCGTTGTCTTTCCACCAAAATACATCGCCAATTACGGCGTAGGTGCCCTCGTCTGTAGGAACTATCAGAGAAACGCCGTCTTCGCTGTGGCCGGGTGTTGGAATTATTTTTAGATCTGTGCCGGGAATTTTTCCGTTGTGATCAATTTGTTTATCGCCGTCGTAAATTTCTTCCTCATTTAAAACTTTTGCGTTTTCAAACATACCGGTCAAAAGGGTGTGGTCGGTGTGGAAGTGGGTGAGGAGGACAAAATCTATGTCAGTTGGCTTTAAACCTTCTTTGGCTAGCTCATCTATCAATCTTTGGCGGTTGCAACCAGGATCGACAATAATGTTTAAATTATTGCTTTGAACTAGAGTAACAGTGGAACTGGCAATCCACCCGTTTTCTACTTGTTTAGCGTACCCTTCAATCAAAACTTTTACTGTATTCATAAACTAAAACTAATGTGGAATTTGTTTATTCAGTTCGAGAATTTTTTGAAGATTCTCGCTTTTTGACTCGTTTTCAATTTGACTTATAACACCATTTGCCAACTTTGGCAACAACTCTGAAAGGATCATTTGATGAAAGAAAGTTATAATTTGAACTACCTCATTATCACTAACAAGAGGCGGGTAAATTGTCACTCCCTCAAAAGGATTGTACTTACCCCAATCACCTGTAACCGCCTTTGTCCAGCGAGTTGAGGAATTAAAACTAACATTTGCAGGCAAATCTCTAAAATTTAGGTATGAATGGAAAAAATTAGCTTGGCCTATGTGAGCAATTGGATGTCTCCCTGCAGTCCAAAAAACTTCTCCAATTTCCTTATCCCAGCCCCAAAATTCTTTTAATGTATTTGCGATTTCGTTTTTTGTAGGAAATGTTTTATATAAATGGAACACAATTAACCATTCAATGTAGGCAAAAGTGCTTGCCCAAAGCGAAGCTTCTCGCAAAAAGTAGTACTCTAGAGTTGAATTTAACTCATTTGAAAGGGTTTTGAGATAGCCCTCCCAGTTATTCGCCTTTTTTCTAACGGCATCTGATTGAGCTTGGGAAACATTATCCATAATTCTTAATAATTTGGAAAATTATAGCTCAATGGGAAAATTTATGCCATTGAGTAACATATTTTGAAAAGTTAGTTTCCGTGATATAATCCAAGCACATGTCTAAAGTGGAATTTGTAGTTGAATTGTTTGAAGATCCGGCTGTTGGTGGCTTTGTTGCTGATGTGGTCAATTTACCGGGTTGCATGTCTCAAGGAGAAACTAAGGAAGAAGCGCTCGAAAATATAGGAAAGGCTATAAAGGCTTACTTATAAGAAACTTAACGGCTAAATTCCAAAACAGGCACCTCTAAGACTTTCTCCGGTTTCCTGCTGCTTTGGGCAAGTTCATCAATTTTTTTTGAAATTTCGGCAGAATAGTATTTTTCGCCACATTGGGTACAAACTTCCACTGGAACGTCTTTTATCACAAGAAGTTTTCCTTCCCAACGAAAGTCCACATCAATTTTTTTTACTTCAGTTGTTCCTTTACAAAAGTAGCACTCTTTCATAGCCGACTTTTTACCTTTCTACTCCTTGTTTTATAATCCAACCATTTAGGAGTCTTGGGCTCATAAACCGTTATTATCAATATTCTATCATCTTTTTTACCACAGACAACATGCAAGCTCCTATTTTTGAGTTTTGCACCAACTAGAACACTTTCGCCTCTAGGATCTTGCGGGTAATTCTCGATAATCTCGCCGAATAAAATTGTTTCTTCGATTTCCTTTACTGTTATATGTTCTACTTGTCTTTCAACATGTGCATGCTCCGAAAGGTCATACTGGTTGAGCCTAATTTTACTTATTATTTCTTTTAGAATCATCTGGATAAATTAAACCATAAAATACTTAGCGCAAACAAGCAGTCATGTCCAACCCGTAATGGAAATCTATGAATTTAGCTAGTGCGCTCGCATGAGGTGGAACTCTCCCTTGATATCTCCATAAGGAGTGGTCGCTACCATTGTTCCCGATATGAGAGAGGTCGTAAAATTACCTTGCATGGAAAAAGTACCACCACCAGCGCTGACCGTACCAAAGTCCAGCCTACTGCTGCTAACCCTTATATTTATCGGGCTGGCGCCTGTGTCAGCAGTGCACTGTTTTGGTACCGTAATGTTGCCGTAACCGGGAACGGCTGTACTGCCTGTTGAGCAAAGATTAGTGTAGCGAATGGTGCCAGAAGCCGTATTACCTGATACTTTGTTGATTATCAATGTAATGTCGCCTTCTTCATAAATTGTTGTGGTCCCAGGCCCAGTTGCAAATTTACCATATAATTGTAGGCCCTTACCCCTGATCGAAGAGGTCCAGGTTCCGCGAAGATCGCGAGCGGGAGTTAGATTTCCAATCAGTGGAGTTGGTACCTTTATTGATTTAAGTTTTTGTTCGACGGATTTAAGCAGTGGAGAAGGCCCTCCTGCAACGTACATTCCAACAGCCACAACACCTGCTATTAATCCTAAAACAATTAGAAGTGCAAAAATTGAAAATCCTTTTTCGTTTCTCATAATTAAACTCCCCGTCAAGATTACAAATTAATTGTATCACAAAATTTATTTCAGCAATTGAAAGCAAAGCCGAATTTTGATAAAATTAGCTCCGCTTGCCGCGGTGGCGGAATTGGCAGACGCGCACGGTTTAGGACCGTGTGGGGCAACCCGTGGGAGTTCAACTCTCCCCCGCGGCACCATTTCGGGGTGTAGCTCAGTTGGTTAGAGCGCGCGCTTTGGGAGCGTGAGGTCGCACGTTCGAATCGTGTCACCCCGACCATTGCGGAGTTGTGTAATGGTAGCACAGCGGCCTTTGAAGCCGTTTGTCCAGGTTCGAATCCTGGCTCCGCAGCCAAAGGTATTGTTTAAAATGACAAAAAGTATGGTGCTTTTTAACTCCCTTCTCAACATAAACAACTGGCAAGAGGGGGAAGACAGTGAAAAATTCCGCTTTATTCTTGAAGATTATTTCAAAACCAAAGTTCATCTTGTTAATTCGGGCAGAAGTGCTATTTATTGTTTTTTGAAGGCGCTAAAAATAGGAGAAGGTGACGAAGTAATTATCCAGGCTTACACCTGCAACGCTGTACCTAACCCAATCATTTGGGCAGGAGCAAAACCTGTTTATGTTGATATAGACCCAGAAACCTTGAACGCTGCTATTGACGATTTAGCTTCCAAAATATCCTCAAAAACAAAATTAATTATTATCCAACACACTTTTGGCCGATCAGCAGAAATGGAAAAAATTTTAGAACTAGCAAAAAAGTGGGGAATCTACGTTTTAGAGGACTGTGCCCACAGCCTTGGTGCGCTTTACAAAGAAAGGAGACTTGGAACATTTGGCGATGCAGCTATCCTTTCTTTTGGCCGAGAAAAGGTAATTTCGTGCCTTACTGGCGGGGCATTGGTCGTTAATAACTCAAAATTGGAGAAGGAAGTTTCGCTGTTCATCTCAAGCTTGCCACCTTTTTCAAGAAGACAGCTTATCAAGGAAGTTTTAAACTTTTTTAGCTGGAGGACTATTTTTCGTAAAATTTATTTCAATAAAACGGGAGATAAGTTAATTAAATTTCTTTATAAATTTGATTTTATCAATGTAGTTACAAGCAAAAAGGAGCTTGTTGGGGAGAAACCTTTCTGGTATCCAGCCAGCTTTCCAAATGCTTTGGCCCGCCTTGCGATCAGCGAATTTGAAAATCTAGATAAATATAACCGGCAGCGAAACGAAGTGGCATATTATTATCTAAAAAATATAAAAAATCCTGATTTTAGTCTTTTGCCAGCTCATGATGGTATTTATTTAAGAGTTGTCGCTCTTCACAAGGATGCTCCTGAAATCTTAGCTCAAGCTAGAAAAAGAGGCTTTTGGTTTGGAAACTGGTACAACTGCCCAATTTATCCGGAAGCTGCAGACAAAGAAAAATTGGGCTACGAGGTTGGATCTTGCCCGAATGCAGAAAAAGCAGCGATGGAAACAATAGATCTTCCGAATTATTTAGGTATTTCGTTTGAAGAAGCAGGAAAAGTAGTTGATTTTATCAACAATTGGGGCAAATGAACTACTCTGTTCGCGAAATTACAAACAAAGAAACCTGGGAAAATTTTTCCTTAAACGCTTCACCAAATACTTTTCTCCAATCCTGGAATTGGGGAGAGTTTAATTCTGCTTTAGGCAGAAAAATCTGGCGTCTCGGGCTTTTCGAAAACGATAAGTTAATCGGAATTTGTTTGTTAATCAAATACCAAAGTCGTTTCGGTAACTACCTATACGCTCCTAGGGGGCCTATTCTCTACTGGAAAAATTGGAAAGAATTTGACCACCTTTTCGAGAAAATTAAAGATATCGCAAAGAAAGAAGCTGCAATTTTTGTAAAAACAGATCCTCTTTTGCCTGCGGAAGAGCCTATTTACAACGAATTTAAAGAACGAAAATTTGTCTCGGCGGAAACTTTTATCCAGGTAGAAGATGCCTGGCTGCTACCGCTTGAAAAAACAGAAGACGAATTACTAAACGACATGCGAAAAACCACCCGCTATCTAATACGAGCAGAAGAAAAACAAGGTGTAAAAATCGAACAGTCAAATAAAGTCCCTGACGCAAAAAAGTTTGTTGGCCTTCTTTATAGCACCGCAACCAGGAAAGGTTTTATAAACCATCCAAAGGAATACTACATCAAACAATTTGAAATTTTGGGTGGGGAAAACGAACAAAAAATATTCATCTCCAAAAAAGGCAGCAAAACACAGGCAATGGCTATAATTTCGTTTTATGGAGAGGCAGCTTGTTACCTGCATGGCGCTTCGCTACCAGCTGAAAAGGGAAGCTCCGTCGGTTATTTGCTTCAATGGGAGGCTATAAAAGAGGCAAAGCGGCGAGGCTGTAAATATTACAACTTCTGGGGGGTGGTAAAAGATAAACATTTTTACCATGGGCATCCATGGTATGGCTTTAGTTTATTTAAACGGGGCTTTGGTGGCTTTAAATATTCCTACATCCGAGCTCAAGACTACCCATTAAGCTCAAAGTACTACATATATAAAGCCACCGAAAAGGCTCGCAGACTTCTGCGAAGAGTACGCTACGGCTATTGGGAAGACTAACATGTCAAAAGAGGAAAATCTCCTTAACAAAATTTTATGGCTTTACTACACAGCTAACGCTTTAGCTGGCATTTTCCTTAACGTTTTTTTATTTACTCTGGGTGGGTTTAAAGCTACCATCACCTACAATTTAATCGCTTTAATCTCTCTTTATATCTTTTATGTAATTTCTGCTTGGTCTCTGCGAAGATTTTCTTCGACCCAATTAATTAGATTCGGTTTACTAGCTGGTTCCTTATGCTATCTTTCGGTTGTAATTCTAAGAGAGCAGGCAATTAATTATCTGATTCCACTTGGTATACTTGCTGGAGCGGCCGCTGGCAATTTCTGGCCTGGTTTTAATCTCTCTCAATTTATACTTACGGAAGAAACTTCCCGACACGCTTTCTTTGGCAGACAAAATTTTTTAGGTACTATCGCCAACATCTCCGGCCCTCTTATTAGTGGAGCGATTATTGGTTTATCGGGCATTTTGGCAACTAAATTGCTTGGGTATACCGTTGTCTTTTCGATTGTTTCCATTTTTATGTTTTTTACTTTCCTAGAAGCTGCGAAGCTACCAGAACATAAAGGAGTGGATTTCTCCGTCTTACACATTTTCGAACATATCAGAGGCCGAAACTGGAAAATCGTTCTCTCCCAACAGTTTTTAAATGGTTTTTGGGATACCTCGCTTGGTTTAATTATAATAATTCTCATCTTCGTAATCGTGAAACAAGAGTTCACACTCGGTTTGCTGAACTCCCTAGCCGGTGTAGTATTTGCAATAGCCAACATTATGGCGATACGAATACTTCAGAAAAACAGAAAATCAATTTTACTTGGGATGATTTTTCCACCATTGGGAATACTAATATTCTTCTTCATGCAAAATTTTATTGGAATAATTATTTTAGTTACCTTGTTTTACATTTTTTACCCACTAATAGATATTACGCTTAAAAAAAGTTACTTCGATACGATAGATGAAGCAGAAGGTTCTTGGCAAAATAAATACCATTTCCTAATTGAGAGGGAAACCGTCTTGGATCTTGGCAGGTTCGCAACTTATCTTATTCTATTCGCATTTTTTACACCTACAAACCAACTTCAAGTTGCAAAGGCTTGGTTACTGGTAGTACCAGTACTAATATTTGCAGTTGGGATACTTCAATTTTACAGATTTAAGCAAACGCCAGCTTAACCTCGCTATGTTATAATAATTGCAACTTACACGCGCGAGTAGCTCAGCGGTAGAGCGTCTCCTTGCCAAGGAGAAGGCCACGGGTTCAAATCCCGTCTCGCGCTCCATTTTTGTATCCTATATTTCTTGAAACTCTTTGACAAAAATAAAATTCTATTGATAGTATAGATTAATTAAATGGGCAAGACTACCAAATTTCTTTTAATTCTCTTTTTTTGGCCGATAATTTTGTTTGTTTTTTTCTTTTTGGTTTTGATTTCTTTTTCTAGTATTGTAAAGAGCCAGGACATTAACCTTTTTATAGCTGGCTCATCTCGAAATCTGTATGAGGAAACCTCAAAAAACACAAGTAAAGTGTTATCAACAATTGATGCTAAAGATAGTAGAGCCGCTTTAATTGATAAATTCCTAGCAAAACACCGCTCTCCAATGATTGGCCTTGGAAATACTTTTGTTGAAGCTGCAGATAAACACGGTCTGGACTGGAGATTACTACCCGCTATTGCTTTCCAGGAATCAAATTTAGGAAAAAAAGCACCAGCCGGAACATACAACCCATTTGGTTGGGCTATATACCCAGGATCGAAAATAGGATTTAGTAGCTGGGATGAAGCAATAAATCTTGTTGCTGCAAGCTTTAAGAAAAATTATTCCGACAAGGGCCTTACTGAACCTGAAACAATTGTTTCTAAATATACAGCAGCGGAAAGTAGTCCCAGATGGGTTTTCGCCGTAAAAGCGGCTATGAATGAGATTTCAGCAAACGAGTATTAATACATGAAAACTTGACATACCTACTATCCTTTGCTAAAATCCACACTTCACTTTCGCAAAATCAGGCGAAAGTTTTTTTTGACTCTCGAAGCCCCGATCTAATCGGGGCAGCATGTTAAATATACCATTACGGGTATCTGCCATAACCTTTATAGCAATTGCAGCTTTATTGGTTAGCCCCACAATTTCAAAATCTCAAGATAGTTTGAAGGCTTATGATGAAAAGTCTTTGTCCACTGTTTCTTCAAAAATCAACCAAAATGTGCTTACTATAACCATAAAAGCACGCAAGGACAATCGAAAAGAAAGACTAGAAAAATTTCTCTTAGCACAAGGTTCCTCCCTCGCATCTGAAGCTAGTAATTATATTGAGGTTGCAGATAGATACGATCTAGATTGGAGACTACTCCCAGCAATTTCAGGCGTTGAGTCGCAGTTTGGCCGCATGATCCCAGGCGGCTCGTACAATCCATACGGCTGGAACAATGGAAATGCTTATTTCGGCAACTGGAGCGAGTCTAGCGAGTTTGTTGCATTCAATATAAAATCGCGCTGGGGGAGCCTTGGAAAAATTACACCTTGGAAAATCGGTCCCTACTATGCAGCCTCTCGCACATGGGCAACTAGGGTTGACTCTTGGATGAATGTGATTGGTCAGTACGAATAAAGTCGCTAGATGATATAATTCTAGCGTGGATGCTCGTTTATTTACGGCTGTAATAGCTTCTAAAACTCTGCGTACTACTATCAGACTACTTGGTGGCGGCGCGACTGCGGCGCCTGGGCTTTTAGCAGAATATATCGATTCTACTGCGCTACAGAAATTAGCAAAATATTACACATCATTAATTTTCGTCACAGGCACAAACGGTAAGACAACAACAGCGAGACTTTTGGGTAACATCCTAGAGTATGGGGGATTTTCCTTTATTCACAATCGCTCGGGATCTAATCTGCTGCGTGGCATAATCGGCGCATTGATTGATAATTTTGGTAATCGAAATACTAATATCGCGCTACTAGAGGCCGACGAAGCCACCCTGCCTTCTGCGATTAGGCAAACAAACCCAAATATTATTATCTTTAATAATCTGTTCAGAGATCAGCTAGATCGCTACGGGGAGGTAGACAAAATAAGGTCTATCTGGCAGAAAGCCCTCATCCACTTAGATCCTAAAAGTGTAATTATTTTAAATTCGGATGATCACTCAGTAGCGCACCTTGGAAAGGGAAGTAAAGCAACTGTTATTTATTTTGGTCTTGAAGACAAAAATCTTTCAATAGGTAAACCGCCACACGCTTCAGACTTTACGAATTGCATCGCCTGCGGAAAGCAGCTGACTTTCGATGAGGTTTATATGGCTCATCTTGGTAAGTATAGATGCCCAGATTGCAGCCTTATTAGACCAAAACCAGATATTTATGCTAGCAGCGTTAAATTAATTGCAGAAAAAGGTTTTGAAGCAACAATTTCAACACCAAAAGGAGAAATAAAAATAAAAAGCCAACTTCCTGGTCTTTACAATGTTTATAATTGTCTTGCAGCTGCTACGGCTGGAATTGTTTTAGGCATAAAGTTAGAAAAAATAAAAGAAGCGCTGGAACTTTCTACTCCAGCTTTTGGAAGAACAGAACGCTTAGAGTTGGACGGCAAAAAAATTTTTATTGGACTCGTTAAAAATCCAACTGGATTCAATGAAGTAATAAGAACAGTTTTTGAAGGCAGCGGAAAAAAGAATATTTTGATCGCTATTAACGACCTTATAGCTGACGGAAAAGATGTATCCTGGCTTTGGGATGTAGATTTTGAATTTATAGTAAGCAAAATCCGAAAGGTTTGGATAAGTGGAATAAGAGCCTCTGATATGGCTTTAAGATTAAAATATACTGGAGCAAAAAAATTGGAGACTCACATCGACGACAATTTGGAAACAGCTGTAGCGAAAGCTATCGATGGCACCCAGATAGGTGACACCTTGTATATCCTACCCACATACACCGCGATGCTAAAACTTAAAAAAATATTAGCAGAGGCGGGAGTAAGTAGCCAGTTCTGGGAGGATTAGAAACAGTGAATAAAGAACAGCAACCCACAATCAGCAGTAAAAAAACAAGATTGATAATTGGTTGGCTTTATCCAAAGTACATGAGTACTTATGGGGATCGGGGAAATATATTAACGCTTTGGCAGCGTTGCCGATGGCGGGGAATTGAGGTCACTGTAAAGGAATTAGATATGGGGGATAAAATAAATCCAGCATATATTGATCTTTATTTTTTTGGCGGCGGTCAAGACCAAGCACAAAAAATTATCTCTGAAGATCTCCAAAAAGTAAAAAGGGACCCATTGAGAAAAGCCGCTCGTTTAGGCTCTGTTTTTCTAGGAATTTGTGGAGGTTTCCAACTTTTCGGCCACTATTACAGACCGGCAAACGAAATGGATATTCCAGGAATAGGTATTTTAGATATCGTAACCATTGCGGGGAACAAAAGAATGATAGGAAATATTGTGGCTGAGACAAATGAGAAATTAAACATGGACAGAAAACTAATAGTCGGTTTTGAAAATCATAGTGGAAAAACATATTTAGGAAAAAGGGCCGCCCCATTAGGAAACGTTGTAGTTGGGTTTGGTAACAACGGTGAAGACCGCACAGAAGGGGCGTATCAGGGCAATGTCTTTGGCTGTTATTTACACGGCCCACTGCTGCCTAAAAATCCCCAGTTTGCAGATCTTTTAATCGAGCGAGCGCTGGAGAGAAAATACGGACATGTTGTTTTAGAACCGATCGATGACAGCCTAGAACTTGAAACACAAGAAAGTGTAGTCGAAAGAGCCAAAAAGATTCAGTAAATTGATTTCAAACCTATATTTCCCTATAATACAGTTTGTGCCGCGGTGGCGGAATTGGCAGACGCGTACGGTTCAGGACCGTATGAGGCAACTCGTGGGAGTTCAAGTCTCCCCCGCGGCACCATTTCTTATGATTAGAGAGCAAAGATAATTTTAAAAATGTTTAAGCTTACTCCATCGAAAAATGCATTACTTATCGCTCAGCAATATTTAAAGCATGAGTTCAGAAAAATCTTTAATGATGTTACCGATAAAGAAGTCTGGGAAAAAATCGACAGTTCAATAGAAAATCTATTCCATAGAGAAGGCGAACAATCATTCTTGGATTTAGTAGCTGCCATATCAGGTGGATGGAAACTCAAAAGCGTCTTCTATTATTTATCAAGCACCAAATACCGTTGGGAGCTTCGAGAAATTTCTCCCTCCAAATTGATCTTAACAGGAATGTCCCCAACCCTAGATAAATACACAATCAAAAAGTTTAATCGTAATCCTTTACTTTTCGCTAAGACTTGGGAGAATGACAAGAAAATGAGAGAAGAGATTTTGAAAACAGGTTTTTCGGATCACAAAGAAAGAGATCATTTTCCTATTTTTGTTGTTCAAACAATCAAGGGCTTCCGTGTAATAGATGGAATGAGAAGATCTCTCCTTGCCTTGATTAATAATAAAAACAGGATTAGGGCTTGGGTTGGTAGCGAAGTCAGTCCAAAAGGAAAACCTTTGATCGAATCGGGTAATTGTTATTTTTTGTCAAATATATACGAACGTTCTAAAAAACCAGATAAAGATTTGGAAAGCGCTGTCACTAGAATTGCTAGAGAAATTATTGAAAACTACCGCAACGGCAAAATAATCATAACGAAAAGAATTGCCGGGTGGTCACATAATCAAGATATTAAAAGGATCTTTGGAGAATTCAATAAACATGACCCGTCAGATATTAAAAATTGACTTCGTTCGGCAATTAAGAAAAAGGCTGCCTTTGTCAAATTTTTTCAAGAGAAATGAAAATTAAATTTTTGGGCACAAGTGCAGGCTGGCCGCTGCCACGCTTAGGTTGTACTGATGAAATTTGTTCGTCAAAAGATCCTCGGGATACTCGAACCCGTAGCCAAGCATTAATAAATGACATTTTATTACTTGATGCCGGTCCGGACACCTATGAACACCTAAGGAGAACAGATATAGATCCAACAAAAATCAGAGCTGCTGCGATAACTCACGAACATTCTGATCACACCTTTGGTCTTTGGGACCTTTCTCATATTTACACGGAGACTGGTAGGCTAAAACCTAAAATATTTATTCACCCAAAAACCCTTGCAAAAATTCGCTTCATGTTTTTTCCTAATGAATACGAAATAGTAAAGGTTGAAACAGTTAAAGCCCTAGAAAACTTAGAAACAACTTTTGAAAACCTAACCTTAACTTTTTTGCCTGTAGAACATACCAATTCGACGTTTGGGATATTAGTGAAAGAAGGCAAAAAGAAATTTTTTTGGGCACCAGATTTTAAGTCGTTGCCAAAAAATACAGCCAAAGTAGTAGAACATGCCGATGCAATTGCGATTGACGGCTCCGAACTAAAGGTACAAACGAGGGGGCATGAAACGATTATGGAAGGATTAGAATTAGGAAAAAGGTTAAACGCAAAATCTATCTACTTTATCCATCTTGGGCATCGCACACTACCGCACAAAAAACTTGAAAAGCTGATTAAAAAAGTTGGCGGGGAGAATTTCAACATAGCTTACGACAGCTTAGAAATAATTATTTGAATTTAAAAACGAGTTTTGAAACTAGATTACTTGGAAAAGCTTGTTATAATTTGTTTAAGCTCTTATAAATAACCTATCGAAATGAAATTAAAAAAGAATTTTAAAGCAGGACCGATAATTTTAATAGGTTTGGGGGTAATTTTTTTACTAAACAATTTTGGGATTTTATCTTGGGATATTTGGACAAATCTATGGAAATTCTGGCCAGTGATAATTATCTTGATTGGGATCGAATTCATAGTAGGGCAATCAATTTCCTTTAGAAGTTTAGTTGTAGTAATATTACTTATATTTTTGATTCCAATTTTTTTGACTTTCAACCCGTTTACCAGAAACCCACTTGCTACCAACACTCTTAAAATCTCTGAGCCTCTTGGAAGTTTGACAAGAGCGAAAATAATTATCGATATGCCAGCGACAAATCTTACGATTAATGCGCTCGGCAACGACACCTCGAAACTTGTTGAAGGAAAAGTTGTTTATAGTAAAGCTGTAAATAAACCGGAAATAGTAAAGCAGGATACTTTTGGGCAGGAAATTTTTACTCTAAAGCAAAATATCACTCCTGGTTTACCATTTATTTCTTCCCTACAGAACAAAACCGAGCTTTCAGTTACAAGGCAGATTCCAATCGAAATACAAATCACCACTGGAGCATCAAAAGAATCTCTTGATTTAACGTCCCTTAGGGTCAACTACTTGGAAATTAACTCTCAGGCTTCGGATTTGAAAATATCTTTCAACTCATCTTACTCATCGAATGCGAAAATTAAAGCAAAGGCTTCAAACCTAGATATAAAGATTCCAAAAGAAATTGAGGCTCGAATAAAAATAACTTCACCAGTTAAAAACATATCTGTAGATTCCCGTTTCAGAAAAAATAACGACGAGTATAAGAGCAGCAAATTTGATGCAGCTTTTATTAGAGTAGACATTCAAATTGAGGCCGTTGCGAGTTCAATTTCGATCAAGTAGTGCTTGACAGCTAATTTAGCTGTAACTATAATTTAATACTGATATATGGCAACTAATTGTTCTCTCATAATTATGTTGGTCACCCCCTCCTTTATTAAAGGGGGTTTCCACCACGGGGGAACGTTTTAAGGTAGTTAAGCATAACTAAAACGGAAACCCCCGAAAGGGGGTTTTTTCGTGGAGGGTCCCGATCTACCGGGATAAGAAGGAAGGCCAAACTGGGGACTTTCTCTAGTCGGGGTTAAAAATCCTCGCCCCTCCATTTATGGGAATTAGGCAGACCGTAGTGGGCTCAACTCCCACAATTCCCACCGACTTTGGTCATAGACCCTAGAGGAAAGATATCAAATCAGAAGAGGGGAGAGGAGTCAATATTGCTTACCCAACAAGACGTCTATCGAATATTGAGCGAGGCATTGGGAGAATCGGAGTCAACGAACGACTAACTCATCTACACAGGGTTATCGCTAATCTTCGCAGCGACGGTTGGGGAAGACTTGTAGACAAGTGGTTGGGAGAAAACCCAGCTACAAAAAGAGGGCTACGCTGGCAGGGAGGTCTCGATGAAACAACAAGAACCCTCCAAGCTATGAGTTAGGCGGCTTGAACGGAAGATTAGAGGGGATTGTTAGGCTCCAGCCATGCACCAGCTGGAGCCCCTCTCCTTAAACCCTTTACTTTATTTAATAGAAATAAGCGTCTTTATTTGATATAATCCGCTTTGCGGATTGTTTCCTTGCAGGATATAATCCGCTCCTTATGGAACTTGTACCAATGGTAATTAAAAAAGACCCACAAGGTGAGCGGGCCTATGATATTTACAGCAGACTACTTGAAGAGAGGATTATTTTTATTAGCGGCACAATTACAGATGAGGTTGCCAACATCGTAATTGCAGAACTACTTTACTTAGAAAATGAAGGGATGGATAGAGATATAAGTATCTATATAAATTCACCGGGTGGTTACGTCCATTCCACACTGGCAATTTACGACACAATGAAATTTGTGAGAAGTGATATCTCAACCGTCTGTGTTGGTATGGCGGCATCTGGCGCTGCAGTAATTCTTGCTGGTGGTAAAAGTGGTAAGCGTTTTGCTCTACCGAATTCAAAAATAATGATTCACCAGCCAATGACCGAAATCTCTGGTCAAGCAACGGATATAAAAATACACGCAAACGAAATATTAAAAATGAAAAGGCGCCTCAGTGAAATTCTGGCAAAAGAAACAAATCAAGCTATCTCGCAAGTAGAAAAAGATACAGAAAGAGATTTCTTTATGACTAGCCTTGAAGCTAAAAAATACGGTATAATAGACGACGTTATAGAAGTTAAAAAAGAAAAAGTTCTTCCAACAGTTGGCAAATAAGTTTCCTTACGCAGTTGGTTAGACCTGCCTGACGGCCCGCTTCGCGAGGCGAGCGAGGCAGGGCGCTTCGTTGTAGAAAATTATGGGCTCGTAGCTCAGTTGGTTAGAGCGCTTCGTTGACATCGAAGAGGTCAGAGGTTCAAGTCCCCTCGAGCCCACCAGAATTTTCGCAACATGGGAAGCGTGTTAAATCGCGAAGGCGTATGTTTAACTCTTCCACCGTCTACCATTAGAATTTTTTAATCACAATCCAGTTAATTTTTTCTTTTTCGACTAGATCTTTTACTTTACTATCTCTCCCAATAAGAAAGGCTTGATCCAAGGTGAAAACGCCTAGCCGATTGATTTTACTTTCGGAAGGTAAAGCTAGGATTATTCCAAATCGTTCGACTTTTTTACCACCTACTTCAACTTCGTACAAAACAGCGTCCCCCTTACTCAACGATAGGGGATCAACCACCTTTTTAGCGATAATTAAACTACCGGATTTGTAATCACCGATTGTCTCCCCAGAAATACGAAATAGACGATAACCCGATGATAACCTTGTGAAATAAATCCCAACTACTACAATAATTACAACTGCAATCGTAACCAAGCTTAATAAAACATATTTTTTACTATAGTTCATCTTCAGAAAAAGTTTCTTTTTCACTTTATTAATTATATCTCGCTAGAGAAACAATATAAAGCTACAGCTTTCTGCGTCGATTACTCCTAGTCAAAATGGAATTTAGTCAATTCTTGACGTTTTAGCTTCTTTGAAGCATACTTAAAATAATGACTGAAATCCAACCAGAAAAACATAACGAATATATAGACCCAACACAAGGACGGGGACATTCAAGAGTTCATCTTCCAACTGGAAGGGTGATCTTGAACAATTTTCTAGGCGGGCTTGCTTGGGGAGTCGGCACAGTCCTCGGCGCTACCATTGTAGTCGGGCTTGTCATAATTATTCTCAGCAAGATAAGTTCTATTCCTATCATAGGGGATTTTATCGGCAACATTTTAAATGAAATTCAGCGCCCAATAGCGCACTAATAAATAACTTAGCTTTTTAAATACCTATTATTGACGAGCCAATTAAAAGGTGTTAAAGTGTAAAAGTGAGAAAAACCAAAGCCCTAGATTGCACAACTACCGCCAGCTCTTCCTAGAGGAGGTTGTCTATTGCGTGGCTTCACAACCTCCTAACGGGAGGTTTTTTGTTGTTTTAAAAATGGAATCTTAAAGACATGGAAAATATAAAAAACGAAAATTATTTGGATAATGTACGCCATTCAGCTTCTCACTTACTCGCCGCAGCGGTAATTAAACTTTGGCCAGATACCAAGCTAGGAATTGGACCAACCATTAAAAACGGATTCTACTATGACTTTTCCTTTAAGAAACCCATATCCGAAGAGGACCTTCCAAAGATTGAGGCGGAAATGAAAAAAATCTTGAAAACTTGGGACAAATTTACTCATATAGAAAAATCTATTGAGGAGGCAAAAAAGATTGAAGCTAACCAACCTTTCAAATTGGATCTTATTAGGGAACTTTGCAAAACTACAAACAAAGTTTCATTCTATAAATCAGGTAATTTTATTGATCTTTGCAAAGGCGACCACGTTGACAATGCGAAGGATATCGGGCCATTCAAACTTTTAACAATCGCTGGCGCATATTGGCGTGGTAGTGAGAACAACCCAATGCTTACCCGAATCTATGGAACTTGTTTTATCACCCAAGAAGAACTCGATAACTACTTAAAACAGCGAGAGGAAGCAAAAAATTACGATCATAGAAGAATTGGTCGCGAGTTAGATCTTTTCAGTTTTCATAATGAAGCTCCAGGGTTTGTATTTTGGCACCCAAAAGGAATGCTCCTACGGGAAGCGCTAATGGGTTTTTACAATAAATTGCAAAAATCTGCTGGCTATCAATTAGTCTCCACACCGATTCTTTTATCCGAAGAATTGTGGCATCGATCAGGACATTGGGAAAATTACAGAGACAAAATGTATTTTGTAAATCAAGCTGGCAAAAAACTGGTTCTAAAACCAATGAACTGTCCTGGTATGATTTTAATTTATAAGGAGCGCCCTCATTCGTATCGTGATCTACCAATAAGACTCGCTGAGATGGGCGAGGTTCATCGCTACGAACAGTCTGGAACTCTCAACGGTCTATTTAGAGTCAGAGCCTTTCGTCAAGACGACGCCCATATTTTCGCTACCGAAGATCAAATTGAATCAGAGATTAAAAATATTATTGATTTAACTCTGAGGTTTTACAAAATACTAGGCTTTCCTGAAGTTTCGATTGAACTCTCAACCCGCCCAGAAAAGTCTATGGGAAATAAGAAAACATGGGATAAAGCAGAAAATACTCTAAAAAAAGTTCTAAATAATCTTAAATTAAACTACAAGATTAATGAAGGCGAAGGGGCCTTTTACGGCCCAAAAATTGATTTCCATATTAATGATTCACTCTCACGCTCTTGGCAATGTGGTACGATTCAATTAGATTTATTTATGCCAGAAAAGTTTAATCTTACTTACACAGACAGCGACGGAAAACCAAGACAACCAGCAATGATACATAGAACTATAATTGGTTCTCTACAGCGATTTGTTGGTGTCCTAGTTGAGCATTTCGGTGGCGCATTTCCCCTTTGGCTATCTCCAATCCAAGCAATAATAATCCCAATAGCTGAAAGGCATAATCAATACGCTACTGAGTTAAGAAACGAATTCCTAAACAAAAAATTACGTATTGAGGTTGATTCCAGAAACGAAACAATGCAAACAAAGATACGAGACGCAGAGCTGCAGAAAATTCCATATATGCTTGTTGTTGGAGATAGGGAACAGGTCCAAAAAAAGGTTGCGGTTCGATCTAGGGGAAAAGGAGATGAGGGCTCAGTTTTAATCGGGGATTTAATTAATCGATTAGAAAAGGAGGTCGAGAATAGAGAATAGTACCGAAAAACATGTTTCCAATTTAAACACAGTGGCAGCCACTTTAGGTGAAATTGACAAGAGAATAATTTCTCTGGTAGACTATGCAATCGATCGGATAAGATCCAGAAGAAAAAATTGCAAATGATAGGAACCGAATCTACAATAATTTATTTATCTAAAAGGCCGTTTGAGTTGGTTCGCGAAAACGCAATTTCCAAACTAAAATTAAAAGATTATTTTTCGAATTCATTGGGAGGAGAGAACAATTAGAAAATACTATCGGATCAATCAAAATATCCGTGCTGAAAAAGTACGACTACTAGAAGAAAATGGGAAACAAATTGGAATTATTAGAATCGATGAAGCAAGGGAGAGAGCAAGGAATTCTAATTTGGACTTAGTAGAGGTATCCGGCCAAGCAGATCCACCGGTCGTAAAAATTATTGATTTTAAAAAATTTAAATACGAGGAAGATAAAAAAGAAAGAAAAATTAAACAGAAAACAAAAGAAATCGAAACAAAGGAGATCTGGTTAAGCCCTACCATTGATGATCACGACTTGGAGATAAGGATGAATAGGGCAAAGGAGTTTTTCGAAGAAGGTAACAGGGTCCAATTAACGATAAAATTTGCTGGTAGAGAGATTGTTCACCCAGAAATCGGGTGGTCAATATTGGAAAAAGCAACCTCTATGCTAGACGGTATTGGGGAAAAGGATTCAGAACCTCGGTTGGTTGGTAAGAACTTAGTAGTTGGCCTTAAGCCTTGTAAAAAACATTAGGATACTTTTTATGAAACAGAAATCCAGAAAGACAGCTGAAAAAAGATTCAAGGTAACAGGATCAAAAAAAATATTGCGTGGGCATGCTTATTCGTCACACTTAAAAACGAAAAAATCAAAAAGGCGACTGCGCAGACAAAATGAACCACAATCAATAACTGGGGGATTTAGAAAAAAGTATAAAAAGATATTAGGAGTATAAAAATGGCAAGGATAAGAAGAGGAACCACTGTAAATAGAAAACATAAAAAAATTTTAAAAGCAGCAAAGGGCTTCAGGGGAACGAAAAGCAAGCTTTTTAAAGTAGCTAAAGAAGCTGTGATGCACGCAGGAGCGTACGCTTTTTCAGGACGTAAAGAGAGAAAAAGACAAAAAAGAACGCTTTGGATCGTTCAAATAAACGCTGCTCTTAAAAACCACAATTTAACCTACAGTAATTTTATTAAAGGCTTATCCTCTGCTAAGATTCAGCTTGATCGTAAAATCTTATCCGAGATAGCAGCAAGCGACGAAAAAACCTTCAAACAAATTGTCGAAGAGGCAAAGACCCACATATAACCCATAGCTAATAATTTCTCCGCCCTATAGTGGTTGACAATTCACATATTTCCTGTTATAATAGTCACAATTAGTCCTATGTCGGGGAGCTCATGTAGGGCAGGCGTGAGCTTCCCATCTTAGGACTAATTTTTTTCTTTCAAACTAGCCTCGACTATGTTAGAATTAGTTCTTATGGTACTAGACCTCAATGAAATCGAACGACTAGCTTTAAAAGAACTTTCCCAAGCAAAAACGGGTGCGGCTTTAGAAAAGATACGTATCAAATATTTTGGACGAAGGAGGGGTATTTTACAAAATGTTACTAAACAGATTCCGAAATTACCAAAAGAACAAAAAGCAGGAATTGGAACAAAAATAAATAAACTCAGAACAAAACTTGAGCAGTTATTAAACCAGCAAGCAAAACCCGTATCGATTAAAAAAGAGTCCTCAGTTGATTTAACTACTCCCGGAAAAGAAATCGATCTAGGCGGCACACACCCGCTAACTTCAGTAATTGATGAAGTTAAGGAAATTTTCCACTCCCTCGGATTTTCTTGGATTGACGGACCCGAAGTTGAGCTAGATGCATACAACTTTCAAAAGCTCAATATGCCCCAAAATCATCCCGCAAGAGACGTACAACAGACATACTATATTAACGATGAGTTACTACTTCGAACCCACACAAGTAGTATGCAGGTTAGGTATATGGAGGACCACAAGCCGCCAATAAGAGTGTTATTTCCAGGTCGCTGCTACCGACGCGATATGCCAGACAGCACCCATCTTCCCTCTTTCTATCAAATAGAAGGGCTGCTCATCGATGATGCCTCCAAAATGTCTGATTTGATTGGCACACTAGACTACTTTGCGAAATCATTCTTTGGAAAGAATTTAAAAACTAGAGTTTACGGTCACCATTTTGCTTATACAGAACCTTCAATCGAAATGGAGGTTTATTACCCAGGCAAGGGTTGGCTCGAGATATTGGGTGCAGGAATGGTTAATCCAATTGTCTTAAAAAATGGCCGAATTGACCCAAACAAATTCAGGGGTTGGGCGTTTGGGATGGGCCCAGATAGACTCGCCCTGCTCAAATACGGGATTAGCGATATTAGAAGTCTGTATAACAGCGATCTTCGTTTTTTGAAGCAATTTTAATATGAAAGTACCGCTTTCTTGGTTAAAAGAATACGTCGAAATAAAAGAGGGAACCGAAAGACTTGCTGAAGATTTATTGTTATCAGGCACAAAGGTTGAAAGTGTTGAAAAAGAAAAGGAAGATGTAATTTTTGATTTTGAAATTACCCCAAATCGATCAGATTGTCTCTCAATAATTGGGATAGCAAGAGAGGTTGCTGCTATTTACAACCGGCGGCTGACTGTCCCAGCGGCATTTTCTGAGACACAGAAGGAAATTGAAAGTACAAAAAAGATAAATCTAGCTGTTTTGGACAAAAGCTTGTGTCCATACTACAGTATTGGAATTATTGATGAACTAAAGGTTTCCCAATCGCCTATGTGGCTTTCAGAAAGGCTAGAAAAATCCGGTATCAGAAGCTTATCCAATATAGTCGATATCACAAACTATGTCATGACCGAAACCGGACAACCAATGCATGCTTTTGATTACGATAAAATCAAGGGAAAAATGGTACTACGCAGTTCAAAAGAAGGAGAAGCTGTTACTACGCTAGACGGAGTGGAACGAAAGCTTCCCAGTGGTGCAATAATTATCGAAGATTCTGAAAAACTAATTGATTTAGCGGGGCTTATGGGAGGAGCTTCAAGTGAAATAGATAAAAACACTAAAACAGTAGTGCTACATGTACCAGTATACGATTCTCTTTCTGTACGGCGCGCCTCACAGGCTTTGGGGCTACGAACTGAGGCATCGAACAGATTTGAAAAGAAATTGGATCCGGCAGCCCACCGATACGCTTTTGAGCGAGCTTACTCCTTAATGAAACCTCTAGCTGGAGGAAAATTAGCTTCTACTATTGAGAGCGTCGGTTACCCAGCAAAAGAGCACTATGTCAAACTACCTCTCTCTTTAGTAAGCGATACTTTAGGTGTAACAATTGCAGAAAAAGAAGTCTGCAGCATACTGTCACGTCTAAACTTCGAAACTAAATTGGAATCTCAAGCGGAAGGAAAAACGGTTATTGTTGGTGTTCCATCCTTCCGAACAGATATTCACGAACCTATCGACCTCATAGAAGAAATAGGCCGCATTTATGGCTACAACAAGTTCCCAAAAACCCTGCCAGTCGGCCCTCTACCAACCAGTGAATTGAACTACATTGATTTTGAAAGAAAAGTAAAACAAATTTTAATATCATTAGGACTGCAGGAAATATACTCAAGTACCCTAACAAGTCTTTTGACAGTTGAAGATTTGGGATTTGATAGCGAGGAGTGCTTAAGGGTTGCAAATAGGCTAATTTTTGATTATGAGTATTTAAGACCAACCTTATTAGTAGGAATACTCCTAGCGGCGAAATTAAACATAGAAAATTTCAAGAAATTCTCGTTATTTGAGTTGGGAAGGGTTTTTACTAAAGACATTGGAAAAAATGGCCTTCCTAACCAACCAAAGAAAATCGCGGCCATTTTTGTAGATAGTGATTTTAGATCCGCTAAAGGGGCTTTAGAAACTTTTCTTAAAAAATTAAACATTTCTGGTTTTACATTTAAACAGTTGACCGAAACCAGTAGATTTGGAAAAGAAGCTAGCATGGTTCTTATCGGAACAGGGTCGATAGGAGAATTTGGCAAGATTGATAGTTCCATTCTCGGTAAGTTCGAAATATCGAGTCCCACTTTTTGGTTTGAACTAGACCTAGAAGCTTTACAGGCGAGGCAAAAAGAAAAACGCTACACCCAAATTCCAAAATTTCCAGTTGTTAAGGAAGAGTTATCCTTATTCCTTCAAAACAACTTGCCCTTCCAATCTATCTCAGAATCCATTAAGAACTCTGCGGGCAACAATCTTTATAAAATGTCTTTATTCGAAGATACAAACATAAAAGGCCAGCGTTCTGTTTTAATAGGACTAGAATATTACAGCCAGAAAAATACATTAGATAAAAAATTAGTAACTAAAATTAGGGGTAAAATATTAACCGACCTGAAAAAAATTGGTGCCCAGCCACGTACATCTAATCTTAGTTAGCGGTAAGGGGCTTATGGACCGGGAGTGTTTTGGACTTTAATATTTATAGTTTCTTCCGCAGTATCTCCAGCGGAATCATGCACCCACACAACGACAATATGATCACCATCAGCAACACCAGTAAATTTATATTTTATTGATGATGAGGGAGAGTTTATTTTTTCAGTAAGATCCCCATCCAGGTAAAACCAGGCTTTATCTATACTTGTCGGACCTGCTATATTAGCGCTAACTGTAAAGTCAGATGTAACCTCAGCATTATCTTGTGGTGAAGAGATAACAACACTTAGTTTATCTGCCTTGGGAGTATAGATACCTGTATCTGTAGTTGTAGGAGGACAACCTGCTGGACAGTAACGGAAAGAAGGCATAAACATTTTTGTATAAGGATCGTACATTGCAAGAAAAAGCTTTGTGGTAGCTTTGCCAGCAGCCTCACAAGATGAATTGGCTACTAATCCGCTAGGAATACAGATTCTAGCTTCTTTATGCATATCATCTTCCTGGGTTGGAATTTGCCATTTAGCAAAAATTTCAGTTTTCAATGAACCGCTGTGTTTGCCTGGTTTCATTCCGGTCAAGGCATCAACTTTTGCATCCACAACCCCAGCTGGCCTATTCCAAGAATCCACGGGTTTACCAGCCCAAAGATTGGTAGAAATTATACGAAAGATAGGTGCCGCTCCTGTAATACCAGAGGAAAGAGCTGGGTTCATAGGTGAGTTGTCGTTATTTCCAACCCAAGTACCGACTACATAAGAAGGGCTATACCCAAACGTCCAGTTATCAATTTTTTGCTCGCTGGTACCAGTTTTTACTGCTACGTCTGGCCTAAAATTAAGGAGATGCGCCCAGTATGTACCATACCCCATATATTTTGCAGTTGGGTCTGATAAAATATTATTGATTAAATAGGCATGTTCCGGATCAGTTGCTTCTTTTTGGTCCTTTGACGGTTTAAATTCCTCGATAACCCTACCGTTGGAATCAGTAACCTTTAGTATCACCTGTGGGCTAACAACCTTACCCTGATTTCCTAAAATTGCGTAAGCATTTGTCAGTTCTAGTAATTTTATCGCTCCTCCCCCCAAAGTCAAAGAAAGCCCATATTGAGATGGGTCATTTAAAGTCGTAATCCCAAATCGCTTCAGCGTATCGATTACATTTTCCACACCATTAACAGCAAGCATTTTTACCGCAGGAATGTTGTATGAGTTACCAAGCGCAATTCGAACTGGAAGCGGTCCGTGCTCTCGATCGTCATAATTTCCCGGTCTGTAACCACCACCAAAGTCCGTCCGCGTATCTATAAACATAGTTGCTGGGTTGGCATACCCTTTTTCAAACCCAGTTAAATAATTAAATGGCTTAAGGGCACTTCCCGGTTGCCTAATGGCCTGGGAAACAATATCAAACTTCCCTGGAATGTCTTTTGCAAAGTAGTCTTTAGACCCAACCCAAGCTAAAATTTCCCCTGTTTTGACATTTTCAATCACTGCAGCACCGTTGCTTACCGTTAAATATTTCTCGGCTGCCACTTGATCTGTTACAGCTTTCTGCGCCATGTCTTGCAGCTTTAAATCTAATGTTGTGGTAACTTGAAAACCGCCTTCTTGAACAAGTCTTGGCCCGTATTTTTCCTCAAGCAAGGTTTTAACATATATAGAAAAGTGGGGGGCTTTAATATCCTGGCCAAAACTCGCAAACTTTACATTCGGCAATGCTTTTACTGCTTTTTTCTCTTGGTCGGAGGTTATATAACCATCCTCCCTCATTCTACGTAAAACATCTTTTGTTCTATTGATGTAAGCTCTTGAATTTAGCCCAAATGGCGAGTAAGCGGTCGGGCTTTGGGGCAAACCAGCGAGAATTGCGCACTCAACCAAATTCAGTTCCCAAGTATGTTTTCCGAAGTATTGATTAGCAGCTGCTTCTGTACCCCAAGAGGTCCCTCCATAAGGCACCTCATTTAAATACATCTGCAAAATTTCATCCTTACTGTACCTCCTCTCAATTTGAATGGATAAAATGAGTTCCTTAACCTTTCTGGTCAGAGTGCGTTCGGAGGTAAGTAAACTATTCTTTACAAGCTGTTGAGTAATTGTGGAAGCTCCGGTTAATCTGTGGTCAACGACAATCTCCTTTATGGCCCGGATGTACTCAACAATATCAAACCCCCTGTGTTTGTAAAAACGTTTGTCCTCAATCGCAACTGTCGCATTTCTTAAATCAGCCGGGACCTTATCTAATTTAACCAAAGTACGATTTTCATCACCGTAAATATTGTAAAGCAATGTACCGTTTCGGTCGTAAATTTTAGTTGATTGGCTGAAATTGTGATCAGAAAGTTTATTTGGTGAGGGAAGATTGCGCGCGAAAAAACCAAATGCAATACTAGCACCAACTAGCGTAACAATAAATAAGATAAAACCAGCCGTAACAAAACTACTAAAAAGCTTTAACTTTAGTCTACGAGATCTCCTCCGAGATAAAATACTGCTCAACCTCGGGGGAACTGGAATAAAGGAAGGATTCATAATTTTTGTAAGTTGTATTTTACCACAAAAAAATATAATATGAAAAGCATGGATGGGCTCGAGAGTGTATTATCCCGCGGAGTGGATTCTATTTATCCATCAAGAAACCTACTTTTAGAAAAACTTCGTAGGCAAAAATTAAGAATTTATAACGGGATAGACCCAACCAGCACAAGTATTCACTTAGGACATTCTATTATTTTAAGGAAGCTGGCCCAGTTTCAAAAACTTGGACATAAAATAATTCTAGTTTTTGGTGATTTCACCGGAATGGTAGGGGACCCTTCGGGAAAAGATACCCAACGCAAACCTCTAACACGTAGACAAGTCTTAGAAAATTCTTCCTCATACAAATCGCTGGTAGGAAAAATCTTAGATTTTAAAAAAAACCCACCGGAAATATTTTTTAACTCCAATTGGTGGGACAAGGTGAAAGCGCCAGAAATACTAGAAATGCTCTCACATTTTACCGTGCAACAACTTCTTGAGAGAGATATGTTTCAAGAGCGAATAGAAAAGAGACGACCAATCGCCGCCTCTGAGTTTTTGTACCCAATACTCCAAGGTTACGACAGTGTTGCAATTGATACGGATGTGGAGATAGGAGGTACCGACCAGACTTTTAACATGCTGGTAGGCAGAGAATTTATGAAAATAAAGGAAAAAAAAGAAAAGTTTGTTATAACCATCCCGCTTCTCGAAGGAACTGATGGCAGAAAAATGAGTAAGAGCTTTGGGAACACAATTGACTTAAACGAAGAACCAAACCAAATGTTCGGGAAAATAATGTCGATCAAAGATGACTTAATAGTGAAATATTTTACTCTCCTAACAGATGTTGGCCTAGATGAAATTTCAAAAATTGAAGAATCTCTAAAAAATAGCACAATCAACCCACGTGATGCTAAAATTAACTTGGCCTTAGAGATTGTAAAAATTTACCATGGAGAATCTGAAGCAAAAAACGCTCAGAATGAATTTGAAAGAGTTTTTCAAGAAGGTGGAGTACCGGAAACAAAAAAGGTTGGTTCTAAAACTGGCAAAATAAAGGCCCTTGATCTTATTATGAATTTAGAGATGGCGTCTAGCCGTAGCGAAGCAAAGCGTTTAATTGAACAGGGTGGTGTAAAAAGTAATGGAGAAAAGATTGTCAACCCGAATCAATTAATCGATGTCGAGATCGGTACTATAGTTCAAATCGGCAAACTTAAAGCTGTAGAAATAATGAGGAGTTGATATGAATTTTATAAGAAAAAATAAATGGATTTGGACAATAATTGCTGCAATAGTAGCTTTAGGATTAATAGTGTCGCCATTCCTACTTTTACTGTCCAATTAAATGGATCTCTCAACAAAAATTGAAGATCTTCCTAAAATCGGCAGATTTGCTTCCAGTAGATTAAAAAACCTGAAAATCAATGTAGCCGGAGATTTAATTTATCATTTCCCGTTCCGCTATGAAGAAATAGGCAACCCTAAAAAAATAAGTGAGCTAAGGGAAGGGGATTTATCTTCCACCAAAGGAGGCATTCTCGAAGTTAAGAATCTGGTGACGAGATACAGAAAAATCATTACAAAAATGCTACTAAATGATTCTACTGGCACGATTGAAGCAGTTTGGTTTAATCAACCTTTTTTAACAAAAACTCTCAAGGTTGGGCAAAAGATAAGTCTAGCCGGAAAGGTTGGTTTTTTCTCAAACCGCTTAACTTTTATCAATCCAGAGTACGAAATACTAGATTTTAAGAAGAGGCCTATTCACACCCAAGGTTTTGTGCCGATTTATCCTGAAACAAGCGGATTAACATCAAAATGGATTCGCAGCCGAATACAAGAAATTTTACCAATCTTACTACCTAAGATAAAAGAGTTTTTACCCCTTGAAACCTTGAAAAGGAACAATTTAATTGCAATTAAGAACGCTTTAGATCAAATCCATCAACCAAGAGACTTAAACGAAATTACACAAGCACGCCGAAGGATCGCATTTGAAGAAATCCTTTTAACATACCTAAAAGCTTTCGTCCGAAAGTCATATTTGAACAAAAAAGAGGCCGCTTCGTTAACAATTCACCAAGAAAAAATTTTATCCGTTATTTCACAACTACCCTTTACTTTAACAGCCCCGCAGAAAAAAGTGCTCAAGGAAATAATTTACGATTTATCGCAAAAAAGACCAATGAACAGACTTTTGCAAGGAGATGTTGGAAGTGGTAAAACAGTCGTAGCTGCCCTTGCTTCTTATCTGGTATTTCTTAATGGCTTTAAAACGGCCTTAATGGCCCCAACGGAGATTTTAGCAATTCAACACTATAATACCTTTAAAACTGTTTTGTCCCCGCTAGGCGTCAAAATAGAGCTTTGTACGGCAACAAAAAAGCCTAAAACCGAATACGATATCTTAATCGGAACTCATGCTCTAATTTTTGGTGAGACTGGCTTTGAAAAACTCGCATTTATTGTAATAGATGAGCAGCAACGATTTGGGGTGGAACAGCGAGCAGTTCTACGAGGAAAAGGGCTTTCGCCACACGTTCTAACAATGACTGCTACCCCAATACCTCGAAGCCTTGCTCTTACACTTTACGGCGATCTTAGTATCTCAATTATTGATACACCCCCACCAGGCAGGTACCCTATAAAAACATACTTCGTACATCCTGAAAAAAGACTAAAAGCATACGACTTTATCAGAGAAAAAATCTCACTTGGGGAACAGGCATTTATTATTTGTCCACTAGTTGACCTATCGGAAACATTGAAAAGTGTGAAAGCAGCCACGCACGAGTACGAACGTCTTCAAAATGAGGTGTTCCCAGAATTTTCTCTTGGTATTTTACATGGGCGAATGAAATCAAAGGAAAAGGAAGAAACTCTCCGCAATTTTCTAACTGGTCAAAAACAGATTCTAGTTGCTACACCAATAGTTGAAGTAGGAATTGATATACCAGGAGCTACAATAATGATGATAGAAGCCGCAGAAAGATTTGGACTCTCTTCACTACATCAACTTAGAGGCCGAGTCGGACGAAGCAGTAAACAATCTTATTGTCTGTTATTTACCGAAAATACAAGCGAGCAAGTAAAAAAGCGCTTAAATGCCCTTGTTCGCTACAACAACGGACTTAAATTAGCCGAAATTGATCTTGAATTACGAGGCCCTGGACAACTTTATGGAACAGAGCAATCAGGACTATTGGATTTTAAGATCGCAACCCTTAGCGACCTACCACTTATAGCCGCTGTGAGGAAAGAAGCGGAAATTATTTACAATCTTTTAAAAAAAGATAGCCTCCCTCTTTTAAGTTCAAAATTGGAAGATAACAAACTAATATCACCTGATTAGAATTGACAGCCGCTTTGAGCGCTTTTATAATCCTTGCGGATTACATCTTGCGTCTTTTTTCTTTAGCAAGATATAATTCAACAGTATGACTCCATTACCAAAGAAAAAAATCTCAAAATCAAGGGGTAGAAAGAGGCTTGCTACTAAGCTTTATAAATTTCCGAACCTTGTTAAATGTCAAAATTGCGGAAAGTTAATTACCCCACACGTAATGTGCCCATATTGTGGCACTTATAATAAATTGACTATTTTCAAACCAAAGGAAGAGGTAAAAGTTACGAAAGTAAATAAGAAGGAGGAAGGGAAGACGGATGAAAGCTAAGCATGACCCACGCCATCAAGCTAGAATCTTAGCACTACAATCATTATTTGAGTGGAGTTTTAACTCAATAGATATCAAAGAAATTATAAGACGAAATCTAGAGGATTTGGCCTTACAGAACCAAAGTAAAGAAGCAGCACCCGAAGTTGACAGTGATCTTGCCAATTTTTTAATAAAAGGTTCAACTGAAAACCTTGATACAATTGACAAAATAATTGAAAGCTGTGCGTCAGAGTGGCCCATCTCTCAAATTGCAAAAGTAGATCTTGAAATATTAAGAATAGCTATATTTGAGCTTTACATTGCCCGTAACTCACCCCCCAAAGTAGCTATTGATGAGGCTGTTGAACTTGCGAAAGAATTCGGTGGAGAAAATTCATCAAAGTTTGTAAATGGGGTGCTTGGTACAGTAGTCAAACAACTAATGCCCGAGGTAAACTAAGAAGGTAAAAAATGAAAGAAGAAACTTACGACCAATTAAAAAAACTGATTTCAATCAACCTAGGAGTTGACGAAAATGATATTCACCCCTCCTCGGATCTAAAGGATGATCTTAACGCAGACCCAATCGCTATTGGCGACCTAATTGTGGGAATTGAAAACGAGTTCGAGGTAAAGATACCACAGGAAGTTTCGATAAAGTTTTCAACTGTTGAAGATATTTTTAACTTTGTTTCTGAACAAACGGGAGACATTTAAAACTAACTAATATGGAAGATTTAACCAAACTAGAGAAAAAATTAAATTTAGATTTTAAAGATAAAAATATATTGAAGATGGCTTTTACTCATCGTTCATACCTAAATGAGCACCCCGACGAGAGCCTGGGACACAACGAGAGACTAGAGTTTCTAGGAGATTCAGTTCTTGGCTTAGTAGTTTCTAAGCATCTTTATATTGAACATCCCCTACAGCCGGAAGGAGATCTAACCAATTTCCGCTCTTCCTTGGTCAACGCTAGAATGCTTTCGAGGGCTGCAAAACAACTAAACCTAGGCAGCTTCCTCTACCTGTCAAGAGGCGAAGAAGCAACAGGTGGACGTGAAAGGCAATACATTTTAGCTAATACATTCGAAGCTTTGATAGGAGCGATTTTTCTCGATCAGGGAATAAATGTAGCTGAGAAATTTATAGAAAAACATTTACTACCAAATTTGAAAGAGATAATTGAACAAAACCTCTATAAAGATTTTAAAAGCCAATTGCAGGAAAAAGCCCAAGAAAAATCCGGTGTTACCCCTGTATACAAAGTAATCGAGGAAAAAGGCCCAGATCACGCAAAGATATTTAGGACAGCAGTTTTTTTGGGACAAAAAAAATTAGCCGAAGGCGATGGCAACAGCAAACAAGAAGCCGAACAAGTAACGGCTAAAGTCGCTCTTGAAAATTGGCTCAAAGTCAGTTAGAATCCAGAATTTGTTATGGTAAAAATACGTTTGCAGCGAATTGGTGTAAAAAACAAACCAAAATATCGTATTGTTGTCTCTGAGGAAAAGACAAAGCGAGACGGCAACGTTATTGAAATTATCGGAAGTTTCGATCCGAACGTAGATCCTCCAAAGGCTGAACTTAAAAAGGAAAGGTTTCAACATTGGATAGTTTTTGGCGCTCAAGCAACAGCTGCTGTAAAAAATTTAGTAAAACGTTATGAGAGAGCTAATTGAATTTCTGGCAAAAAGTGTCGTAGAAAATGAGAAAGCCGTAATAGCCACTGAAGAAAAACGGGACGGTGTCGAAATCATAAAACTTTCCGTTGATCCGGTCGACATGGGAAAAATAATTGGAAAAGAAGGCAAAATAATCAAGGCTATTCGATCCTTGGTAAAAATCCGATCCCTAAAAGACAATAAAAAAGTTTTCCTTGAATTAAACCAAGGTGAGGTTATCAAATAGAACCATCCCAAATGCCAAAGATAACGTTTGAACTTATCACACTTTTCCCAGACTTTTTTGAAACTCCCCTGCAGACAAGTTTATTGAAGAAGGCTCTTGATAAAAATTTAGTAAAAATCAACACTTACAATTTACGGGACTGGGGAGTAGGAAAAAACAAGCAGGTTGATGATCGTCCTTTTGGTGGTGGTCCTGGAATGGTCTTAAAGCCAGATGTTTTGGCATCTTGCCTAAGAGCTATCGTTAGCAAAACTAAGGACGTGCCTTACGTTATTGTACTCGATCCAGCAGGAACAAAATACACCCAAGAAAGAGCATTGCAACTTTCTCGAAAAGACCGGCTCATTTTGATTTGCGGTCACTATGAAGGAATCGACGAACGATTCAAGAAAATTTATGCGGACGAAGAAATTTCGATAGGAGATTATATTTTGAGTGGTGGAGAAACTGCCGCCTTAGTATTAATCGATACTATCACACGTCTTGTCCCCGGTTTTTTAGGAAAAGAGGAATCAAGCATTAGGGAGTCTTTTTCTAAAGTACCTGTGGACGGTAAACAGACTCCTTTGCTTGATTATCCTGTTTATACAAGACCTGAAGATTTTGAAGAAAGAAAAGTACCGAAAGTCCTGTTGTCAGGAAACCATAAAAAGATTGATTTGTGGAGAAAAAATAAAGCTATAGAAAAAACAGCAAAGGAAAGGCCAGACCTCCTAAGATAGTAACCAATCTATAATTGTTCAAGAGTACCACTGGTTTTTACCCGTTCAGTGAATTGAACAATTACGTACTTGCCGAAGGCGAAGCCTTCAGGATACCATGGGTGTAAGCCCATGGTAGTTCATTTGAAAGGATCTTTATTACCAGTAGTCCCCTCGTTAATTACTTCTTCCATATAGTCAGTAAAGCCTGCAAGCATATTAAAAATTGATTGATGCCTGGAAGTAAAAACTGGCAGTGGCTCGGCAACTATATCTCCACTACTTTCTAATGTTTTAAATGGTGTATATATATTTAGATTATAGGTGTATGTATCACCATTGACTTCTGCCTTAATGCTATCTATACCTAACAGGCGTTTGGATTTTTCAAGCGTAGCGAGAAAATTTTTGAATTTTTGCAAATCGCCTTTAAGTTGCAGCCGAAATACAACTTTATCTTTTGGTAATTTATTTGCTTGAGAGCCTTCAGTAACACTTTTAGATGCGCTCGCTGTCGCCGCCTTTGCACTCTCAGTTGCCACCTTTCCAGGATTAAGTTCCATTTCTGAAACAAACAAACCTGCCTCATTAGCAATTCGGTTTACGCCCATTAGAAGATACGGAACTTTCTTGTCACTAGGAACAATCTTTTCTGCCTCAAGTAATTGTAAACTTTCCTCGTTCTCATTTATCTTACCAAGGTCAACAATTTTTTGTTTTAAAATCGCTAGTCTTTGTTGTGATTTTTTTAGCTCCAGGTTCATCTCTCTAAATCTTGTTATCTGTGGAACAAAAAAGATAGGTACAAGTAAAACAACAGCTAGAATAATAGCGAGGGGGATTGCATAGGCTTTAATTTTTGAGAAATCAAAATTATCAAGTTTTCCCATATTTAGTTAGCAGAGGATGTTGCCTCTGGCAATCCCTTTTTTAAAAATTTCATTTCAATATCAAAAGCATACGGCTTATCTTTAACACCATCTAAGGTAACTAGAACAGAATCACTAAAAGACTCTGACTCGCTCAAAGCCTCTACTAAACTTTCGAAATCTGACGAATTGTGGATTGTACCATTTATTTTAAATTTTCCTTCGTCTCCAACCTCAGCAATTTTCAAGGTAGATTTAGAGTCATTCAACAAGATCATCAGTTCATCAAAACTGATTGAATACGGCTTTACTAAACTAAGAAATTTAGAGGCTTCGTCTATTTTTTGAACCAAAGCCCTATGGGTAATTTCTTTTCTGCTTTGTTCTAGCACCTTTCCCTCCGATCTCTCAGTATCCATCGATACTAGCTTAGATGAAGCCACAATAAATAACCAGTATAGAAAGAACGCCGTAAGTATAAGACCGGCAACCAATATAGCTATAAGAGCAGCTTTATTTGCAGTTTGCTGACGACTTACGGTTTTTTTTATTTCTTTTCTCGCAACTTCTGGTACAAGGTTTATATCCGCCATTTCTACCCTCCTGCCTGTTTCAAAGCTAGTCCAACTGCAACCGCATATGATGTTGCTTCCTCGTTAAGTTTTTGCGAAAAGTTTGAAGGTAAGGAAATACCTTCCCATGGATTTCCAACTTGCACCTCCAAACCTAAAGCTTCCGCTAAATAAATCACCAATCCCGGTAACTTTGCAGTTCCTCCAGTAACAATGATTCTTTTCACCGGTGCATCTGGGTGCTTACTTAAATAATACGCCAAAACCCGACGTATTTCATTAACTATTACATCAAATATGGGTTTTATCGCCTGCATAACTTTCCCCTCAAGAGAATTTGGGTCTAAACCATAAGTTTTCATATACTCAGTTGCTTGATCCAATTCAAATCCAAGTTCCTGTGCAACACCCCGTGCAAGCGCGATACCTCCTGTAGCTATTGATCGGGTAAGGCTAATTTTCCCCGACCGAATAATACTTAAATCGGTCGTAGAGGCGCCAATACTTACTACCATCGTAGTCGGTGCCCCACTTACTCTTTGTACTAGGGCGCGGGCTACAGAAGTAATTTCCGTCTCAAGACCCATTGGAACTAGATCTGCTTTTTTCAAAATTGCTAAATACCTATTTACAAGCGCGATTGGAGCCGCAACCAAAAGTACCTCAACTCTCCCTTGCGGATTTGCTTCACCAAGTACTTGCCAGTCAAGCTTTACTTCGGTCATTGGAACCGGAACGTACTGCTCAGCCTCCCAAACTATTGCATTTTGCATTTCTTTTTGACTAAGAAGCGGCATTTCAACAACTCTCGTAAATATTTGCGACTCTGGTAGGGCGGTATTTGCTTTATCCTTAGTTATACGTACTTCGCTACGAAGCTTTTTGATCGCATCAGCAATTTTATCAATTGATTCGTTACTGTTTGGGTCGCCACTTATCTGTGGAGCTTGGATTTGGCCTGCGGCAACAAAAACAGGTCCATTAAAAGAACCTGAAAGTTGAACTGCTTTTATGCTATGGGTACCAATGTCTAAACCAATATGATCTAAGGCAGGCATAAGACTTATTGTTTTTATCGTATCACAAAGGGTTTAAATCTGGCAATCCCTATATTAGAGCCATCAATAACTATTTGATGATATCTCCCTTACTGAAAAGGACGTAATCAAACGGGATCGGAAGCGGGGGAGGGTAGAGACGAACTGCTTGCAGCCTTCTCGTCACACCCGATGAAGTTTGTCCTATCGATTCAATTAAAGACCCTTCCGTGGGTATTGTCCCTGCTGCCGTAACTGCTATCGGTGAGTCTATGTTGTTATAAAGAAATCTTACTCTAGCTAACACTGGGGTATTAGCTGGGTATGAGCCAATCAAGGCTGTAACATCTACATTTGCATGAAAGTAAAAATCCTTTTCAGATCTACTATCCGATATAGTCTGCCTGCCAACAGTGCCAAAAGGTGGGTTAAGGGGGCTAAAATTATTACCCCGATCAATTGGATCAAAAGCTACTTTTTTAAGTCGAAAGGTAGAGGTGCCAGGTGGTGCAACACAAGGGTTGCAATAAATAATTGTTACTTCAATTGCCGCTGTTTTCCAAGTATCAGGGCCTGCTCCAGCGTCGTCTGCTCTGGTATCCGAAGAGCCCCAATGGAAAGTTAAACTACTACCAATCGGACTAGGCTCTTCTGGGGGTGCTGGTGCTGGATTATCGGGAATACTTAACAAATTAAACTGGGCTACCTCATCCTTTTTCAGGTTTCCAGGGTAAATAAAATTTTGCTCCCCACCCAGACCAACTTCTTGTACCAAACCTTTTGTATTATTCAACTTTCCAAAATCTAAGTTTATTGGGTGGGCACTTATAGCTACTCCTGCTTCCAACTGCTTCAGGGCTTCTTCAACTCCAGCCTCCGCAGCAAAGTAAGCACGGTTGCTTTCATCGCTGGTTGAGGTCATACGAACATCCATAACAGTTCTGGAGGCGATAGAAAGGACAATAGCCAAAGTAACAACCAAAATCAGAAGGAAGATTATTAATATTTGCCCTTTTTCCCGCTTGCTTCTTTTCGGCAGAATCATTTTTTCCCTTAATTTAATCTTAAATACAAATTTTAAGCTAGTCAAGTAAAAGCCTTCTAAATTTAAGGCTACCCACTACTTTCCATAGCTTCTTAAACCAACTTTTGTTCCAAAAGGCACTTCAATGCTGAATTCACTTTTGCTCGGCGCACTAGAACTTTGAGTCAAGGTAAAATTAAACTCTACTAGATCGCTGTTACTTCCTGAAATATTAAACCTACATGTACCACTCTTAACAGCTACAGAAATACTAGTCACACTCTTTGGCCCACTGCCGTCGCCCAAATCACGAGTAATATTTGTACCACCACAACTCCAAACTATATTCTTTTTACCCATCAAGGTAACCGAGTCTGTTGATTTGTCATCAGCAGAAGACGAAAATTTAACATCCCTTTCAAACACATTTATAATATTATCTCCATTTTGAGTAACTTCATTGGTAATTGCAGTTTTATTCTGAGAGCGAAGCACAGACAAAACTATCACAGAACTTATTGCTCCTAAGATGCCTACCACAACTGTAACCACCAAAAGTTCAATAAGAGTAAAGCCCCTGCTATTACTTTTTTGCCCTATTTTTATAGACCTAAACAACTTACTACCTTCCTTTCCTGATGACCAATCGGAGAGTCCCAAGAGACGGTAACAGTTACCCGCTTAATTGCTTGGGGCCCTGAGTTCAAAGTTGGATCGCTTGGAATATCTCCGCAAATTGGAGAACCGATGGGTGGATCATCCCATATTTCAATTGAGCGATTGAAAATGTTAGAAAGCGCTTTCTCTCCGTCCGGCTGCGTATTAACCAAGCACCATGCCGAAGGTGACGCTGGGCAACTAGAGCCGGCACTGTAACCATGATTGGTCAAAAACGCGTTTATAGTACCTTGAGTCGTAGAGTATAAATCATTAAAAGAGCAGTACGTCGGCGGCCCAATTAAACCGCAAGGCACCCCTGCCACCGCATTATCTCCAACTCTTACTAAACCATTAGAAGTATCTCCTTTGATATTTCTAACAATTTCCATCCCCTCTTGCGCTAGTCTTGTCGCCTGTTCCGACTGGCGGGAAAGCGTCGCCCGCTGGTTTGACTTATTCACCAAAGAAACAATGGATCCAATAATTACCATTGCTACGAGCAGGGTAACAACAACTTCAAGCAAAATCTGTCCTTTTTCTTTAAAACTACATCTTTTGTTCTTCATAGATATCCCCAGAGCTTGTTACATACACCCTATACGTTGCGGCTCCATTTGACAAACTAAAATAAACCTGATCATAGGGTGCGGCTAAAGGGGAGCTGTCGCAATAAAGCTCTATCCCTTTATTTACAGGCTTGAAGCGTATTTCTACAGAATCGCATGAATCATCGCTAGATGGGGGTATGCTAGCTTTCCCAACCTCAAAATTTTCGAGATTTTCCCAAGGAAAGCCATTCACAAATTCAACATCATAGCCTAAAGCAAGATGAGCACAATGAAGTACCGCCTTGTAAGAATGGGGAACTGGGGACGAATCAGCCAAAACAGCGTAGTAGACCACACTATAAGTTGAATCGTTAGCTAAACTAGACGGATCATGGCACTGAGAAACATTGGTAGGATCTGGGTTTTTTTGGCCGGAAATAGCAAAGTTTTGGTATTTACGAAGTGACGACTTTAATTCCAACGCAACATTTTGGACTTCTTGCCGCTGCCCAAAATTTTGATAACTTGCAAAAACAAAAGCCGCCAAAATGCTAATAAGAGCAATAACAACCAAAAGTTCAACGAGGGTAAATCCTTTATTGTGGGGTCGCTTGGAAATCTTAAAAGTAAAGTCAGTTCCTAAAATTTTCTTGCCAATTTGAGATCTGAAACCCTCAGCCTGAACTCGGGTCGAAAACTTTGAAATTTGAAATTTAAAAAAAGGCATTAATTAAATGGTAGCAAACAACTCTTTTTCGTGCAACATTTAGCTTGAGGAAAAGAAGGCTAGTATCCACCAGTCAGTTTGTAATTATAAATCCCATCCCCAGGCCAGTCGTAACAGCCGGTGTAGTTGTAGGAAGAGTCGCCGAGAGGAGAATTTTCAAGTGAAGCCATTAAAACGTAAGAGTGGTCATCTACCCTCATATAAAAATAGTCTTTGTTTGTGTTACCAAAGGTGGGATCCTGTGGGAACCTATCAGCCGCAAAATAGGGGGATAGCGCGTCCCTAACATCTGTCTGCATCAGGGAGAATATTCTACCACACCAACCAGTATTGGCTGGGTAATCGTGATGGTCTTCATAGTAACTGTCTACTGCCGCTTTTAACTTTTCCAGGTCGGCTTTCTTTATTTTATCGTTATGGTCGCGCAGATAATACATCGCACTAAATTGTTTTAATTGGAAATTCGGTTCAAAATAAGCGTAAACATTCAAGGCGGCCACCACAACAGCAATTAAAATTATTATGGTAATTATTGAAACGCCTTTTTGGGATTTTAGGGTTTTTTGGAAAAAAGAAGGCATATTACCTGGCTAGTCTGGACAAATATAATATCTATTCGTGCCAGTACCCCCACACTTAGTAACACTGTTGGTATCATCAGCTGTTGTGTGATTTACTGTGGTATAAGCAAGGTAATCGCTGGTAGGTAGGGTATACGTAATTTTGGTCGGACTAAGCATATCAGCATCCCTCACATAGGTAGGGGAGAACGGAATCGTTCCTCCTGTACCAAATTCAGCAACAGCCGGATATCTCTTATTTTCATTGTAGTAAAGCTGCAGAGCAGTCTTTACCTGGTTTAATTCGCTGCGGTGTTTTGTGTCTTGAGAATTTTGGATCACGCGAACTGGATTTATCGCAACAACAACGATTGTTACCAAGACGCCAATAATGGCAATTACAACCAAAAGCTCAACTAAAGTAAAGCCTTTTTTTGACTGCCATACTTTGCTAATCATAAATTAATAGCCACAATTCTAATCTCGTCTCAATCTCAGCAAGATATTACAGACATTAATTTGGGTGTTACCTTCAAGTTAATTCTAGCTACCACAATCAGCCGCATCAGGCTCTGCATCATCAATCTGCGTTGTCGTTCCACCACCGGTTCCGTCATTCTCATACAAGAACCATCTACCAGTCCGGCCTTGTTGCCAAGCGCATATATCTGCGGTATCGGGAGCAACGTCGTCAAGCAATATTGTTACAGCTGCGGGAACTTGACCATCCGCTACAGTTTGAATTTTCCCTCGGTCATCACAATCAGCAATACTACCACCGGGTTGAGCCAAAGCTTGTGTAACACAAGTGGCGATCAAGGTACCAGTAGCCCGAACGTTGGATGCAGCAGTTCTATCCCGAGCATCGTTAAGTCGCTCAATTGGGTTAATAGCGATAATCACGATCACTACCAAGATAGCGATAATGGCGATAACGATCAAAAGTTCGACAAGAGTGAACCCTTTTTGCTTCTTTAGGAATTTTTTCATGCTAAAAAGTTTTCACCCCCCTTCGAAAAAGAAAGAAATTATCAAGTGAGTTGTTTAAGATTTTAAAGCTTGGCAGTTTCATAACATACTCTTTACATAAAACTCAAGTATTTGCGGCCCCCAGAACAATGCGCTTAGCGCGCCGATAGTCAAAAAGGGGCCGAGTGGCACAGTATCTCCAAACCTCTTTTTGCCTATTAATAAAAGCATAACAGAGGCTAGACCGCCTGTCAAGAAACCTATAAACAAGCCTACTAAAATAGAGGGCCAGCCTACGAAAAGCCCGATCAAAAAAGCGAGCTTCACATCGCCTCCTCCCAGAGCCCGCTCACCAGAAAAGTAAACCAGTCCAAAGAAAATAGCTGCCATCAAGAAAGCGACCAATAGATCTACCCCTAAGCCAACAATGGTAATGGAACCGAAAACTACTAAATAGATCTTGTAAAGAGCTGCTACTCCGATCGCTGGCAGAGTTATCACGTTTGGAAGCAAACCATCAACAAGATCCGTAATAAATAGGGCTAACAGAACACTAACAATAAAAAGCAAAAATATAAGATAAAAAATTGAATCAAAACTCAAAATAAACGAACCAGCTACAACATACCAATGGTAACCTACATAAAGAAACAAAAGCCCACTAGCGGCCTCTACAAGAGGGTAGCGCACGGAAATTTTTTTATGGCAGTAACGACACTGGCCTCTAAGTAGGAGGAAACTTGCAATTGGGATTAAATCCAAAGCTCTCAGGGTATGTTTACAATGTGGGCATTTCGAAGAACCAGAAACAATTGAACCACCGTGAACGCTGCGGTAGGCAACAACATTAAGGAAAGAACCAACAGTAAGACCAAGAATGAACAAAAAAACAATTATAGATTGTATCATGTATCAAGTGTCATGTATCAAGTCAAAGTGCTATGATAATTAAAAGTCAAGCTTCACATCTGTCTTTTAAAGACTTGATTAAACCATTTAGCAAATTGCCTACAATTACCCGCTGCCGATCAAGTTTATCAAAACCTTTAGTGTCTAAAAACTTCAACTCCCTAGCTAACTCTAAGTAATACTCAGCTTCTACCAAGGAGCCGTTCGCTATATTTAACGCTTGGATAAAAGATTTACGTGAATTCTTAACTTGCCCTTCCACAATATTGGCTGCTACTGAAACCGCTGCTCTCCGAAGCTGGTTGGTAAGACTGAAAACTTCTTCCTTTGGAAACCGCTTTGTAAACTCATAGATCATTAAAACAAACTCATGCGCTTCTTGCCAAACTTTAAGCTTCTTATAACCTTTATTTTCCACCATTTTCTTGACACTTGACACATGAAACTTGACACCTACTAGAATGCGCTGGTAATACTGTAGATAGGCAGAACAATCGAAATCATCAAGAAAGCTACGCCTATACCAAGGACTATCATGACTATTGGTTCTATTGCCGCAGTTAGGTTTTTGACCTGCTGCTCTACTTCCTGTTCGAAAAACCTAGACACCTTATCAAGTACCTCATCCATCTTCCCTGTTTCCTCACCAACATTTGTCATTTGAGAAATTATTGGCGGAAAGGTGGGAAACTCCTCAATAGATTTTGAAAGAGGAGTGCCTTTTTCTACCAACGCAACCACATGGGAAGCAGCATCTCTGTGAACTGCATTTGTCCCTGTATCCCCAGCAATTTTTAAAGATTCAAGTATCGGCACACCAGCACCGACTAATATACTCAAAGTACGGGTGAACTCTGTAAGGGAGCTGTCACGATTTAGTTTACCTATAACTGGGAGTCTCAAAATCAGTCTATCGATTACTAGGGCACCCTCGGGAGTAGCTTTATATCGCCGAAGGGTGTAAATACCTGCAACCGCCAGAATTACTAACAACCACCAAAACCGCGACATAAAACCACTTACAGCCATCAAAATAATCGTCGGCAACGGCAGAGGTATGTCCAATCCAGTATAAACTTCGGTAAGTTTTGGTACAACAAAAACTAATACAATCATTGAAACAACAACCATCGCGCTAACAATAATCGCTGGATAAATCATCGCACCTCTCACCTCGCCTTGAAATTGTCGTTCCTTTTCAAGGTTATCCGCCAAGCGCAAAAGCACCTTGTCAAGAGTACCAGAAGCCTCCCCAGCCCTCACAACATTAATATAAGCTTTGGAAAATACCTTTGGGTGTTTTTGTAGCGCCGCTGAAAATGGATTTCCGGCTTGAATGCTTTCGGCAATTTGTTCGATTACAACTTGAAGATTTTTATTTTCCGTCTGTTTTTTCAAAACATCTAGAGAATCTGCCAAGGGTAGCCCAGAAGTTACCATGGTCGCAAGTTGCCTAGTAAACTGAGATATTGGTCCGATACCAATACCACCAAGAAAGGGTAAGCTTAACCCTTTACCCTTTGCCTGAATTTTAAGAATCGTGTAACCCTGCTCATGTAGAATCTTTGCAGCTTGATCAGTACTAACAGCCTCAACTACTCCCTTAAGAGTTTCGTCCTGCTTATCTTTTACTTCATAAAAAAATTCCTGCATTATTTAACCTTTCCGCCTTGAAGTTTTACTTCGCGCATCAAATCTTGTGGCCTAAGACTATATGAGAGAGCGGTCTCAAGGCTTATCTTGTTTGATTTAATTAAGCCAGCTAGAGATGATTCCAGCGTACTCATGCCAACATTTGCTGATGTTTGAATTATATTGTCAATCAGGTGGGTTTTACCCTCTCTAATAACATTTCTCACTGCCGGTGTAGCTAAAAGAACCTCTATTGCCGGGTATCTTCCAGCTTGAGCTGCCGGTATTAATCTTAAAGAAAGTACAGCCTCCAAAATATTGGAAAGCTGCATCCTTACTTGTTCTTGCTGGCTCTCCGGGAAAACCCCAACCACACGATCTAGGGTTTGGGCAGCACTGTTTGTATGCAACGTAGCAAAAACCAAATGTCCTGTTTCAGCAATTGTTAAAACAGACTCGATAGTCTCATAATCTCGCATTTCACCAATTAGCACTACATCCGGATCTTCCCTCAAAACAGATCGTAGAGAAATTTCCCAGGAGTGAGTATCCAGATGCATTTCCCTCTGCGCTATCAGGGCTTTGCGGCTTGGATAAACATATTCTATCGGATCTTCGACTGTGACAACGTGAACGCCCTTTTCCTCATTAATTTTGTTTATTAGGGACGCTATAGTTGTTGATTTACCATGTCCAGTCGGTCCAGCGACCAAAATAAGTCCCTGTCGAAGTTTCGTCAGGTTACCGAAAGTGCTTGGAAGATGAAGCTCTTCAAGTGTCGGTATTCTGTTTGGGATAAGACGAAGGGCAGCAGAAAGATAGCCTTTTTGATAAAAGGCGTTTACACGAAACCTGGCAACTTCGCCAAGCGCAAAAGAGAAATCAAGCTCCTTATTGGTAAGCAAAAGCTCTTTTTGCTCTGGAAGAAGAAGGGCTAAAACCAGTTTTTCAATATATTCGGGTGTTGGAGTAGGTGTCTTAGTAATTGGTATCAGCTTGCCGTCAATCCTAAGCGTCGGATAAACCCCCGCCATCAAATGAACGTCTGAAGCTCCCCGACGGATTGCTTCTTCTAAAATTTGTTGTATTTCCAATTAATCCTCCTTTTTTTCAAATTACTAATAAGCAGTGCGTATTAATTATCACCCACGGGTTACTCTCTTGCCACTCTTAATACTTCCTCAATCGATGTAATACCTTCCATCACTTTCAGGTAACCGTCTTGCATAAGCCTTACCATACCATCCTCAACCGCTTGAGCTTCAATCTTACCAGCCGGAGCTCTTTCCAAAATCAGCCGGCCGATCTTTTCAGTTATAGCCAAAACTTCAAAAATCGCGATTCTTCCTATATACCCTGAACCGCCACATTTATCACAGCCCTTTCCTTTATATAACTTTAATTTTGCTGCTCCTGCTTCTAGTTCTTTTAAATATTTTTCCTCCCCAGAGGACAGTTCGATATGTTTTATATTCAAAAGATTTCCCAGTGCCTTCTTAATATCATCTTCTATCTGTGGTGGTGCGTCATACGCTTGTTTGCAATCCTCACAAACTTTTCTAACAACACGCTGAGCCATTACGCAGTTCATCGACGAGGTCAATAAAAATGTTTCGGCTCCCATATCTAGAAGACGGGGAAGGGCCCCAGAGGCAGAATTGGTATGAAGGGTTGAAAAGACAAGGTGGCCAGTCAGGGATGCTTGAATTGCCAGAGCCGTTGTCTCACTATCACGAATTTCTCCAACCATGATAACATTCGGATCTTGCCGAAGGAAACTACGAAGCCCCGAAGCAAAAGTAAGCCCCGCTTGCGGGTTTATCTGTACTTGATTTACACCTGGTATTTGGTACTCGACCGGGTCTTCCAAAGTGACTATATTTATTTTTGGCGAATTTATTTTCGAAAGAGTAGCAAAAAGGGTAGTTGTCTTACCGGATCCCGTAGGACCAGTGATCAGGATAATACCGTGTGGTTTAACGATATTTTCCTCAAAAGTCTTCAGTGCCATCCCTCTCAAGCCCAAATCTGCTAGGGTAGGAGGGGCGCCTGATTTTGGCAAAAGCCTCATCACCACTTTTTCACCATTGGCTGTAGGAAGTGTAGCGATACGCAAATCAACTACATTATCTCTTAGCTTAAAGGAGAAGCGGCCATCTTGAGGTATTCTTTTTTCGTCAATTTTTAAATTAGACAAAATTTTTATACGAGAAATAAGTGATTCATGAACTTTCCGCGGTAAAACTACTCTTTCCTGCAAGATACCATCGATTCGGTATCTAACCCGCGTCCGATCCTCCATTGGTTCTATATGTATATCGCTAGCCCTTGCTTTAACCGCATATTCGAGAAGCGTTGAGACAATTTTTGAAGCCGGGGCCTCTCTTACAATTTCCTCCACCTTGCCTAAATCAGGTAGCTCTTCCTTCGCCTCCACTGTGCCACTAACTTCTTGCAGTGCTTCACTTACTTCACTTGTCAAGCTTTGGGCATATTGTTCTTTTATAGCCTTGTTAACTAATTCGGGAGTGGAGATAAATGGTTTGATTGCCGAACCACTCTTCTTTTCAATAAATTCAAGGACCTGCAAATCAAGGGGGTCGGACATGGCAACAGAAAGGGTGTTGCTAGCAATGTCGTATTGAAATGGAATAAGAGAGTAGCGACGACTAACTGGCTCTGGAATCTTATTTAAAAGGTCTGCCGGGATAGGTCTTGATGACGGATTAACAAAGTTGATACCCAAAAGAGTACCACGAGCTTTTGTAATTTGTTCTGTAGTAGCGAGATTATTTGAAAGAATTATTTGATCAGCGCTCTTCCCACTATTTATAGCTTCCATTTTAACGGTGGAAAGCTTTTCTTTAGTGAGCACTCCTTCTTCGAGCAGAATGTCTTCTATTCCCTTTTCAGTAACATCAGCCATCGGGCAGCCCTTCTTATAATAACGTCAGGCAGCTTCCGCCTAACTAAAGAGACTACTTTAATTTTAGAGTCTCAAAGGCTAAAATGTCAATTATGAGTTTACCAACTTTGCTTATTGGCGGTTCCAGCAAATCAAGGAAAAATGAGGCTATAAATTTAGCCAAAGGAACTTCCTCATGGGACTGCCATATCTTAGATGCGCAGGTTACATCTGGTATACATGATGTAAGAGGTTTAACCAGCGAACTTAACAAAAAACCAGTCAATTCTACTTTTAAAATAGCGTTGATTCTGGAAGCTCAAAATTTAACACTAGAAGCTCAAAATGCACTCCTTAAAACACTAGAAGAGCCTCCAAAAAATACAGAGATAATTCTCACAGCAGTGACTCCCGAAGGCCTTCTTTCAACAATTTCTTCTCGTTGCCTAAAGATCAATCTAGCAATAAGTGGTGAAAGCAAGGTTCCTAACAAAGTAGAAAAATTCCTATCTTTAGACTCGTACGAGCGGTGGCTTGCAGCAGCAGATCTAGACTTGGAAAGCTGGCTATCTTTTTGGAGGGAAAGATTGTTGGAGAATGTTTTTTCTAAAAATATAGAAAAAGAAAAAATTGCTAAAATAAGCAAATATTTAAAATTAATTATCAAGGCAAAATCGTTAAAAAAACGCAATGCTTCTTCAAAAATTTTAAATAGTATCATTCTTTTTGAAACCCCACAAGAGCCGTAAGCGACTGCATTTTAGCTTGCAAAGAAAGCCTAAAAGAAGTAAAATATATAGGTTCGAGGGTTAAAAATGACAAAGTACACCGCAAAAGACATCCATGTTTTAGAGGGCCTGGAACCGGTTAGAAGACGTCCGGGTATGTACATAGGATCTACAGACGTCCATGGTCTTCACCACTTGATAGCAGAAATTGTTGATAACTCCGTCGATGAAGCCTTGGCTGGGTTCGCTAAAAACGTTTGGATTTTTATTCACAAGGATCAAAAAGTAACTGTAATTGATGATGGTAGAGGAATTCCTACTGAAAAACACCCCAAAGTTGGTAAATCTGCACTGGAAGTAGCAATGACTTATTTACACGCTGGAGGTAAATTCGGTGGGGGGAGCTATAAGGTCTCCGGAGGCCTGCATGGAGTAGGAGCTTCAGCGGTAAATGCGCTTAGTGAGCAAATGTTAGTTGAGGTAAAACGTGACAATGTAATTTATGCCCAAACTTACAAATCTGGCGTACCAACTTCCGATGTAACAACGAGTAGAGAAAGTAAAATTTCAGATGCCGCAAAAACTATCTGGGATCTAACAAAAACAGGTACAGCAACTGTTTTTTTACCAGACAGATCAATTTTTTCAACTATAGAACTAGATTACAAAATTTTAGAAAAGCAAATCCGTGAGAGAGCATACTTGGTTGCTGGATTGTTCTTTCACATTCAAGACGAACGAAACGATCTTGAAAAAAACTTCTTTTTTGATGGGGGGATCCGAAGCCTAGTTGAGGATTTAAACAAAAACAAGCAGGGCCTACATCGATCAATTTTTATTAAAAAGGATACGGAAAACGTTGGTGTAGAAATAGCCATTCAATACAATGACTCGTATACCGAAACTGTTGAATCTTTTGCCAATGTCATAAACACAACGGAAGGTGGTACTCACTTAACTGGTTTCAGGATTGCCTTAACCCGTGCAATAAACGATTACGCAAGGAAAGCAGGCGTAATAAAAAGTGATGAGGAAAATTTGACTGGAGAAGATTTGCGAGAAGGCCTGACAGCAGTAGTCGCAATAAAAATGAATTCCGAGAAACTAGAATTTGAGGGGCAAACAAAAACTAGACTTGGAAATGCAGAAGTACAACCTAAAGTCGCCGCTGTTACCAAGGAAGGCCTGGAAACATTTTTTGAGGAAAATCCATCAGACGCTAGGCGAATTATCGAAAAAGTTCTTCTAGCTGCAAAGGCTCGGTTAGCGGCGAAAGCGGCGAAAGAAGCCGTTATTCGCAAAGGTGCTCTAGAAGGAATGACACTGCCAGGAAAGCTTGCAGACTGCCAGGAAAAAGATGCAAGTCAATCAGAACTCTATATCGTAGAGGGTGACAGTGCCGGTGGGAGCGCAAAGCAAGGGAGAGATCGAAAATCCCAGGCAATACTACCGATTGGCGGAAAGATTTTAAATACCGAAAGAGCACGCCTGGATAAAATAATACAATTCGAGGAAATCAAAGACTTAATTATTGCCCTCGGAACAGGGATAGGGGATACATTTGATATAAGTAAAATTCGTTATCACAAAATAATTTTGATGACTGATGCTGATGTGGATGGCGAACACATTAGAACTCTTCTTTTAACCTTCTTTTTTAGATACATGGCGTCTTGTATAGAAAACGGTTACTTGTATATAGCTCAACCACCCCTATACAAAGTAACTATAGGAAAGGAGATTTACTACGCTTACAATGATGAGAATAAAGAGGAAATAGTAAAAAAATACAAAGTTAATAAGGTAGCTTTAGGCATCCAAAGATATAAGGGTCTTGGAGAAATGAATCCAGGGCAGCTTTGGGAAACTACTATGAATCCGGAAAATCGAATATTGAAGAAGGTTAATCTAGAAGATGCTACTAAAGCTGACGAGGTTTTTAACATGTTAATGGGTGAGGAAGTTCCGCCAAGAAAGAAGTTTATTCAAAGCCATGCGCGGTACGCCACACTAGACATCTAACTTATGGCAGAAGAAGAAAGTCCAATTCAAAATATTAAGGATAAAAACATCTCCGTTGAAATAACTGACGAACTACAACGCTCTTATTTAGACTACGCAATGAGCGTAATCGTTTCGCGCGCTCTTCCAGATGTAAAGGATGGCCTTAAGCCGGTTCACAGAAGAATCCTTTATGCCATGCATGAACTCGGACTCACCCATGAAGCAAAATACAGAAAAAGCGCTACTGTTGTTGGTGAAGTCCTAGGTAAATACCATCCCCACGGGGATAGCCCAGTTTACGACGCACTAGTGCGCCTCGCTCAAAATTTTGCCATGCGTTACCCATTGGTAGATGGCCAGGGTAACTTCGGATCAGTTGATGGCGACCCACCAGCGGCAATGCGCTATACAGAAGCTCGAATGGCAAAGATTTCTAGTGAAATGCTTGTTGATATAGAAAAAGAAACGGTTGCTTTTACAGATAACTTCGATGCTACTAGAAAAGAGCCTCTCGTCTTGCCTGCAAAATTACCTAACCTTCTTTTGAATGGCTCAGCTGGAATTGCTGTTGGAATGGCTACCAACATTCCACCACATAATTTAAACGAGGTTTGCGACGCAATAATTCATTTGATAAATAATCCAGATGCTAACGTTGAGGAACTAATGAAATTTATTAAGGGGCCAGACTTTCCAACGGGAGGGGCGATATTCGATGTCAACGAAATAAGATCTGCTTACGCAACCGGCAAGGGCCGAGTTCTAATGAGGGCGAAAGCAGAGATAGAAGAGGAGAGAGGAGGTAAATTCGTAATTATTGTCAGCGAAATACCGTATCAAGTTAATAAAGCGCAGCTCATCGCAAAAATTGCAGAGCTAGTTAAAGATAAAAAGATTGAGGGTATTTCAGATCTGAGAGACGAATCTGACAGAAAAGGAATGCGTATTGTAATTGAGCTAAAACGGGATTCAAGACCTCGGTCAATTTTGAACAATCTGTTCAAGCACACAGCGATGCAACTTGCATTCAACGTCAATATTGTTGCTCTAGTTGATGGCGTTCCTATTACGCTGACCCTGAAGCAAATTTTAAGCGAGTATATTCGACACCGCCAACAAGTTGTTACGAAACGGACTCAGTTCGAACTGGATGCCGCAAAAAGACGGCTACATATTTTAGAAGGTTTGAAAATCGCAGTAGATAATCTAGACGCAGTCATCGAAACAATAAAGAAGTCGCCAGATGCTGAAGCCGCAAAAACTAATTTAATGAAAAGGTTTAAACTGACTGAGGTTCAAGCAGTCGCTATTTTGGATTTGCAGCTCCGCCGCCTAGCTGCACTCGAAAGACAAAAAATAGAAGATGAGTACAAAGAAACCGTCAAAACTATTAGCTACCTGGAAGCTCTTCTTGCTTCCCCGAAGAAGATTTTGGATGTGATTGAAAAAGAACTCTCTGAAATTAAAGAAAAATACGGCGATGATAGGCGTACAAGAGTTTATCAGCAAGCGGCAGGTGACTTCTCAGAGGAAGATTTAATCCCGAAACAACAGGCAATTGTTACAATCACCAAAAGTGGCTATATAAAAAGGAATCCTGTTTCCACCTTCCGCACTCAAAGTAGAGGTGGTAAAGGAGTTTCTGGTATTACCGTCAAAGAAGAGGATAGTGTGGCAAATATTTTTTCCGCCAACACTCACGACGCGGTTTTATTCTTTACCAAAAGCGGAAAAGTTTATCAACTAAAGGTCTATGATCTACCAGAGGGCTCTCGCACCGCAAAAGGAAGCGCTATCGTTAATTTAATTGAAATCGATCAAGGTGACAGCATAACCGCAGTTTTAAATATCCCAACTGAAACAAAAAACGGATTTCTTTTCATGGTAACAAAGGGTGGTGTCGTTAAGAAAACCTCACTCGCAGATTTTGCTAACATTCGACGCAGTGGAGTAATCGCAATTAATCTCGCGGCTAGCGATGAACTTCGATTTGTAGTATTAACGAGCGGGACAAATGAGATTTTACTTGTCACAAAAAATGGCATGTCAATTCTTTTCTCGGAAAAAGATGTAAGAGCCATGGGACGAGCGAGCGCTGGAGTAATTGGAATCCGCCAAAAAAGTGACGACGAACTAATTAAGGCCGAAATTGCCGATCCAAAAGCTGATTTTGCGGTTGTTACCGAAAAAGGCTTTGGAAAAAGAACAAAAATCTCCGACTGGCCACGGCAAGGAAGAGCAGGCAGCGGCGTAAAGGCAGCAGATGTAACTTCTCGCAATGGGAAACTTGCTGCTGGATTAGTAATTAGCAACCTTCACGAAGACTTATTAATAACAACAGCGAGTGGTCAGGTTATAAAATTACCTATAAAAGATATTCCTATTCTTACTAGACAAACGCAAGGCGTAATTTTAATTAGATTAAATGATCCAAACGATAAAGTGGTTGCTGTAACAGCCATAAAAAAAGAACGTAAGGAACGTATAACAAGGATTTCGAAAAAGAAAGACTAGAAACTAAAGAAGAAAACAAACCTTTTTAATCGTTCAGTGGCAATGAGAAGCTAAAAGTACTGCCTTTATCCAACTTACTCTCAACCCAAATCCTACCTCTATGCATATCCACTATTGCTTTTGATATGTATAACCCAAGTCCAGTACCTTTTGAGCCTTGTTCCAGTACTCCTGAAACTCTAAAAAACTTGGTAAAGAGGCGAGGTAAGGCTGACTCTGGAATCCCTTGACCAGTATCTTTTACATGGGTAACAATCTCCCCATCTTTACTTTCTGTTTCAACGCTGACGGTCCCACCACTCTTTGTATAGGAAAGAGCATTAGCTATTAAGTTAGAAAGAACCTCGCTTATTCTAAACTGATCTACAGCAACTTTTGGTAGCTTTTCTGGCACACTACAAACTAGTTTAATTTTCTTTTCCTTTGCCAAAGGCTGAAAATTATTCACAGCATCTTTTACTGTCTTCACCCAATCGGCAGGTTCAATTTGTAGTTTCATCGCCCCTCGCTCAATCCTAGAGACAGAAAGCAAGTTTTCAACAAGAGATGCTAGTTGGGAAGAGGCAATAAAAGCTTTGTCTATAAAAGATTTTTCTTCCGCTGGAATCTTTTTACCTGTTTCCTCTAGCAACACTGAGAGATACCCTCTAACAGCCGTGAGTGGAGTTCGCAGTTCGTGAGCAGCCATTGAAACAAAATCTATTTTCATCTCCTCAAGTTCTTTTTCTTTAGAGACATCGCTCATAGTAATAATTGCTCCAACTTCAACTTCCGCACCTTCTTTAATTGCAGAACTAGTGAGGTTAACAAAAACTTGCTTACCAAAGGCTGTGGTTATTCTTAAGGCTTTCTTTTGAACAATGACTGTGTCTTCAGTAACCTTCCCTGTTGGTAATAGACTCTTGCCGTCTAGCCTTTGATCACCATCAAACATTGTTAAAACATCATCAAGTTCTTTCCCCAAAATATCTGTCTCTTTTAAACTCAACATAGTAAGGGCTGCTGGATTTACCAAGATCACCTTTCCCTCTAGGCCCAAAGCAAAGACACTATCGACAATCGATTGCATAATAGTTGTCAACTTGTTTCGCTCCGCAGTAATATCTGTAAAGAATTTTTTGGTTTCACTAATATCCGTCGCAATACCAACCTCACCATATGTCTCACCTTTGGGGTTTTTTAGTACTGATGATGAAAAACTAACCGTAATTTTTTTACCATTCGCTGCTTCGAGGCTAACTTCTACTCCAGACACTTGTTTGCCTTCATCGATTGGCTTTAACACCTTATCCTCAAAATTATGCCAATCATCGCCTACCAATTTCTTTATTGGTTGGCCAGTCAGTTCGTCTTTTTTATAACCTAAAACGCGTTCGACAGCATCGTTAACAAACTCAATATAATGATCTGGATTGAAGACAACTAGAATCTCATTCATTGTTTCAACAATATTGCTGACCACCATACCAGGACTAATGGCGAAAAGCCGGTATCGTAAGATTGCATAGGCGATTATCACGCTCATAATTGTCGTCAGTGGGACAGCGAGTCTCATGACATCAATCCTCAAAACCGGCAAAACACCGTTTGTGATAGACCCACCAATGAGCGGAACTAAAAGAGCACAGACCATTAAAAGGGTTTGACGCTTTCTTTGAGGATCTTTTGCTTTTAAGTAAAATCGGAAAAGAAGAACAAAGGAAACAATTAAAAGAAAGTCAATCCAAGCAAATACCAGCCAAAACAGAGGAGTGTCCAAAGGCCCCATCCAATCGGTAGAATACTTTACGTAAGAAGCAGCATTTTGGTTCACTACCAAGCCCGTTCCCCAAGATAAAAAGAGAAATAGGAACGCAGGACCAAATAAAAGGATCTGCCAAGAAAATTTGCTAAGAAGTTTTTCTTTACCGATGTAAGAGAGCGCAAACGCTAAATAAGGCGGCCCAACAAATATCCAACCAAAACTACCAAGGGTTTCCCAAAAGACCGCGCCTTGTGGCAGTGCGCTTAATCGGCTAAGGGCCTCGGTGACAGCCCAAACAATTACAGCGATAATTGAGAATACGTACCAGCGGTTGGCGGAAACATTAATACCTTGGGAAAAAACAAGATAAATAACAATTAGATTAGTAATTACCGCAACTATTGAAAGTATAGCGTACGGATTAAAAGCAAAATCAAAAATCGGCATTTAAGGCAGTTCCCTCATTATTTATATTATATCTCGCCAGAGAAACAATAGAAAGCTAAAGCTTTCTGCGTCGCATATCTCCTAAGAAAGCTAAAGCTTTCTGCGTCGCATATCTCCTAAGAAAGCTAAAGCTTTCTGCGTCGCATATCTCCTAAGAAAGCTAAAGCTTTCTGCGTCGCTTTGCTCCTCCGCGAGATTCCAATCTTGCGATTATAACCAACAAGGGATTGATTATTCTAGGGAAGAGGGAATTTTGCGGTCAAATTTTTAACTTCTTTTGCAATTAATAGGAGCTTTTTGTTTTTTGTGATTCTTGCTCTAAAATCCTTCATGAATTCAACTCTCACCGCTTTGTCCGTGGGAAGTTTTTCATTTTTTACCTCTTCTATGACCTCATTTGTCCAAAAGGCTATTTTTTCCATTTCTTTTTCCTTCATTCCGCGAGTAGTAACCGCAGGAGTTCCAATACGAATCCCGGATGGGTAAAAGGGCGGCATTGGGTCAAAGGGGACGGCGTTTTTGTTAGAAACAATTCCAGCTGCTTCAAGTGCAATTGCGGCAAGGGCACCATTCGCTTTTTTGTTCTGAAGGTCAATTAGAATCAGGTGATTGTCGGTACCACCGCTAATTAAATCAAACCCGGCTTTAGAAAGAGAAGAAGCGAGCCTTTTTGCGTTTTTAACAATCTGAGCAGCGTAATTTTTAAACTCTTGTGTAGATGCTTCCGCCAGTGCAACGGCTATTGCAGCTGTCTGGTGATCGTGCGGACCGCCTTGAAGACCTGGAATAATGGCACTATCGATTTTTTTGGGAAGATCAGGATTCTTCTCGAGACCTTTTTCTGTAACCATAATCAAAGCACCTCTGGGCCCGCGCAAAGTTTTATGAGTGGTTGTCGTGATGATATGGGCAAAAGAGACAGGGCTTTGATGAACCCTTCCAACAATTAAACCGGCAATATGCGAGATATCAGCCATTAAGTAAGCGCCAACTTTGTCAGCGATTTGACCAAATCTTTTAAAATCAATAATTCTTGGATATGCGGTGTAACCGCAAACTATTATTTTTGGTTTTTCTTTTTGAGCAAGTTTTTCGATAGCTCCAAAGTCTAAAAACCCCTCTTTGTCCAGTTCATACAGGACCGATTTAAAAAATTGTCCAGTCGATGACTGTGGCTGGCCGTGGGTCAAGTGCCCACCGAAAGCAAGGGAGAGACCCATAATTTTATCTTTTTGTGGGGTACAGGTTGCCAAATAAACTGCAAGATTTGCCGGAGAACCAGAGTAAGGCTGGACGTTAACGTAAGGAACACCAAAGAGTTTTTTAGCTCTCTCTTCAGCAAGTATTTCGATTTGGTCTATGTATTTGTGACCTTGGTAGTATCTTTTTTTAGGGTAGCCTTCTGAATATTTATCGGTAAGAACTGAACCCAAAGCCTCTCGTACAGCGCGGGAAGTGTGGTTTTCTGACGGAATCAGATCGATCGTCTCTTTCTGTCTTGTCGCTTCTTTTTTAATTAAGAGGGCTATTTCTTTATCGGTTTTTACTAGGTTCATAGTTCCTACAAACTAACACAAAAGAAACTTGTTAGCAAGAAAATTAAAACAACGAAAAGACCGCCGTATGTTTCCACCTCCTATTGGTAGATAACTTACGACGGCCTCTTGGCGCTGATCGGCTCCTGCCACCTGCAACGCGAGCAGGACAACCAACCTTCGCCCTTCCCAATAGCACCCCCACAATTAGGACAAGACAACTGCTGCCTCTGTTGAGTGCCGCATCCTTCCCTGTTGGTGCAAACTCCGTACGCATCTCGGCAATTTCTGCAAACCATGCGGCCGCAGACACTACAGGGAAGGCAGCTTATGTCGTCTCTCCCATGGCCAACACAGGTAATACCCATGCTAGCACCTCCTCTCTATCCAGAATTATATTAAATTATACCAGAAACAGCTTCAGATGTCAAACCTATAGTCGTTATTACCTCTCGAAAATAGCTTTGCAAAACAAGTGATTTTGTTGCTACAATGCAAGTACAATGGCGAAAATTTTTGATCACCTTCTAAACAGAAATCTTGCCCATGTTACCCGCTACAACAATAGGGCACAGCATTTCCCAGAAAGCGTTGCTGAACATTCCTTTTATACTGCCTATTTCACTTTAATTCTTTGCCAACTTTTGGAAAAAAAGAAAATTAAAGTGGACTGCGCAGCGGCCTTACAGATGGCTATAGTTCATGACGTTGAAGAGGGTCTCACAGGAGATATCATCAACCCCTTCAAACATTACAATGACGAAGTTTATCGGGCGATACGAAAAGTGAGTGACAAAATGGTTTGGGAAATGTTTGTTGACTTGCCCCGCGATCTCCAAAAAACCCTCTATTCTTGGTGGAAAAAGGAAGGGGAAAAAGAAAATATTGAAGCTCAGATAGTAAAAGTAGCCGATAAACTTTCTCTTTTATCTAAATGTTCTGAAGAGATCCAGGCTGGGAATAATTATTTCGAAGAAATTTACAAATTGCAACTTTCAGGCTTAAAAAACCTAGAGCTTTCTTGGTGGAAGAAAATTCGCAAAGAAGTCCTCTCCGGAGCAGAAAAAGAGCTATAAACTAATTCCGAAAAATTAGTTTAGGGGCTGAAATGCCAGAAAGCCCGCCTCTTTATCGAGATTAGAGGCGGGCTCTTTGGGCAGTTATGTTTGATCCAGACAGGTCGGTCGCTACGCCTTGACAGCCACCACCTGCAACCAGTTGCGGGTAACGCTCGTGAGGTTGAGGTCACGAAACGCTTCAGCAACACCCCGCTTCAGGCAATCAACGGCTACAGCCAGAGGTACTCCCGGCAAGGCACCACGGGCAAACAACTCATAACCACTGATGTCCTCGAACCCTTCCAACGGTAATTCCACTGGACACAGCTCCAGGTACTCCAGCTCGAAACCCTCATCCTCCAAAAGCTGACGGTACTCCTCGGGAGTCAGTAATATCCGTGCCTGCGCCTTCCCTTCCTTCTTCCGCCGAATATCCGGGTAATCGTCCTTGAAGATGTGAAGGGCGTGGCGGATCCAGGCCGTGTAGAACGGGAACGTGTCCGCCGACTGCGCCCCCTCGAAGAACGCGCTGTTGAAGGCAAAGACGCCGCCGGGGCGAAGGACTGCATGTATGTTCTGCAACACCAGCGACTTGTCGGGCACTAAATGGATTGCATTGCAGAATAACACGCCGTCCATAGACCGGACAGACGCACAATGCATAAGATCCTCGCCTCTACGCTTAAGGAAGCGAACTGCTACCTTTGGAAGGTGGGCAAGACTTCTGCGAGCTTCCTCCAAAGCCTCCCCCAACGGTTCTATAGCGATCACTTGACCACCATCGCCGCAGACTTCCTCGACCAAAAGCCAGGTAACAGCACCGATACCGCAACCTAGGTCAACTACTCGCCACCAAGGCTGTAGCTCGCACAGCTTTACCAGCCGCCGGTTCATCGCTGTGTAGAAAGGGTGGCTCGCAAACCGCTTAAGGGAATAGTCTTCCTCTTCCCCGGAAACCTCACCTTTCCCTACTACTTGTTGTGGCATCTCTGTACTCCTTCGCTCCATTAAGGATCACTCTTCTTCACTGGTTGCTAGGAATTACGTTTTCGCTACTATACCAAGCTTTTGCAAGTTTAGCAAATAGTCAGGAAAAAGGGCGAGCCTGCAACCTGTAACTCAAAACCCTTCCGAAACATAACGAGAGACCGGGCCGATCGAGTGAAACATCTGGTCGGCCCAACCCCCTTTATACCCCCAACTAACATAATTTTCTTGAACTAACAATAATAAAAGCGTACAATCTAGCCAGCAGGTGAGAGTCTGCTCAGACACAAAGGAAGGAGGGGACAATGCGTCTCGCAACAACGCTTTCCAGAAAAGTAGTCCCCCTTTCCTGGGGGAGGAGAATTGCAGCTCGTCGAACAATCAAGGAGATTGGGTTCATCGGAGTTTGGCAATTCCAAGCTCGCCTATCAGCAACGATTCTGCTTTCACTGGCGGCATTTATCGGCGCCTGGCAGGCAGTAATAGTAATGCTGCCATGGGGACTAACCGCGACACACTGGTACGAAACCGCAAGAGCCAATGGGTTGCAGGATATTCTGGAAACCCCAGCACCCACCAAGAATAAAGGGCAACGCCTAGGTAGTTGGCTCTTCTACGGTCTGAAGATCTACCTGTTTGATTTCAAACAGTTTGTATTCTTCCATCTGCTAGGTCCGTCGATCAGCCGAAGAAGCAAGAGCAGCTTAAGGATGCAAGGAAGGAGGCTCCTTATCATCCTGGGTATGACGTTATTTGGAGTCCTAGCCACACACCACGCGTTGAGCTTGGCAGGTTACTCCAGACGGCAGATATACTGGGGCAATATGGCCGCGAGGGTTTTGAATATCCCAGTCAAAATCCTCGAAACGACTATCCTTGTCGGCCTGTTGTTCTTAATTGTACGGCTTATAACGGGACTCGTATAGGAAAAGGAGGTGACGAGGCCGATGGATTCTTTCCGTTGGCCTCTTTGACTAGTTGATATTCGGATAAATTTGGGGTAAATTAGAGTCAGTATGCAAAAAGAAGTTTCCTCTTACTACGACTACACTTTACCTTTTTACAGATTCTTTTGGTACAAAAATCGCGAAAGTAGCGCTATCCATTACGGGCTGTGGAAAAAAGGAACAAAAAGTTTCGAGGAGGCATTAATGAATACCAATAGATTTTTAGCTAAAATCGCGAACATAAAAAAGGAAGATATTGTTTTAGATGCAGGCTGTGGAGTAGGGGGAAGTAGTATTTGGTTAGCAGAAAACCTAGCAGCTGAAGTAACCGGGATTTCCATTAGCAATAAACAAATCGATGAAGCAAGAAAGCTAGCAAAGAAAAACTCTCTAATCAAATTTTTCGTAATGGATTTTTTAAGAACGAAATTTCCCGACTCTTCTTTTGATGTCGTTTGGGCAATCGAAAGTGCTTGCCATGCAGAGAATAAAAAGGATTTCCTAAAAGAAGCTTATCGACTTTTGAGGAGAACAGGGAGGCTGGTAATTGCCGATGGTTTTTTGAGAAGAGCACCAAAACTAGACGATGCGAAAGACTTTTTATCTCAATTCTGTAACGGTTTTGCGGTACCAAATTTGGCGTTGGCCAAAGATTTTGAAAAAATGATGAGAGAGGTTGGATTTAAAAACATCAAAGTATTGGACAAGACAGGAGAGTTCATGCCTTCTTCGCAGAGAATTTTAAAGATAGCCAGGTTTGCTTACCCTATTTCAATACTAACTGAAAAGCTTCATTTAACTTCACCTATTCTTACTAAACACATTTTAGCGGGAATTGCTCAATACAAGGTATTTGGTGGAAATTTAGGTGGTTATTTTGTTTTTTATGGGGAAAAATAAACAATGAAAATTGGTACTGCCAATCTTCCTCTTCATTACGGCTCTGCGCCGGCTTGGCTTTTTGGCCGAATGAGCAAACTAGCCAGAGAAATAACGATTGTGATCGTTGATGAATTCGGAGCAGAGGAATTCCTCCGAAGGATTTCTCATCCATATTGGTTTCAATCTTTTGGTTGCGTACTTGGCTTTGATTGGCACAGTTCTGGTTTAACAACCACTGTTGGTGGAGCCCTCAAGGTAGGGCTAAAAGACGTTTCGAAAGATCTTGGGCTCTTTGTCGCTGGCGGAAAAGGCGCAACAAGCAGAAAAACTCCTCTGGAAATTGAAAACATTTCTAATCAACTCGGCATAGATCTTTCAAATCTCGTTTATGCATCAAAAATGAGCGCAAAAGTGGATAACACTGCACTACAAGATGGTTTTCAGCTTTACCACCACAATTTCTTTTTTACCAACCCGCCAGCTGGCGGGGCGAAATGGGCAGTAGTGCAACAGGGGTTGAACCCCTCAAATCGCTGGGCGCGGCGTTACCACTGGTTAAGTGATGATTTAACATCGTTTGTTGAAGAACCCCACAGCGCAATCGCTTCCGACAAAAAGTTGGAAGTCCTAAACCTTGTCGCGAAGAATTCAAACGATGCAAGAACGACCTCAACCAAACTTGCAAGCGAAAAACCGGAAAAAGTTTTACGAGAGTACAAAAAAATCCTAGAGTTAAATTTACCGAAAAGAGAATTAGTCGAGGCAGGAGATATACGCCCAGAAAACTTAAAGAGAATTCTGCTTTCTACCTACGAGCAGCAGCCAAAAGATTTTGAACTCTTGCTTTCAACCCGCGGGGTTGGACCACGGACCATCAGAGCACTGACACTGATTTCAGAATTAATTTATAACACCCCAGCGAGTCGAGAAGACCCAGTCAAATTTTCCTTTGCCCACGGGGGGAAAGACGGAACACCTTATCCAGTTGATAAAAAAACCTACGATAAATCAATCGAAATTCTCAAATTCGCCGTCGAAAAAGCTAAGATAGGGGATCGGGAAAAAATAAAAGGCTTAAAGAAACTACAACTTTCCCTACTCTAAACCAAATTCCTTAAGGTCCATTTTCATTGGGCCCTTTTCGAAGAAATCGTTTACGGCCTGAAGAACTTGCGAGGGAAGTACTCGAGCTTTTAGCAAATACCCTTGAGCGCCTATTTCAACAGCCTGTCTAATAACTGAACCTTGTCCTAAGTTGGTAAGTAAATAAACAGACGTACCTTTTGATGCAGAAGTATTGACTCTTATATCTTTCAAAACATCAATTCCTGTTTTCTTTGGCAACATAATATCAAGTAGTATAAGATCATATTTCGTCTCTTTTGCTTTTTCGATGCCTTCCAAACCGTCTTCGGCGGCATCTATTTCAAAACCACCTTTAGTTAACTCCCGCATATATATATCGCGGACAAAAGCATCATCTTCTACAAGTAGAATTTTCCTTGCCATAACTTCCTCCTTAAGATATTAAACCAGCAAATAATAGCCCCGTCTAGCCCTTAGTTTTTGAAAAATTCTTTACAACAACTATAGACCCATTTGGAATTATGTGCAAAACCCCATCGTTGTCTTTAAGCCAAATGGTCCGCAAGGTAATCTTTTGGACTACTCCCTTTTCTCCAGAAACCTCTATTTCATCGCCCTCATCAAATTGATTTTCGATAAGCAGGAAGAAACCGGCGATTATATCCTTAACTAAACTTTGTGCTCCAAAACCAAGCGCAAGACCTACTATCCCAGCACTAGCAAGTAGGGGAGTAATATCAAAACCAATCTCCCTAAGTATCATTATAAAAGCAACCAAGATAATTACGGTAGAAGCGGTTGCTCGTAATATACCAGTTATAGTCCGCAGCTTTTTAGCTCTTAGTGCCCCCATGGAAATAGTTGATGCAAAATCGCGAGTTAGAAGGGTCATAACGACCAAAATTACAAGAGCAGCTAGAAAAATTGCTATGATACGTGAGACATGAGGGGTAAGCCCTACCATGATTTTATCATAACACTAAAAATCGCTAAATTGAAAGTTTTGTCATATGCTGTTATTCTAGTTACTAATGCCACAAGAAGTAATAATTGATATAAAACCAAAGGAGAACAAATTTGGCTTTTATTTAGTTTTTTTACTGTTTCTTGTAGTTTTAGCTTCGGTAGTTTTTTTTGCTAGTTTTTTTGCGACGAGGATAGCCGTGCAAAATAAAGTCTTTGGTGAAAAGCCGTCTCAAACCGCGTCTTCCCGTCCTGGCTGGTTTATTCTTTCGACAGATTCCTATTCTATTGAGTACCCAGAAGACTGGAAAGCTGAAACTCATCAAAGCAAAGAAGCCGTCGGGGCAAGATTATTTAGTAGTGCGGGAGAAGTAAATTTTTGGTTGGACGACTTGCGCGAACCTAGATTTTCCAAAGAACAACAAAAATCTATTTTAAGTGAGAAACCGATAGAAATTTCTGTAGATAAAAGGGAGGCCACCGCCACAGAATTCAATTTTAAAGATGGTAGTTTCTTCTTGGTAATAAAAGTTCCTGCTGCCTCTTCGATTAAAAATGTTACATTTTGGTTGTCTGGTTCTAATAAAGAAACCAAGAATCTAGTTACTAGTATCGTTACTTCTTACAAAAGCAAATGAATAAAATAATCAGCCTAAATACAAAAACTAAACGCGAAGTGATAAATCTTACTGATAAAGTTAACGAAATAGTTAAAGAATCTAAGGTAAAAGACGGAATTTGCCTTATAAACATCCTTCACACAACGGCAGCTTTGATAATAAATGAAGATGAAGAGGGTTTCAAAAAAGATATACTGAAATTATTCGAACAGATAATAGCAAAAGATGGTTGGGAACACCCCGATACTTCGGATATGTGTGAACGTAGAAATGCCACTTCCCATTTAGCTGCTGTTTTAATCGGAAGTTTTCAAGCTGTAGGGATTAAAGAAGGTAAATTAAATTTGGGAACTTGGCAGAATATATTATTTGTCGAACTCGATGGTCCAAGGAACAATCGGCAAGTAGCAGTCAAAATAGTAAAGTAATTGTTGGATAAAAGTTATCTGTAACGGACCTACTACTAAAAGAGTCTTGCACCTGCTAAACTAGAGGCGAAATGAAGAAGGTCCTAGCTGTCGCAGTTATAATCGTAGCAGTAATCATTGTCTGCGGTATCTCCTTCACCCTTTTTAAATTTTTTTGGAGTAGAAGTCACGAACCTCCTAAACTAACAGAGGAGCAACAAGAAGCGGAAAAAAGAAAAGTAAGAAAAGAAAATTTAATCGAAATTATTCGAGAAATTGTCAAAAAAGACACGCCAGCTACAACACTCTCTGTTGGAATATATGATTTCAATAACGATGAGTACTTCGGTTATAACGACCAAGTTGCACAACACGCTGCTGGCGTTTCGCAACTTTTGACTGCTACGTACGTGTTTAACCTAGCGGACAAAGGGACGATTGGATTGAAGGACAAAATGGGTGCCTACGACATTGAAACACAGCTGCAGTTCCTAGTTAATCAATCTAGTACTGATAGTCTTGATTATTTGTTTGAACGCTTCAGCGCAACCGATCAAAATACCTTTGCTAAAAAAATTGGTATGACTGCTACAGATCTCTCACTCGGGAAAAATTTAATGAGCGCAAAGGATGCTGTTACGCTAATGAAAAAAATCGAAAAGGAAAATCTCTTGACTGAAAGTTCAAAAACCAAACTCTATTCTTATATGCAAAAGACGAGTATTGAAAGGTTTTTCTCGCCGATTTTGAATCAAGCAAACTTAACGTACTACCACAAAGCAGGTAGTTGGGAAGGGGAATCTCACGACGTTGCTTATGTAACAGACGCGAAAAATCCATTTATTTTAGCTGTTTTTACAACTAGTAGAAGTGGCACCGTAAGCCCTACTCAAATGAAAGAGATAGCAATCGTAGTTTTAGAATACTTTACTGAAATTTAAAAACCTGAGAGGGGGTGAAAAAAGTGGATAAAAAAACAACTAGTCTTGCACTGCTGGTATTATCTTTGGTTGGAATTTTACTAGCTGCCTTAGATTACATAGGCAACGTCCCTGTATTGAATTTGGGAGCTGATTCTTGGTTGCTTGTTTCAATTGTAGTAGCTGTATACGCAGTCTATGCCAAGTCTGCCTAGTTAGTTTCTCATACCAAATAGTTTTTATATACTGGTCAATAAACAGGCTGGTTCTCATCTGTTTGAGTTGGACTCTATTTTACTTGTATAATACTGCTGACAGAAAGGGGTGATCTATGGATCAAGGGGGATCAGCGAAAAAACAAAACGAAAGCGCTGGTATGAGTACTCTATCCATAAAGGAACCTACCGACTGGCAAGAGACTGTAGACGCAACTAGGATAGAAGGAGGGTGGAGCGGAGTCTCGGCTCAAAGACCAACCTTGTGGGCGTTGGACGGTAGAATCAGAGCAACGGAGAGACTTGGCACGAGATAGAGAAGCCAGTGATTGGAGGGGCACTGGCTTCTCTCGACCCCTATTAGAATTAACAAGCCAATTAACATGAAGAAAGTCTTGCTAGCTTCTTTTCTAGTTTTAGTTTTTGGTTTCCTAGTCTGGTTTTTCTTTTTACGAAGCAGCGTCCAAAAAGTACAAAAGGCGGGCCCTGTTATATTTTTTGGAAATAGTCTAACTGCCGGTGTTGGAGCAGAGCAGGGCGAAGATTTTCCAACTCTCGTTGCCAAAGAACTAAATTTAACTAATGTCATCAACGCTGGGGTTTCAGGCGACACAACTACTACTGGTCTAGCCAGATTAAAAACCGATGTTTTAGATAAAAGCCCATCACTAGTCGTAATCGAGCTTTCTGGTAATGATTTTTTAAGACAAGTACCGGCTAGCGAAACGATTAAAAATCTAGATTCAATTGTCAGTCAAACCCATGAAAGCGGCGCGGCAGTCCTGTTAATCCACATCAAATTCCCCCTGAAAGATTCTGAATATCAAACTGGGTTCAAACAAATTGCGAAAAAATACAAGGCAGCTGTTTTATGGAATGCACTAGATGGAATCGAAGGTAACCCTCAACTTATGGCAGATGACATCCATCCAAATGCTGTGGGCTACAAAATCCTGGCCGAAAGGGTCGCCAAAGCAATAAAACCCCTTCTCTAAATCCTATAGACATTATTATCCCATTTTAATATACTTTGCCCAGTAGTTCGCTTCCAGAGAGACTAACCAGTAAAGGAGAGGCAATCATGAGGTCGATCATGGGACCATCGTTTGGCACCCTAGTTCGTAACGTACGGAAAAGAGCAGGCTGGACGCAGGGAGAATGCTGCCTACTCCTCGAGCTGTCTGATATCAACAGCCTAAGTGATATCGAAAGAGATGAAAGGCTACCAGAAGGACCCCTCCGCATGAAAGTCATGAAGCGATTGGGCTTTACCCGAGAGGAACAGGGATGGGCCCATCTAATCTGCGGAGAGATGCCAACTGAGGAAGAGATCACACGCTGGACGCAGGCTTTGAGTGAACACATCCAGATTGAGGTACCAGCTCTGATCACCGACTTCGTCTGGAACATTCTCGACGCCAACAAACCAGCTAGAGACTTCTTCCATTTGCAGCCGGCAGAATTGGCAGAGAGACCGAATATGCTGGAGCTAGTAGTCGACCCCAAAAGCGGCTTTTGCCGATATCTAAGGGGGGTTGGCTGCTGGGAACAGTTCCTAAGAGAGCGAATCTTCCAGTTCAAGCTGGAACAGTTCATACACCTTGGGAGAGGAACAGGGGACACTTGTCTCCATGATCTTATTTGCAGACTCTTCAGGCATGATGAGTTTGTGGACGCGTGGCTGAAACTTGACGAGGTAGCTGTGCGGGTGATGCATCGAAGCAGGCCTCTCCTGGGATGGAATCCTATGAATCTTCCAGCAGGGAGTTACCAGGTTCTTATCGACACGGTAATCGATGATCAGCGATTCCGTCGTGAGATCATCGTACCTTGGGGGCAACGCAGGGACTAGCGGAAGATCGAGATTACTCTGGGCTGGCTCGCGAAGAGGAGAGACGCGGGCCAGCTTTCATTTTTCCAAAAATTTGCTAAACTAGGTGGGCTATGGCGAAAAGAAAAATCTATACAAGGGTGGGGGACAAAGGGAAAACTTTTCTTGCAAACGGCAAAAAAGTTTCAAAAGATTCTCTGGAAATTCAAACCTTAGGAGCTATTGACGAACTCAATGCCTCCATTGGAGTTGCAGCGTCTTTCATCAAAGAAAAACATATTGTACAATTATTACAAGACATCCAAAATGACCTTTTAAATATTGGCGCGGAAATCGGAAACGATGGCCAATCAATAAAAAATACAAGTAAGCTTTACCCCATAGATAAAGACAAAATAGTTAAATTGGAGCATTATATTGACCTATATGACAAAAAACTCCCTAACCTTCAAACATTTATCATCCCTTCAGGCAAAAGAGAATTCGCATTGCTTAATTTATCTAGAACTGTTTGCCGAAGAGCTGAGCGAGATCTGGTTTCATTAAGCAAGAAGCGAAAAGTAAACCAGGACATATTGTCATATTTTAACCGATCATCTGATCTTCTTTTTGTCCTAGCTCGTTACTTAAATAATGGTCAGGAGAAGCTATGGGAAAGAAGGTAGGAGCCTTTGGCAGCATCTTAATATTTTTGGCCTTGGTTGTTTTTGTTTTCCTCCTGGCCAAAAACTTCAATACAGGCTATACCGTCAGCAAAAATCCAGCAACAAAAGAGCCACCAGTAATCCCAAAAGTAAGCCTTGATTCGATTTTTACCAAACAAAACGATCTCTCCAAACTCGACCAGAAAAAGCTGGTAACCTTAAATGCGACCGGGGATGTAATAATAGGCAGAGGCTCAAACTGGCCTGCTGTTACAAGCGGCAATTTCAATTACAACTGGGAGGGAACTTCCGACTTTTTGAAAAAAGCTGACTTAACATTAATTAACCTGGAATCACCACTCATACAAGGATGCCAGCTTATGACCCACGGAATGACTTTTTGCGGAGACCCAAGGCAAATTCAAGGATTAGTTTTTGCTGGTGTTGATATAGCTTCGATAATAAACAACCATATCGACAACTTTGGCCAGACAGGAAGAGAGGAAACAGAAAAACTGCTTGAAAAAAACAAAATCGGCTGGACTGGATTTGGACATTTTGAGCAGAGAACCTTGAAGGGAGTAAAATTTGGATTTCTAGCCTACAACGGAGTAGAAGCTTCATTTCCCAGGGATGAGATGACAACTGAAATAAAAGAGGCACGTAAAAAAGTTGACGTTTTAGTCGTTTCCGCTCATTGGGGAATGGAATATGAGCTAGTGCCAAAATCTAGCGGGAATGTCGCTCCTGATGATCCGAAAGAAATCGCTCATTTAATAATTGATTCTGGGGCCGATCTCATTATCGGAAACCACCCTCATACTGTACAGGGCGTCGAAATTTACAAAAATAAATTAATAACCTACGCCCACGGCAATTTTATCTTTGACCAAACCTGGAGCCAGGAAACGCAGGAAGGCGTAGTAGGAGAATATACTTTCTACGAAAACAAACTCGTCAATGTAAAATTCCACCCAACACTTGTCGACGTTTCATATAAACCCCGCTTCCTCTCTTCAAAAGACGGCCAACACATACTAGATCGCATGCTCGATTCCTCCAACCAAATCGCAAAGACCCCATAGTATTGACAAATGTCGTTTCAAACTGTATAGTGGCCCCCAAACCGTAATGACAAAACCGAAATCTGGTTAGCTAGAATTTGGGAGGGAGTGATGAGAAAGCAACCAAGAACCATCGAGGTGTCCTTCACTGTCGAAGCGAAAAAGCAAGGGAGGAGAAACCGCTTCGTCTATGAAACCGTCTTCCCAGAGCGAATTCAGGTCGGCGGGACAAACTACGTTCGACGTGACACGCTTCTTAGGGGAGAGGAAGGTGAGCGCCTAGCGAGGATCAACGAAACGGCAGCGAAGCACCACAAGAAGGGGCATCCCGACGTCTTCTTCGTCAACTACATGCACGTCGCCGTGTACACACCAGAGAACTGATCGCAGCAATCTAGGCCAAAAACCCCGCCGGAGCAACTCCATGAGGAAGCTTCGGCGGGGCAACTCCTCCAAAACCCGTTTGTTCTAATATTTTTAATCCTCACAATTAGTCAGCTTCCAAGGTCCGACCTTCGACCACAACTTTTTCATTTTTCATCTTTTCCTTTTTACTTTTGTAGCCCACGTAAGTGTGTGCAGAGCGCTAAGTGATCTATTTTTAACTTTTTACTTTTTACTTGTTACTTGTTACTATAGTTGTATGAGCTTCAAAATTTGTGTCTCCGGAGCGGCAGAAGGGGATAGTTTAAACCCCGAAACACTAAAAAAATCAGAAGCAGTAGGCGAGGCAATTGCCAAGGAAGACGCTGTTCTTGTAACAGGAGCCACCACCGGCATACCTCATCATGCTGCAAAAGGAGCAAAAAAAGCTGGCGGTATTTCCATCGGTTTTTCTCCGGCAAGTACCAGATTTGACCATATGAAGCGTTACCAGCTACCAGTAAATTACATGGATCTTATTGTTTACACTGGTTTTGGTTACGCGGGTAGAAACTTGATTTTAACCCGAAGCGCCGACGCTGTAATAATTATCGGCGGCCGTATTGGCACTTTAAACGAATTCACGGTAGCTTTCGAAGACAGAAAACCAATTGGTATATTGGAAGACTCCGGTGGTATCGCAGATGAAATAGAAGAAATCACTCGAATTGCCCACAAACACGAGTGTCGGGTCCTTTACGACCCAGATCCAAAAAAACTTGTAAAAGGCTTAATTAGCGACCTGAAAGAAAAATACAAAGCAGATGAGGAAAAACTCTCCCCAGCTTCAGTTGAAAATCCTGAATAGATCGCTCCGTAATTCGAAACTTTCAGTTTCTCAGTACTCTCGCGCTCTGCGACCACTCCTGCCTGCCGGCAGGCAGATCGTGGACTAAAATTAATTCTTGCAAAATTTACCAAAAGCAAAGTAAAATCATCTCGTAAGGAGGTGATAAGTTTGGCAGAAACAAAAGTAGGCACAATCAAACACTACTACGACCATATTGGCGTAGGCGTATTGGAAGTTTCAAAAACAGTAAAAGTAGGCGACAAAATTCACCTAAAAGGCAAGGTAACCGATTTCACGCAGGAAGTGTCTTCCATGCAGTCGGAGCACAAAGACATTGATTCGGCAAAGGCAAAAGAAATAGTGGGTCTAAAGACAGATCAACAAGTAGAAGAAAAAGACGAAGTTTTCAAAGTCGGGTAGTTTTGTAGTCCACTAAAGTGGTCGCCCGCCTGCCAAGGAAAGGCGCTGTCGGGCAGGCAGAATGCGAAACATTCTATTTTTGACTTTTGAATTTTAATTTATGTATATTGGTATCGATATCGGCGGCACTCACACAAGAGTTGCTTCCGGCGCCCAAGGAAAAATTCAACAAAGGCTAGATTTTCCCACAAAAGAATTTAAACAAGGCATTCAAGACATAAAAGAAGCCGTCCAAAAAGTCTCTAGTGAGAAAATTGAAAGAGTAGTAATTGGCTTACCTGGGCCCATTGAGACAAAAACAGGAAAGCTTTTGGAACCCCCAAATCTAGTCGGCTGGGACAGAGTAAACGTAGCAGATACTTTTTCTAAAATACTAAACGCCCAAGTAGTCGTCGAACACGATGTATCAGTAGCAGCTTTAGGAGAAAGTCTCTATGGAGCAGGGGCGGGCAAGAACCCGGTCCTTTATATAACGGTAAGTACTGGAATCGGTATGGGACTTGTTGTAGATGGGAAAATTTACAAAGGCGTTTACAATCCAGAGGCCGGTGAGCAAATTTTATCTAAAGCTGGCCCAACTTGCTCCTGCGGACAAGAAAGTGATTTGGAATCGCTGTCTGCTGGCAGTAGCCTAAAAAGGCTAACAGGAAAAGACCCAAAAGATTTAGTTGGAAGCAAGGCTTGGACCGACGCAATGGATTGGTTAGGGATCGGAATTACAAATTCGATTCTTCATTATTCTCCTGAAATAGTAGTGATAGGTGGAGGCCTCAGTGAAGCTGGAGACCGCTTCTTTGACCCTGTCAGGAAATCAGTAAAGAAGCACTTGAAAATACTCCCACAAGTTCCAATTGTCCCAGCTGCTCTAGCACCAAATTCGGGTCTCATCGGCGCTATCACACTCGCCGAAACTTCAAATTAATTTAGTTGGGAAAAATAGGGCTACAACGACTTGCAGCCCACGCTGTCTGTCCAGATGTTTCCACCTAACAAAGCTTTGTGAGCTGCACGATATTTTTTACTCCTTTAAAATAAGCTTGTCAATACCCCAAATTTTATTGATTTTTAAGCTTTTTTAGAATTTGATTAAACGAGAAAGAGTGGTTAAAATAAAAAATAATGAGGGTTGCTCTAGGTTCCACAAGCCCACCAAAAATAAAGGCAGTAAAAGCGGCATTTAAAAAGGCTTTTTCGGAACCAGTTGAAGTAGTTACAGTAAAAGTACCATCCGGAGTCTCTGATCAACCAAGCACGGATAAAGAAACTTACCAAGGAGCCTTTAACAGAGCAACTAATGCTCGGAAGGAAGCAAAAGCTGATTTTGGCGTCGGAATTGAAGGTGGTATCCACAAACACGATCATGGTGTTTTTAGCAACGCTTGGATCGTGGTTTTGGGAGAGAACGAAAAGATTGGAATTGGTACATCGGCACGGTTTCAGTTACCACCAAAAGTACTAAGGCTAATGGAGAGGGGCGATGAGATGGGGGTGGTAATGGACAAAGTAGCTGGAACAAAAAATATTAAGCTTCGAGGTGGCGCTTATTCTGTTTTGTCAGATGGAAAATTATCTAGGTGGGAGGCCTACGAACAAGGGGTTCTATCAGCTCTCATGCCTTTTTTAACTCTAGAATACTGGGATTAAAATATGAAAACTATAATAAACATTTTTAAATCTTTGCAGCCAATTTTTCTCATTTCAATTATAGTGCTTGTACTAGCCGCAATTTTTTTCTCGTATGATCAATATGCCACGTTTAAAGAGAACAAACTTGCTGATTCTTTAACAGGGAATTTAGTTTTAAAATCGTCTTGTAAAACAATTGTAAACGAGGGGGCTAAATTCGACTTAAAATTCACACTGGAAAATAAAAACAATGTCCCTATAAAAGTAGAACAGTTCGGGATTGATCAGAATTTTCTTGGGCAAAACCAAAGAAAATTTATGGATCTAGTAAGCTCCAGCCCAAAATCGATAAGAGACGGTTCTGAAAACCAATATCTACTTTCAAATTTCCAAAGCGTAGTTGAAGTTGCTGCAAGTAGTAAAAAGGACTTTACCTTTACAATGCAAGCTGCAACTAGAACCAAGGCAGGAGCAAAACCGGCAACAATCCTCGTTTACAAAGGAAAGGTGATGTTCTCTTTGGAACACGGTATCACCGCCGAAGCTCCCTGTGAAATTCAAATAAGATATAGCAAATAGATTTGACAGCAAGGTTGCCTGACTGCAATAATTAATTTATATGAAAAAAAATCTGCTCCTTGCTTGCCTAATAATTCTACTCGTCCTTCTTTCTTTTGTTTTAGTATTCAAACCTAGCGATAATTTAAACACAAGTGAACCTAATAGCCCTAAGGGGAGTCAAGAAACCTTAGGGACCGTAAGCGTAATGCTAACCCCAACGGAGGACACTTACATAAATTCGTACAAACCCACCACCTGGTACGGTGCGGCCTTAACCGTTGTAGGGGAATACAATGATGATCCTTTTACCAAAAAGAGAGCTCTTCTTAAATTTTCTTTGAGTTCCATACAAACTGGCGCCGTAATTAATTCTGCAAAATTACACCTTTATCAAACTCAGGCAAGTGGTACTCCAGGATGGGGAGCAATCGCTTTCGCTCCCGCAAGTAAAGATTGGAACGAAACTACTACCTGGAATGATAACATTACTTGGATTAATGGTTACGCAGTTTATCAAGCTATTGATACTTCAGTAGGATGGAAAGAAGTCGACATTACACAAATTGTTGATTCTTGGTACAAGGGAATTCTGAACAACAGGGGGTTGGTTGTTTATTCAACTGAAGGAAGTGGGCCTAATTGGTACAAATACTTTAGTAGCAGCGAAGCTGCAAGTAACAAACCTGCTTTAGTTGTTACCTACACCCTCACGGATCTTACACCTCCTGTAATTTCAGAAGTTTCAACAAGTGAACTGACAAAAACATCTGTAAAAATAAATTGGAAAACAAATGAGTCGGCAACAAGTACTGTTGATTACGGCACTACAACAACGTACGGAGCAACTGCAAATGGATCAACAACAACAACTCACAGTGTTCCTTTATCAGGACTGGCACAAGGCACAACCTATCATTTTAGAGTAAGAAGCAAAGACTACAACAATAATGAGGCTATTTCCGCAGACTACAGTTTCAAAACCGCAACTGATACGAATCCAGGAACAGGCGTCGAAGCAAGCAGTACCCCTGGAACTAGTAATCAACCAACTAGTGCACAGTCCGCAACAAAATCGGCAACAAAGTCGTCACTTAAAAAGGGCGGCGCAACAAATTCCGCGACAAAAGCCTCAGCAGAAAAGAAAAGTAACTACTTAATCCCAGCTTTGATTGCTTTAGCAGTTTTGATCTTACTTTTGGCTGCCGGCGGAGGAGCACTTTACTATTTCAAATTTCGACGTAAACCAAAGGTTAAACCTAGCGACACAAGTAACAACTCTACTTGATATTGGAAAGGTCTTGGAACAATATTAAATGAAAAGAATTTACATATTTTTCATTATTTTTTTATTTCTATCTTCCACCTTGGTTGTTTTATTACTAATTAAAACAGGCTCGAAGGAAGAAACTAAGACAAATACTAAAATTACAAACAACTACACCCAAAACAATAAAGAAACACTAGGGGCTCTCCTTTCGGTAACAAATCCAACTGCTGACAGTTATGTAACGTCCATGTCTCCAAGCACTAACTATGGTGTAGCCAATAATTCCCTTATTAGTGGTTATTTTGGAGCAACCGGTAATAAACAGCGCTCTTTGTTAAAATTTGATTTAAGTAGCTTACCAAAAGAAGCAGTTATTAATTCTGCTAGTCTCTCGCTTTATCTAATATCAACTTCGGGCGATCCTTCCCCAGATTATTTATCGACTGATATAGCTTCCTCTGCATGGACAGAATCTGGAGTTACCTGGAATAATGCACCAGGCACTTTGGGTACCACAACCACTCAGCACATCCCAAGCAATCCACTTGGCTGGTATATTTTTGACGTCAAAAACATTGTCGTTGAGTGGGTAAACAACTCGATTCCCAATTATGGTTTCAGGATCCGAGGGCCTGAAACCGGGTTCTGGGGAAGAACGTTTTACAGCAAAGAGAAATCAGGATATAAGCCAGTTCTAACAATAAGTTACTCTGTTTATACTATGGCTGATAATCAAGCCCCAACAATTTCAAATATCCAAGTAAGTGAACTTACAAAAGAGTCAGCACAAATAAGTTGGACTACAAATGAAGCTTCAAATACTTATGTTGATTATGGAACAACCGCTACTTATGGATTAATTTCAGGTAAAACAGAGTCTCTAACAAATCATTCCGTAACTTTAAATGGGCTTACCGCTGGTACTACATACCACTTCAGAGTACGAAGCAAAGATGGTTCCAATAACGAAGCTGTTTCGGGAGACAGTACACTTACCACGGCAACAGATTCAACAGCCGGTACAAGTAATATAACGACGGCCTCTACAGCTCAACAGAATGTATCTCCAAGTGCAACTAATTCAGCCAATAAGGCCACTGGATCTGTGGCCAAAACCTCAGAAAAGAGAGCTAACTACACCTTGCCAATTTTGATAGGACTTGTAATTTTAATAATAGTTATCGCCGGATCTGGTGTGGCACTTTATTACTTTAAATTCCGAAAGAAACTTCCAGATAAATTTCAGGAAAAAAACACAAACTTCTGAAAATAAGAGCTCCCAGTGAAAATCAGAGATATTGATTCAAAAATAATTAATAAAGAGGCTGTTGGTATTTCATATTCGGGAGGGGGAAATAGGGGAGTAGTCCATATTGGAGTTCTAAGGGCTTTTTTGGAGCACAAAATTATCCCAAACCATATAGCTGGGGTTTCTGCGGGGGCTTTTATTGCCGCCTTTCATGCTTACGATCCGGTAACTTTTAATTCTTTTACCGATCTAAAAGTTACTTTCTCCTACATAAACAAAGCCTTTTTAGGGCTTTCCGCTTGGCAGGTTATAAGAAGATTAATTGCAAACGGCCTTAACACTAAAAGTCTTGGGGATTCTTCAAAAATAGCAGAATTTCTAGAAAGAAGACTTCCTTTTAAAAGCTTCGAGGATTTAAAGACTTCTTTGGCAATAGGTGCTACCAATGCTGAAACTGGCCAAGACACTTGGTTTAAAAGTGGCCCGATAATCCCCGCTCTACTTGCTTCTAGCGCTACTCCGGGAATTTTTCCGCCGGTAAGAGTCGGTGAAGATGTTTTTATTGATGGCGGAGTATCCGACAACATGCCACTTTTTGAATTGGCAAGGGAGGGTTGCGGAGTAATTTACGCAATCAATGCTGGTTACGCCGGAGAGATGAAAAGACCCCCAAAGAATTTTTTGGAAAATATAATTGACGCACGGGATATCGCCCAATACCAAACTACGAGATACGAAGCGGAACTAATAAAATCTCTCTATCCAGATGTAAAAATAATTCCCATTGAGCCCCGGGCGGGCTTGAAACTTGCTCCTTATGATTTTACTCCGGAAAAAGCAGAAGCCGTAATTGAAGAAAGTTATAAACATTCCCTGCAGATTTTGAAGGAAACTTAACTGCTTGCCAACTGAGAACTTTTCATTTAAAGTTAACTTAAAGGAGGAAATATGTTTTTTCACAGAGAAGGATCAAGAACCTTTCCAATAATCTTGTTAGTATTTGGCATAGCTCTAATCCTTAATGGTTTAGATATATTAAAGATTAATTTTTCAATTCTCATAGGGTTGCTTCTCTTAATTTGGGCTCTTTCTTATTTTTGGAAGATTCAATGAACACAGTTATTCATTTTATCCGTCATGCCGCAAACCCCAATCCCGACGGAATTATCCCAGGTCGAATGGCTGGTTTTCACTTGGATGAGACTGGAAAAAAACAAGCTAAAAAGGCCGGTGAGTTTCTCAAAGATCGCCCCATAAAAGCAATTTATACCTCACCCTTAGAGAGAACTTTCGAAACCGCAAATATCATAAGTGATTTTTTCCCGAAGGCCAAAATAACCCACTCCTATGATCTAATTGAAGTCGAATCTTCTCATTGGCAAGCATTTAAACTAGAAAATCTTTACCTCAATGATTATTATGAAGCATTTTTAAATAATCCGGAGACCAGAGAAGTACCTGAAAACCTAAACGGGCTTACTGAAAGAATGAAGAAATTCACTTTTAATTTATGTACCGAACACAAAGGTGAGGAAGTAATATGCGTTTCCCATATATACCCAATAGTGGCTCTACGACTTTCCTTGGAAGGAAAATCGTTACAATTAGTAAACACAACAGATCTTCCAACTGCTTCTATCACAAGTTTTTACTTCGATGAAACTTGCAAGTTTGTCAAAGTAGAATACCACGAAACTCCCCGTTAATTCCTCAAGTTAACTCCTCAAGTAACTTTAGCCCCAAACTTGCTTATTGACCAAAAAACCTTTTGCTCGTAAGATTGGCCTATATGAATAGTAGGCCTCTGGCAGACAGAATGAGACCGAGCAGTTTAAACGACTTTGTAGGACAGCGGCATTTAGTCGGCCCGGGTAAGGTAATACGCTCACTTTCGAAAAGCGGCCAAGTCCCAAGCGTAATTTTCTGGGGGCCTCCGGGAAGCGGAAAGACTACACTAGCAAAAATAATTGCCAACGAGACCAAAAGCTATTTTGTTTTTACTTCTGCGGTTGAAGTTGGGGTAAATGAAATAAAAAAAGTAGTTGCCGAGGCGAAAAAAAGATTAGAAACCGAAGAGCAACGAACCATCCTCTGCATTGATGAAATTCATCGTTGGAACAAATCTCAACAGTCCCTTCTTCTTCCTTCTGTGGAAGATGGGACAATAATTTTGATTGGGGTAACTACGGAAAACCCATCATTTGAAGTAATAGGGCCTCTCCTTTCCCGATGCAAAGTCCTTGTTTTAAATCGGCTAGAAATGGAAGATATTACGAATATAGTTAAGACGTCTTTGAAAGACAAAATAAACGGATTGGGTAAATATAATGTTCATATTGATAAAAATGCATTGACTCTACTTCTAGAAGCCTCTAACGGAGACGCAAGAATCATTTTAAATGCCTTAGAAATTGCTACAAATTTAACCAGATCAAGAAATGGTAAAAGAACCTTAAGTGAAGAGAAAATTAGGGAGGCCCTAGGATCTAAAAAACTTTCATACGACAAAACCGGGGAAGAGCACTACAATACGATTTCTGCCTTTATCAAATCCATGCGAGGATCCGACCCGGATGCTGCAATTTACTGGTTGGCAAGGTTGCTTGAGGCAGGCGAAGATCCTGAATTTATCGTTCGCCGAATGGTTATTTTAGCTTCTGAAGACGTTGGCAATGCTGATCCAAAAGCCCTGCAAATTGCTGTTTCTGCCGCTCAAGCTTTGCAATTTGTTGGTTTACCAGAAGCAGCACTGAACCTTGCTCAAGCAGTAACTTATTTAGCTACTACGCCAAAATCAAATGCTTCTTATGTGGCACTAAACCGAGCAAGAAAAGATGTGCGAGCAACGCTGAACGAGCCAGTCCCTTTGCACCTCCGAAATCCGGTTACAGATCTAATGAAAAGAACCGGCTATGGAAGAGGCTACAAATATGTCCACGATTTTCCGGGTGGCTCCACAAAACAACAATTTTTGCCTGATAAATTAGCCGGCCACCGCTACTACGAGCCAAAAGAAATCGGCTACGAAAAATACATCAAAGAACATTTAGAAAAACTACGTAAAGAGGAGTAAGAGTAGCACGCTCCATAACTAAATAACTTTCGCTAGTCACTTAATGATTTAGGTACTCTCGCGTGCTGCGACCATTTCATGGGCTTGAAAAAACGAGGAAAGCCCCTGCCCGCCAGTGCCAGGCATGGCAGGCGGGGACCGGCCTACAGAACCCCAAGCTGGTTCAAAGGTAAGTTAAAAGTAAAAAGGAAAAAGGCAAAAAACTTTAATTCTTAATTCTGCATTCTTAATTCAATTACATTGCCCCCATAAGGTATAATATACTATAGGAAATTAAGGAGGTGGCAATGAAGAGATAGATCGAGGGCAAGATCGACTGACCATTGATCTTGGCCCTGTTGATCGTAACCGTGATAGCTGTTGGATTTCTAGCGACTCTTGCGGCGCTAGGAAAACTCTGAAAGGGAGGATCATTCATGAAGTACCTTATGTTTTTTGCCATTATCTCCTTCACACTTGCCCTCTTTGCCGGGTTTCTGGTTGGAGATGCAACAGGAAGTGATAGATTGGGAGGGGCTACCGCGGCAGGAATATCGGCTATACTCCTTCTCGTCTACGCAGTTGGTGTAGGGGTAAACGACACAATAAAGCAGCTGAAATCTCAGCAACAAGACGCAACAAAGCAGATCTAAGCCTCCGCAAGAAAGGGGGCCAATGACCGGAAAACCAACGGAAGGGAGGGAGGAATGGGTAAACTGATCGGAGCGATAGTAGTAACTGTCATACTTCTGCTTGCGACTATCTTCGCTCTGGTCTGGATGAATCCAGAGTTTTTCGACTGGCGCGAGTGTTTAGTAGTGGCAGTCGTCCTACTAGTCGTCATCTTCGTCATCGCACGATTTTGAGCTTCCCGCCATTCAAACGCAACTAGGGTCGCGTGGCGGGAACAACTCCTTGTATTACACCAACCAAACTTTATGATAAACTAAATATAAATGACTGTGCCTGCCGTAACCATTTACTTGGCCAAATTACCAATTGAGTTCTTCATCTGGTGGTTTTGGGAAGCGCCTATTACCTTACTCAAAATCCTAAAATTCATCTTTCTCGCTTTTGCTCATCTTTTTTCTCTGAAATCGCTTTTTACAACATTTTTCAAGCCTTGGAAAAATGAGTATCGAGAAGGTTTGGTACGCACGGCTATTTTCATAGGGGCTACTATAAAAACATTATTAATTATCTTTGACTTTTGTATTTTATCTTTGGTTTTGGTAATCGAAGCGGTCGTGTTTTTCGCTTGGTTCGCCCTACCCATATTAGCATTAGTTTCTTTATATGGAGCAATTTTCGCCAAATAGTTCTAAGATTTTTACAGGTGCTGCTTTCGCAAATCTGTTTTCGTCTACACTAGTAGTGATTTTACGGTGGGTCGCTGCAGTGATTCTGATACTACTTCTATTTCTCTTTTTCACAAACGACCAAAATAAACTATTTTATTTGGTTTTAAGTATTTCCATAATCTATTTGGTTTTCGAAATTTTCTACGAAGAAAAAACTCTAAAAGAGCAGCCAGTACCGCTTAGCACAGGCCAAAACAATCTAGCAGAATCTTTTGAATTTAATACTGCAAGATTCATCTTGAAAAATGCTCGGGTCGCCAGTCTTTCAACGTTTTTGGCTAGCTTATTTAATCAAAACAAAATCGCGTTTGTAACAAGCAGAGCAGACGTCACCGCCCCAGATTTAAATAAAAAAATACTATCTGACCCTTCGATCACCAAGGCTCAATTTAATTTCGTAGCGATCGTCCCTCTCGCCGGCTCTTGGGCAAAAAAGGAGGGGAGAGGCTTTATCGATATTTTAGATATTTTTCTCGCTATTTTTAGTACGAATAAAAAGCTGCAAGAGCTATTTTTTGAAAAAGAAATAAAAGAAGAGGACATTTTAAACATCATATTCTGGGTACGGAGTTCTTTTGAAAAAGATAAGCTAAATTTCTGGGAAAAGTCGCCCGAAACACTGGGGCCTGGAATAAGCGAACTCTGGAGCGGGGGCTGGACACTTGAAACAGAGCGCTTTTCCTTCGATATAACAAAGCAGATGCAAAAAGGAAAGATCGGTGCATTTTTGGTTGGGAGAAATAAGGAAGTAGAACAGGTACAAGGAATTCTTGCCCGAGGAGAAAAAAGAAATGTGATTTTGGTGGGTGCTGCTGGAGTTGGAAAAACAAGTATCGTCTACGGTCTTGCAGAAAAATCACTCAGAGGACTGCTTCCTCCAGCCTTAAAATACAAAAGATTCCTCGAGATTGATGTTACCGCACTCCTAGCCGGAGCGGCCGCTGGCGAGCTGGAAGAGCGAATCAACAATTTGCTAACGGAAATAAACCACGCTGGTAATGTTGTGCTTTTTATCCCTGAAATAGAAAATCTTGCTGGAAGTAGCGGCACGGGCCTAAATATAACGGGGCACCTACTGAACGCTTTAGGTTCTGGCCGGTTGCAGGTAATTGCAACTACAGATAGAGAAAATTACCGACGATACATTGAGCGTCAAAGTAGTTTTTCTTCTTTATTTGAGGCAATAGAAGTTCCGGAAAGTACAACAAAAGAAAGTATTTGCATCTTAGAAGAAGCGGCACCAAAAATTGAAAATAAAAACAAAATTTGTATTACCTATAAAGCTATCCAAAAAACAGTCGATTTAGCGAACAAATATTTGGTTGATAGGGTTTTGCCTGGAAAAGCAATTGATCTTCTAGATGAAGCCGCTACTGCAGTTTCCCTAAAGAAAAAGAATCTACTGGAGGCCTCTGACGTGGCGGAAATAATTAGTCAAAAAACAAAAGTCCCCGTGGTAGCCGCAGGCGGGCAAGAAGCTAAAAAACTTCTTGACTTGGAAAAAATATTGCATGAAAGAATTGTCGATCAAAATGAAGCAATTACTTCTATCTCAAACGCCATGAGGCGAGCGAGAACAATAGAACGTCAAACAAAACGCCCAATAGGGGCCTTTCTTTTCTTAGGTCCAACCGGTGTTGGAAAGACTGAAACCGCAAAAGCCCTGGCAAGTCAGTATTTTGGCAGTGAAGACGAGATTACGAGAATCGATATGAGCGAATTCCAGGACGCTACTTCAATTAATCGATTAATTGGTGCGCCTCCTGGAACAGGTAGGTACGAGGAGGGTGGGGAATTTACAGAAAAGGTAAGGCAGCGGCCATTTTCTTTGATTCTGTTGGATGAGATGGAAAAAGCCCACCAAAAAATCCAGGAAGCTTTTTTGCCTGTGTTTGATGAGGGTTCCCTGGAAGATTCCCTGGGCAGGCGAATTGTTTTTACGAATACAATAATTATCGCCACTTCAAATGCCGGCGCTGAGTTTATCAGAGAAGCTATCCAGACGGGAAAGGCTGTCGATGTCTTGAAAAGGGAACTACTAGAAAAATTGCAACGTGAGGGGATTTTCAAACCAGAATTTTTAAATAGATTTGACGATATTGTCGTTTACAAACCACTTAGCCCAACTGATCTAACACAAATAGTTGGACTTTTAACAACCGATCTCGCCAAAAGATTAAAGAAACAGGATATTAATATAAATGTGGATCAAGCGGCGCTGCAGTTGATCGCCAGGTCGGGTTATGATCCAACTTACGGAGCGAGACCGCTTCGTCGATACATTGCTGACAATCTGGAAGAAAAAATCGCCGAGAAAATGCTCTCCGGCGAAATTCGCCGCGGATCCCAAGTAACCATTTCCGCTGCAAACAACGAGCTAGTTATTTCAACCTAAAAACCCATCTTCGGTTTTTGTACACTTGTACACACCAGGAGTGTACACTTGTACGATTTTTCCTATAGTAATTGATTTTTCAGAGGAAAAATGTTAGACTTGTCGATAGTAAAAGTAGCTAATTGTCTCTTGTGAGGAGCAAGAAAACGCACTGTAACAATCAAGCCAAAAAGCAAACCGCGAAAAGCGGAAGAGGAAAGGAGACTCCAGTGGAAAACGACGGAACCGGGAAAAAAGAGGTAAGCTTTCTAACGGTCTGCCTTTTGTGCATAGTAGGGCTCCTAGTGGTCATCCTCGTCCTGCTAGGTGCTTCGTTACGGAATACCAAGAACGAGAGGAACGCAGCACTAGCTGAACGGGACCAGGCAGTAGCCCAAGTAGGGTGGTGCAGCGCCATAGAGCAAGCGATTCTTCTGCCAGCACGTGCTGGCTTGGCAACGGAGGTGTTCCTAGCGGACTACTGTACGGAGGACGTCGAGCTTCACCAGGAACCAGTCTGTGGGCTTTATGTCCAGTTCCTAGAGGAGCTCTTGGAGACAGGCGCCCACAACTACCAGCCGCCAGATCTTTTGCCGTCATGGTTAGCGGCCAAGGCGAACACAGTTCTCTTAGGCGCAGCAACCTCCGACACGGTACTGGTAAGGAGCTGGGAGGAAAAAAACAGGGCTTCCTGGAAGTTGGCTAACATAGTCAGGGGAACTCTTCCCACTCTTCTGACCAACCTAGCCGACATGCCGCTGTTACCGAATGAACCAACGGCTATACTGACACCGGCACCAACACCAAGACCAGTAGCAACCATGGGACCGGCAAAACCAAGGCAAGAGACACAGGAGGTCTATCACCAGAAGTAGAGGAGGCAGACTACAAGGGGCACCCCCTTCCCGACAGAGGGTGCCCCTTCCCGTCTGTGCGAAAAGTTCAGCACAAACAGACAATGGGAGGAAGCCGATGAGATCAGACCCAGGACCAGAAGACAGTGGGCCCACTATACATATGGTGGGTATCTCTATCGACGAAGTAGCGGCAGTGAAGATATGGGCTGCAACTATCTTCCTCGTACTGATAGCCCTGGCGGGACTCTTGCTTCCCTCAAATAAGCAGCCTGCAAGGGATCTACGGGAGGGAGATGATGGGGGTTGCTCAAGCAAGTAGCGGCCCCCTCACCCCCAAAAAATCTCCTCAAACAACCAACTCACCATAACTCCCTGATTTTCAAACTAGAATCATTATGTTAAAATCAGTGCAGAAAATAGCCGCTAAAAAACGGTGATGCATAAACCAAGGAGAGAGGAAACGATGGCAATCGTAGTGAACCCACGCGTTGTAGCCTACGTGATATGGATTGGACTAATGCTGGTCTGCTCCTATCCCGTAGCCCGTTATATCGCCGATAGGGATCCAGGGTCAGGACACCCAGGTCAGTTTCTCACAGTGTTCAGGATCTATGCTTCCCTAGGTGCTCTGCTTACAGGACTCTGGGTAATCGACAAAATCTTCTAGCAACTAAGCCCGAGGGAGGTTCGGAAGATGGCTAAACGGATCGTAACTCCTCTTCAACGGAAGATATTGGATATCCTCGAGGCCCTGGGCGGGACCGCCACTAGCAGCCAGCTCGCTGAGAGAACAGGCGCCAGTGTCGGCAGCGTAACCTTGTCTATTAGCTGGATGGTGGGCCCCAAAAAAAGGTTCGTCTGCAACAAAGGCGGTTACCAAGGTGGCGATACCAGGTGGGAACTGGTACGCAAGCCTGATATCGGCGACCAAAGCCGGATGGAACTCGGCTAACCAAGGAGAGTAGACGACAGGGGCGCTCATCCACTAGGAGTGCCCCTTCCTCGTAGGCAAAATTTCATAAAAACCATTCCCTATATATTAATGAATGGGTTGACAAAATCCTTACATATCTGTAAAAATAGTATAGCTCTCCTAGAGAAACTATAAGTATCTGCCCAAAGCTTACTTAGCTTTGGGTTTTGTATTGAAACACATGACCAAACTTCTGAAAAATAACACTAATAAAAATATCTTAACCGCCGTTTGAAAAGGCGGTTTTTGTTTGCTTAAAAAGTAATTAAAACACTTGGGAGGAGGTGAAAAATAAATGGATCTTAAAAGAATCGCAATGGCCGGTGCAACTATCACCGGAACTCTAGCGCTAGTAGCTGGGGTTACTTTTGCGGTCTTCACCGACACCGCAGAGATTCCTGGCAATACTGTTGGTACTGCAGACGTAGAGCTCAGTATTGATAACGATGATGTCGTCGGGCCGTCAAAACCTATCACTGCATCCAATCTTGTTCCTGGTCAACAAACAGCTGAAGAGGGCGCTGGAGTTGTCAACACAGGTACTGTACCTGTCAAAGTTTCTATGTACGTAAGGTACGACAGTAATCCAAACGGTGTATGTAATTGGATTAACCTTACTAACGTACGTCGATTCGGATTTGGTGGTTTCAACGTCCCACTACCCACTTTTAACGGACCATTAAGCAATTTGAAGGGACCGAGCAATGCTAAAGAGGTAATCGCTAGCTTGCCTACAAACCATCAGGTTCGGGTATACCAAACCGCTCAGCTTGATGTGAATGCTCCAAACTCAGTCCAAGCAAGCACTTGTGAGTGGACTGAAGTTTTTGTTGCTGAGAACTTAGCTCCTTAGTTCGTTAGTTTAGTACGGTTGCACACTCCCTTGTGCAACCTACTAAAACAATGATCGAAAAGATAACAGAGTATTTTAAAAGAAACTCAAAAGTGTTTAATTATGCATTTGCATTTTTAACTGCTTTTGTAGTGATAATTATTTTAACAACAGCTTTGTCTATCTTTGGAGTACCAGGTCTCTTCAGGCTGTATGTTGTTCAATCTGGGTCCATGGAACCTGCGATTTTAACTGGATCAGTTGTGGTGGTTGAAACAAATCAAAAAGTAATTGATTCCCTGAAGACTGATGACATCATTACATTCCGAAGGCCGGATAGTAAAACGCAGGTTATCACCCACCGCATTGCAAATATTGTCGATGGCAACTTCGAAACCAAAGGGGATGCCAACTCAACTAACGATGGTTGGGCTGTAATAAAAAGTCAGGTTTTAGGAAAAGTTTTATTTGCTATACCTTTAATTGGGTATCCTGTTGCTTTCGCTAAAACAGTACCTGGATTTATTATTCTCATTTTGATCCCGGCTATTTATGTTATTATCAGTGAAGCTCTAGTTATCAAACGAGAGCTAGCTAAAAGACCCGCCAAAGGAGGGGCGTAATAATGAGAGGTTTTAAAATCAACTCGAAAATCGTTTTTGCGATTTTAGTAATTTTTGGAATTTCTTCACTAACGAGTTTAAGCTCTTTAGCTGTCTTTTTTGACCAAGGCGAAATCTTAGGAAACCAAATCTCAACCGGTACTTGGCCGGAGAGGCATTTAGTTATAAATGAAG